>JAIEQK010000113.1 GCA_019747795.1 Gammaproteobacteria bacterium | reverse complement strand
GCTCACACGACGATGAAACTCAACCGGGTGGGGAAATTTAGGTTACCAAACTGGGGAATTTTGGGTTGCCGTTGACAAGCCAAGTCGCCTCGGGGGATAAAGCGGCTCGCCAAGAGCGAATGGCATGCTGACCAGCGCCGGCCCAAGCGGCTGCCGAGATTTTGCCGGGCTCAGTCGTGATGAACCCTGTCAGGTCGTGCTATTTGCAACGGGCGCGACCGCCAAGTTACCAATTAACTCAGCGACTTGGCTTTCCAGTTCGGGGCTACTGCCTCACCGCTGGCACCCGGCCTAATCTCTTCCTTCGCGAAGAGCAAGGTGCCTTGCCCGGACGCTTGCCTTAAGTCACAAGCACTCTTAGAACACAATCCTTTTATCGCGGACCATCGACAGCAAGTCGTGCGCCACCGGAGCAATCATCCCGCCGAACACCGCAAACACGCACGCTTTCCAAGAAATTTCGATGTGTCGGTATTTAATGAAGAGCATAATGAGCACGATGCTAGTGGCGATAGCTAACATCTTCAGCATTAGCTCCCAAATATCCGTCAATCTAATTTGAAGGCCTTTCAGATTCGCGAAAGCTATTTGCATCACTCGCTCTCGGGCCGCGTCGCACTCTGGCGATGCTCCACCTGTCATGCAAGTGAGCATCTCCCAGTCCTTATCGAACTGCTCTAGAAGTGCGCTTCGCTCATCGCCCGTGCGCTGAGCGAGAAGGACTGCTCCCACAACGCGCTTATTGCCAGCGGTCGGGTAAAATAAGCTGGATTGAATGATCTCTTGTAATCGCTGAACTAATACGTCTGCGTTAAGTGAATAGAGCGATATCACGCCTCCGCCGACTGCCAAGCTTGCGACCGTTTTGCGCACGCTTCGGTCTTGAATAAACAATCGAAACATTACGCTATTAAATAGGGCTTTCAGATAGCATGCCTTCAGTATTTCGACGACTGCCATGGAGACCACACCGACTGCAGCCAATCCAATTAGCATCCCGATTAGCGCGTCACTAATCCCATTGGCATCGCTGCCGACCAGTTGACTATAAAATGTCACTACCTCCATAGAACTTCAAAGCTACCTCGCTAAACGAATTCGCAAAGACTCGAAGACCTTATCAATCCGGCATATGTAACCATGGGTTCCATTTCCGGCAAAGTGCATCCCTATCAAGCGCTTGTTTCGGGCGAGGATCACCGGAGCGCCGCTGTCGCCTTTTTGATTTGAATATGCACACTTTACAATATTGCGAAACCTAACTTCACGAACGTTATTAGGCGCTAAGGAATAAAAGTGTGCCTCACTGTTGTACAGATCGACGATAATTCCTCTCTGCTTACCGCTAGCTCCGCCGTACATCTCGACTTCGTCGCCAACATCAAATATCCAATCTGTATCGTCGATAGTGAAATTGGACTCGGCCAGTGTATTTGTTATCAATGCCTCCTCTCCTCTGCGCACTAGCCCTATTGCCGCGTCCACCTCGTTAATTCCATCGACTTGCAAGCCTGCATGTAGGTATTGCCGCGCTACGACTTCCGCGTCCCCACTGTCTCTGTATTGCCGTAGCGCTGGCTGCACGATCCGATATGAGTCGTAGCTCGCCTTTAGTCCCGGGAATAGCACATGCTGGCAGCTAAAGAGGAAGTCCTGCCCCCGCCGGTCCCCGATGGTGCGGGTGACACGCGCGCAGAGAGTCCCTGGAGCGATACTGGTCTCATGACTAATGCTGAGCCCGGGCCTTATAGGCCGATCCCGATAGTCGAAACCCATTGAGAACGAAGGTGGCACAACCTCTACCTCAGTCTCAACTGAGCCAGAAGGCGAGATCTCCATGCTCCCCGGAATCGCTGCCTGATGGTAAGGAGCCTAGTCATAGACGTAGATCTTCACGATGAGAGCGGTCTCTTTGTGACGCCCTTTACGCCTAAGGCTTATTCCCAGACCCTTAAGGTGTGGACTGCGAAGCCACGTCCGATGGATGGCTCTGAGTGATGCGATTTCAATTCCTGCAGGTTTCGACGGTAGCGACTGATATCCTCGCACCACGTCTACGATTTGGACAAACTTCTGAGTGGCAATGAACTTATTCACCACCAGCCGACGGAAACTCAGCATCCTGAACTTCAATCGGGACACTTCCCGCGGAGGCATTTACTGGAGTATCCAGGTCGGTTCGCTCTTTATTTAACCGTAGCAATTCGATTTCCTTCTGCTCGATATTTATTAGTTGCTGCAATTCTCCGATGCGCTTATTGAGCTCAACCCGTTGGGCGTCGTTCTCGGCTAGCGCGTCTCTCTGTGCAACGAACTCCTCCTTCTGCGCTTCGTAGACTTTCTTCCTCAGCGCAGATACTTCTGATTGGCGGGTCAGCCTCTGTTGTTCTTCAGCACTACTGACCTTTGACTCCGCTTCAATGCGTTGCAGATGAGACTGCAATTCCTTAACGCGACGTGCGTCCACACTCTGTTCATCAAGGGCTTCCTGTAATTCATTCTGCTTCTGCGCGAGGGCAGTCAGTCGACTCGCCTCGGTAGTTTCACGTTGAGTTCCCTTTAGCTTATCGATCTCGTCCTCTAGGGCCGTCTGCTTTTGCGCCAACTCCGTCGCCTTACCGGTCGTATCAATCTTAAACTGGATTAATTCCGATGGTATTTCGACTATTCCCTTTAATAGATCTCTAACTCCCTTCGCGATTTCCAACGCCACCGCAGGCCGGTCCATATTGTAACCGGTGAGGATTCCGTTCGAGAGCGTGATGCTGTTAGTCGTCTTACCAATGGATGCGCGGTTAATTGGAATCCGAACATCGCGATCGGGGTCGGGCACCATGACGACCCCATTAAATTGATTAAGCGTGAGATCGCCTAGCTTGATTTTCGATAGCTCTAGCTGGGCCGCCTTTAGATTGTCCCGCTCTCGGTCCTCATCTGCTCCGCCGTCCTCAATTTTCTTTACAGCGACAAGCATGTCCTTGCACGCGCCATAACGTTCGCGTTTCGCAGGAGCAGTGTCATCAGGCAGATTATTAATTGCTGTATTTATCGAAAGTAAATCAATCCATGCGGAAGTAGGTATCCCCGAGCAAGTGTCGTTCCGCTTAGTCATTGCGTCGTCTAGCCGACGTTGGCGCTTTTCGATTGTTTCTTTGGCGCTTGCAATTGCTGTCTCGTACGCCATTCTTCTCCGCTCGAGCAGCAGAGTGCCAGACAACGTCAAATTAGTCGTCACAACGGCGTGCGTCAGGCTTTTTGCATAAATACCTTCAAACGAGTCCGCGTCCGCGACGAAATGCTGCGAACCATCGATTGGTGGCAAACTCATTGCCGATAGGACATACAAGAGACCATCTGTCCCCGGAATCTTGTATGTCGTGCTGGCACTTTGATCGGCCTCATAGGTAAACGTGTACTTATCGCCACGAGTGCTTTCAAGAACAGCGGCGATCTCACGCTGGGTTATTGCTGGTGCAGTTGTCAAAAATGGATCCGAATCCCCTGCTTGAGCGACGCCGCCTGTTGCAATTTTAGCAACGCTGACTGCGCCTTCGAGAGCTGCCTGAAGAATCTCGCCGACTTTTCCTTCGTCAACCGTATTAATTGTGCTTAACAGTCCGTTTGTAATGGCAACCTTGTGGTCCGATGTGAACGTCCAGTCGTAATCTGAGCGAAGGTAGAAGAGCCTGCGTCTATCTGGAACAAGATTTGGCGTTACGGTGACTGTCATATCTTTGTATTTTCCATCTTGCCGCTGAATGTTAATTTCGACTTGCATGATGGCTCGAGGAAGGTGGTAGGGAATACCCGACTGTGAGTCGGCGTAGCCAGTCGTAGACACTGGATTGGTGCTACAAGAAATTAGTGACACTGCAATGGCTAGAACGGCACATACTCGATTATTCATTTCCACGCCCCTCGCCAACTTCCTAATCGAAATCAAGCCATCGGAATTGACCACTCGAGCGAGTTCGACGTCTCGCCCCCGTGCTAGCCGTTTCGAGATTCGCGTGAAGAAAAATCGTAGCTTTGCAGCGGACGGAATCCTCGGAACCTGGCATCGCGCGGTCCGCGGTGACGGTCTCTTGCAGACTCGCCGAAACAGTAGTTCGGGTAGAGTTGGCGGAAACGTCCATGATTTCTCTTATTGATCACCGCAAGACCGGGTCTTTGTCCGGGCGAATAGAAAAGAAGCTGTGAAAAAGTATTCCATGTAGCGTCGACGTTTTCTAGCGACAAACTACTAGCTGGCAATGTGATTTTGTACGTTGCTGCTCAGCACACCGCAGTGAACGTCGCCGTTTGGGAACGGCGCTCGTAAGGAGTGGGGCCGGGTCAACGCCAGCTCCAGGATCTGCCCGTGCAGCACCGCGCTGGCCCGCGCCTGCGACCGGTAGTTTGAGGTTTCATTGCGCAACTCTACCAACGTGCTCGAGCGCCGAATGCTTAACTTGAAGCAGTGCCGGGTCCATCGCACGAAATCCCGCCGTCTGGACGCCGCCAGATCTTTCTTTAATTGCTTCCCGAAGCACATGCCGATCCAGCGTCAGATCGGCCATTAGGCGCTTTAGCCGGGCATTCTCGGCCCGCAACTGGCGCAACTGGGAGCATCTTAGTCATTGGCCCGGGAGCCGTCCGTATGGAAACAACGCCCTAGTGCCGGCACGAATTTTGCTTAATTCAAATAGCGGCCCAACCCTCGACGAGTTTGGCACGTCGGCTGGACTCGCCCATACGTGAGCCTGTGAACGGCCAACCCCGAGTTGGCTGTCAGCGCGTCGAGCACGCGACGTAATCCGCGTGAAATTTGTCGAGGTTGTTGCCCAAGTTTCAGCCACCAATCGCTTCCACCCATCCTGTGTGCCCAGCCGTCCTGCGGGTGGCAAGCGCACTAAGTCACCGAACTTTCCAGCGACAAGACGCCGTCACGTAACCGCATGCGGGCTCGCCATGAAGGGCCACTGGAGCTTGCTATGAGAATGCTGCGCGGCGCTATTGATTTGCATAGCGGATTGACCCACCAATTGCACCGTGAATTAACCCGATCAAATTTTCGTATTGTGTTGAATCCGGCGGGCTGTCCTGGAGTTTTTCTGGGACAAAGCGAACTGCAACTAGTCCGCGAAAGCGCATCAATTTGCGATGCCAATCAAACGGTTGCGAATCTGGCACGTGATTTTGTTGAATGTTGGCCAAGTCGCCTCGGGGGATAAAGCCGCTCGCCAAGAGCGAATGGCATGCTGACCAGCGCTGGCCCAAACGGCTGCCCAGATTTTGCCGGGCTCAGTCGAGATGAGCTCTACCAGGTCGTGCGAATTGCAACGGGCGCGACCGCCAAGTTACCAATTAACTCAGCGACTTGGCTTTCCAGTTCTGGGCTACGAACTAGGGGGTCGGAGGTTCGAATCCTTCCGGGCGCGCCATAAATGAAAAGACCCGCCTTGCGCGGGTCTTTTCATTTATGGGTCGTCTGGCCAGGAGAGAACCTCTCGTTCGACTGATTTGCGAAGCGAATCAGGACGCCGGAGCGAAGCGCAGGCGCCCCGCAGGGTGACCATGCGCAGCAAGCGCATGGTCATCCATCCTTCCGGGCGCGGGCCCGCACAGCGGGCCTTCATCACCCATGACCCCCGAAGAACGCCGCGCCGTCAGCCCCGCACGCTAGTGCGCCGCGTTCTCGTCTCCGTCCTGCGGGCGTCGCGATGGCCTCAGGGGATCGAGGAGTTGATCGACCAAGTTGTCCGGCACCGCCGTATCGATGCCATAACGTTTCGGATAGCGACCTGGCGGCAGGAAATAGGTACCGAACAGGCGGTCCATCCACGGCAACAGCCCCGCATAGTTCTTGTTGACGAACATCGTCGCGCCGGTGGCGTGATGCCAATGGTGGAACGCGGGCGTGGTGATGAGGTGCTCGAGAATGCCGAACCGCCAGCGCAGGTTACTGTGGATGAAGAAGCCCCAGCTGGTGTTGAACACCACCACCACGGCAAGCAGCGTGGCCATTCCCGTTTCATCGCTGGCTCCCATCACGCCCATACCCAACAGCGACAGCACGAGCGTGCTCAGGCTGCGCGAGAAAGCGAGATCAAGCGGGTGGGCGCGAGTGTTGACCAGCCAGTCGATCTGTTTCGGGCTGTGGTGAATGGCATGGAAGCGCCACAGCCATGGCCATTCATGGGACCAGCGGTGTGCCCAGTAGAAGACCAGCTCAGCGGCGACGATGGTCAGTATCACGCGCCAACCGAACGGCAGCGCCGCGAGCCACGTTCGGAGGATGGCCGGACCATGGGTATGAGCCCACTGTGACAGGTCGGCGACCAGCACCACGATGAATACCGGTACGATGCCCCCGAGGAAAAAATACACGAGGTCGTCGCCGAACTGCTCGCGTATCACGGCCTGGCGACGCAAGCCCCAGCGCCGTTCCAGCGGCACCAGCACGGCCGCCATCGCCAGCAGCCACACGCTCAGGCCGAGCACGCGCTGGGGCAGCGTGGCCAGCAATTCCTGCCATTGCACGACCACGCTCATGACACGCCTCAGCCGCGGCGCTTCCTCGCCACGCGCGCCAGGCCAACCAACGCCGGCGCAAGCAACCAGGCTGAGGTGGGTAGCGGCACCGGTGCGGCGTCGGCCGTCAGTTGTACGCCGTCGATGTTGAGGATCTGCGGAAACGCGCCAGGCAGGAACGTGGCGACGAACTGCAGGGTCTGCACCGCACTGCTGGCGGTGAAATGCATGATGTCGGTCACCCAGGTGGTGTTGGTCAGTGTGCTCAAGCGTGTCTCGTCGCCGAAGGTCACGCGCCACTGCGCCAGGAAATTGGGGTTGGTGTGGTCTTCATTGGACTCGAACCGCAGCGTGTACCGGCCGCCGACAGTGAGACCTGAAATGGTTTGCTTGAGGCCGATAGCATTGATGCGTGAGGCAGAGGAGTCGAGATCCTGTATGCCGAAGTAGGTGCCGCCGTCACCACTGAGATTGGAAGGGGTGAAGGTGTTGAACGACTCTCCCGTGGGCCGCAGCAGTTCCCATCCCACCGGCCCTGCCCTGCCGGGGACAAAATTCATGGAGCCGTTGATGACGAGATTGGCGACCCCACTGGCCTGCGCGACGCCGGTAGCCGAGCACAGTAGGACAGCGGCACACTGCGCGCGCCTGGATGGTGACAGCATTGGAATTCCCTCCACTGGTCTAGCGTTGACGTTCCCTGGTCCGGCACCGCCATGGCGGGCGGCGCGATAGTCTGCGTGTCCGGCCTTGTTGTGGGATTCGGCCTGGTGCGCGCCCTTTGGATGCTAGCCCGAGCGGCAACGATAACTCTTAAGCAGGTCGCACTTTCTGAACGAGACCCGTGGGCTCATCGAACCTTGCCAGACCGTTTGCGCGCACTCGCAAAGCCTTCACAGTCTTGTCTTTGCTTCACTCATCCTGACCTGCATGGTCCCGCTCGACCGCCGCTCCGGCGCCCGTTCTCGGCGAAGAGTAGACGAGTCGCCGCGGTGACCAACGGCCCTGGACAGGCGCGAAAAATAGGTCGGTAAGCGCCGGTCGAACTGACTGCCGAGTCTTTGCCAGTCGGCCCCAATACTGGTGCTGTGCCGGCCGACGGTCTCATTCTGACCCCGGGTGTGAAATCGATGGAGGCGGCCGGGCGAGACGCCACTCCGGGCGCGCGCCACCGGCGCGCGAATCGCTTGCTCGTCGTCCACGCCACGCCCTGGCGCTCGATGTCGACGCCGTCGGCCCAGCACACCTGTCCGCCCTTGACCATTGGATGCAGGCACCCGCGGTCGCGTCGGCCTACGCTTCGAACGAAATTTGACTTTTCGGGCCGCTATCGGCAATGGCCCTTCCCGCGGGCGGCCGGTTAGAATGGGCCCTCGCCTCGAGGAAAGACACCGGTTAATGAGAACTTTGCAGCCTCGGCTGCGCTGTCCGGCGGCCATGCCACGCGAGCGATGGCAGCGGTGGTAGCTTTCGGCCGTACGTCCTCACTCAGCATCTATGTGCGCCGCGCCTGAGGGCAACCGGTGCTCGGGTGGAGAACCTTGAAGGAAGAGCGTTCAAAACATGCGTGAAAGGCCATTCGAATCGCGGAGTGCGTGCAGGCGCCGATCAATCGATGCGCACGCCGGAGGACTGCCCGGCCAGGCGCGGTCCGAGCAGCACGTAAGGCCACGTCTGTCTCGTCGAGATCACGTTCTGAAGCTTACGCTCTCGCTGCTGTTGTTCGCCGTTGTTTCATGCGCTTCTGCGGCTGAAGAAGAGTATGTCCTCGGCCCAGGAGACAGGATTCGGGTTGCGGTTTATGGTCGAGAGGATCTCTCGACGGTCTATACGATATCGCCCTCGGGGGCAATATCGATGCCGCTGGTCGGTCAGTTTCACGCTTCGGGACTCGATGTACCACACGCCGAGGAGCAGATTGCCGCGGCATATGCAGGAATCTTGACCAGCGATGGGCCGGTGGCACCGACCATCAGCGTGAACATAGAAATACTGCAATTCCGTCCGTTCTACGTGGTCGGCGACGTGGAGAGTGCCGGCGGCTATCCCTACCAAAGCGGCCTGACAGTCCTGTCTGCCATCGCCGTGGCAGGCGGTCGAATGTCGGCCAGGACCGCCACGAAATACTCATCGGTCGAGCGCTCGCGAGAGGAGGAAGTCCTCGCTGGTTTGATCGATTCCTACCTTACAGACGTCGTCCGCGAAGCGAGACTCGTTGCGGAACAGAACTCGTTACCCGAAATACAGCTGCCTGAGGACGTCAAAGCGCGCGTCAACGATTCGCGTGTGAACGAAGCCGTTTCCGGCGAGATGGCGCTGTTCCGTGCTCGTGCGCGGATGGTGGAGGGACAGGTGCGCTTACTGTCTGCGCGCCTGAATGAGTACAGCAGTGAAATCACGGAGCTTTCGGCTGAACGCGAGTCCCTCGAGCGTAAGCGGGACATGATAGATAAACGGGTCGCCGCTTTCCGAACGATAGTCGATAAGGGCGCAATCGCGCGCCTTGACCTTGTTCAGTTCGAGATCAACGCGATCGAAGCCGAACGCGACCTGCGGCAGAATTCGGTAATGATTCTCGACGCCAAGCTGGGCCGCAATCTGGCGGAGCAAGGCATCACCAACATACGCACACAAAGAACCGAAAGTATTGCGTCCGATCTGGTCGAAGTGCGTTCTCGGCTTACGCGCAACCTGATTCGTTTGACCAAGAGCGCCGAGCGGCTCGAATTGATGTCAGGCGCCGCCGGTGGCGCCAAACCGGGCGATGAACAAGAGCGATACGTCATCAGACGTTTGGATGAAGGGTCGCCGGTCGAGATCTCCGCGCTCCCCGACACCCCCATTCGTCCGGGGGACACGCTCGTGGTGCCGTTCCCGGGCAGGGCAGCGGTCGCCACTGAAGCACTTCAGCTTCCGCAACGCCTGCCCGGCGGGAAGCCTGACTGAGGTCCTGCCTTCCATCCGGGACCAGGCAATTGTGAATTTTCGTGCCTTGTCATCAACAGGACCACGCCAAGCCTGCTCGAGATCTACCGCGTCCATCTGCGGCAGGCAGGTGATTCGCCCCGCGAAGGACGGCGACGCATAGCTTGGCTTTGCAGCGCCGCTCGCCGGCGGCGTAACGCCAACTACCGCCGGACTCACTGATAGGATATGGGCTGCGCTGCGCGAAGTGCCTGCGCCTTTCCATCGGACGCGCTCGCCCACCTCTGCGCGCGCTGCCCGAGGGTTTTCGCCTTCTTCAACCGTTGGCCTTAAGCACCCAGTTATATGTCCAGTCTGATGGCGGTAATGCAGGCCCGGGCGGTGAGCCATCCCGACCACGTCGCCTTGATCTGTGCCTCGCCTCATTCACCGACCATCGAGTTCTCGTGGAGCGCGCTGCGGGACAGCGTGGCCGGACTCGCGGCCTTCCTGCGCGAGACGGGGATTCATGCCGGCGACGTGGTGGCGATTCTCGCGCGAAAGCCCGCCGAACAGTCGTTGGGACTCCTCGGCGCCCTGGGTGCCGGTGCCGTACCAACCGTGCTCTCCTACCCGTCACCCAAGCAGAACCAGAGCGCATTCTTCAGCATGTTCTGCTCGGTCATCCAGTCGAGTGGCGCACGATGGCTTCTATGCGCCACCGACTTCTTCGACCGAGCCAAGGAGGCCCTGCACTCCATTGGAAGCGAGTGCGTATGCGTAGCGCTCCCCGACAGCCGGCTGACTGGCGGGTTCACTCCGGCGGACCTGGCAACGTCGGCAGACGGGCCGATGTTCCTGCAGTTCTCCTCTGGGACCATGGGAGCACGAAAGGGCGTCGCGATTTCCCACGAGATGCTGAGACAGCACAGTCAAAGTTTCGCTAAGTCCATTGCCCTGGAGCCGAACGACAAGATTGTTTCGTGGGCCCCCCTGTATCACGACGGCGGTTTGGTTCGCTGTTTTCTGTCAGCCCTCTCGGTTGGTGCCGTGCCGGTTCTGCTCGACCCGTTTGAATGGCTGCAGAACCCCGCCTTCCTGTTTCGAGTCATTCAAGACTACTCGGTTGATTATTGTTATCAGCCGAATTTCGCCTACTCCTACTGCGCGATGCGCATTCGAGACGAAGAAATCACCGGCGTCGACCTATCCCATGTACGGGCTTTTCTTTTTGGCGCAGAGCCGGCTCGCCTTCGCACCTTCGACGAGTTCGTGCAGAGGTTCGCCGACCACGGCGTGCGCCGCGCGCAACTCCAGGTGGCCTATGGCATGGCGGAGAACACCTGCGGCGTGTCCCAGACCCGGCTTGGCGAGGAAGTGCGATTCGAGCGTCTGGACCGCGGTATGTTCGGGCAGCACAACCGGGCCGAGGTGACTGCCGGGCGCTCGGGCGATGACGTCGTGGTGGTCGCGTCTTGCGGGTATCCCCTGGAAGGCGTCAGCGTTCGCATCCGCGGCACGAGCGTGGACCGGGTCGTGGGTGAGATCGAGGTGAAGAGCGACTTTCAGATACGCGAGTACCTGAGTGTTCCTGGTTCGACATGGCCTTCTCCGCTGACCGATGATGGTTGGCTGCGCACGGAAGATCTCGGGTACCTGGTAGCGGGCGAGTTGTTCGTTTGCGGCCGCAGCAAGGACCTGATGATCATCAATGGCGCCAACGTCTTTCCTGCGGATGTCGAAGAAGTGGTACAGGGCGTGGCGGGCTGCAAACCCGGGCGTGTTGTGGCCTTTGGCGTGGACAACGATGCGCTTGGTACCGAGAGCATCGTGATTTGTGCGGAGCGGGTGGACGACAGAATCGACCCGCTACAGTTGCGCAACGAGATAAGCCGGGTTATCGACGCGCGGATGGGAATATCGGCATCGGACATTTCGATCTGCGGACCAGGCACCTTACGCAAAAGTACTTCCGGCAAGCTTTCTCGCCCGGAGAACCGCCGCCTGTATCTCGAAGGGCGCCTACGCTCTCTTCACCGACGCGATACGCCGACGGATGACCATCGCACTGTAAAGCCCGGCTCGGCCGACTACGAAAGCGTCCGAGACTGCCTGCTGGCCATTTGGAGTGAGGTCCTCGGAATCGAGGTTCATGAAGATCAAGATCTCTTTGTCGACCTCGGTGCGGACTCCATCGCCGCGGTCCGGGCGGCGGGCGCCATCAATGAGGTGATCGACTCGCGCGTGTCGCAGGAGCAGATTCTGGCGTGTGCGAGCGTTCGCGAACAGTCAGAGCGGATTCTCGAGGGCATCGCCAGGGATTCGTATATCACCGTAGTCGGAAAAGGCCGGCCCAGAACACCGCTCGTACTCGTCCACCCGGCGAGTGGGCATGGCTGGATTTATCTCAGGCTCCTCAAGTACATCCAGGATCGTCCCCTCATCCTGATCGGATCGCCGGCCTTGAGTGACGGGGAAATGCTCTTCGACAGCGTCGAGGCGACCGCGAAACACTACATTCGTGGATTGAAGGCCCTGAATGTCAGCGGGCCCTACCTGCTGGGTGGCTACTCGTTCGGCGGAGCGGTGGCCTTCGAGATGGGCGCCAGGCTGATCGAATCGGGAGACGAGGTCCTGGCGGTTGCGATGTTCGATTCAGGTCTTGTCGCCAGCCGAGCCACCGCCGCGCGCAAGCGCCTGTCCTATGCCTTAGCGAACTGGGCATCTCGCCATCCGAAGGTTGGCAAGCGGATTCCGATCATCAACAGGGTGTTTGATATCCGGGACATCGCCGTTCGACTGAATGTCGCCCTTCGCCCGCGCCATTGTCACACGGTGCGTGACTTGGTGCCCCTCATCAGATTCTTGCTGCCCGACGTAGCAATCCCGCAGGAGGTTCGCCGTCGCTCGGTCGCGGATTTCTGCGACTGGGCGCTTCCACTGGTCATCGAACGATTCAGCTCGAGCGAATCGCGCATGTTCATGCCAGGCAGTGGCCTGAACCTGCTGCACCAGGCGCGGGTCCGTGCCAACAACATGCGCCTCGTACAACGCTATGCGCGCCGCACTCGAACCTCTTGCCGCGTGCTCTATTTTCAAGTGTCCGAAGATGATCGCGCAGAGAGATGGGCCCGGCTGTGCGATGTACCGCCGCAGGTTGAGAAATTCACGGCGCGTCGTGACGGCACCCGGCTGACGCATCTGACGATGTTCACGTCTGAGAATATCGAGGTGTTCGGCCCACGACTGCGGGCGGCGCTGGACGCACTCGACCGTGCGGAAGACGGGTGAACGCGGTCATGCGTACGGGGCGATGAGCATCAGTACGCGCTGACGATGCAGCCCTCGCGATGTCATCCGCGCCGCGCTTAGGTAATCCCGCGACGGTGCATTGTGATGCGCGTCACGTCCGGTCTGCCCCATGCCGCACTATCCGTCCCGGCGCTTGTTCCGTCGCTGCACCGGCCGGATCCATCACAGCGCTCGAGCTCCCTGCCGTCCCCGATGCAGTTCGTCCATCCACGATGGTTGACAGTCTCCAGCTTCTCGGTCCTCCGGTTAATCAGGTAGACTGAGAAAGGACAATAGACGGCCGAAACCACGGCTTTTTCCGTGGATACGGCCCACACCTGGGACCCACCGCCACGCATGAATACGATGGATCAGATCAAGGACTTCATCCGTTACTGGACGTTTCCGTATTTAAAGCCCAGACGCTTTCACGCCTTCGGTGTAGGAACGCCGAAGTCGGGTACGCACTCTCTGGAAGCGGTGTTCACCGGGCATTACCGCACGTGGCACGAACCCGAACTCGAGCGCTTCATGCGCATCATCGTGGCACGCGCGGATGGTTCCGTATCGGAACCCGATACCCGCGCTCATCTCCGCCGCCTGGACCGCTGCAAGTGGCTGGAGCTCAACTCGTCCTGGCTGAATTACGCCTTGCTGGACTTGTTGCTCGATGAGTTTCCGCAAGCCAAGTTCGTACTCACCATTCGCGACTGTTACTCCTGGTTGGATTCCGTCTTCAATCATCTGCTCGCCCGCAATCAGCAGGAGTTTCAGCAGCGGTTTCACCAGTGGTACGCCGACCGACTCTGGACGGGCGATCATCAGGCAGGCGACCGGGTTCTGGCTGAGCGCGGGCTGTTTCCCCTCGATGGCTTTCTGCGTTTCTGGAGTGAACACAACACCCGCGTCATCGACATGGTGCCGAGCGAGCGCCTCTTGATCGTTCGTACCCAGGATATCCGGCAGGATATTCCGCGGATGGCGCAGTTCATGGGCGTGCCGGCGGATACGCTGGACCCGGGCCGGTCGCACGAGTACAAGGCGGAGGCAAAACTCGGCCTGCTGCGTGAGCTTGACCCGGACTATCTTCAGACCTGTGTGCAGGCCAGGTGCAAAGATCTCATGGACAGATTCTTTCCCGAGATCAAGCAGCTTTCCGATGTGCGGGGCTATCGGCCGCAGGACGCGGAGACGGCCCCGTAGTGCCCCGCCGGCAGGGCGGTCTAGCCGCCCTCGCCCCCCTCGAGTTGCGAGTAGTCATCGCAGTAATCGATGTCTCCATCGGCATAGGTAAAGAACCAGTGCTTGATGCCCGCCAGGGTGTCCGCCAGGGAACTGCGGTCGATGCAGATCTGCGAGCCTGGTCGACTGTACAGGAATCCGTGCCGGCGAAACTCCTGTAGTTGTTCTTGGTTGGTCGTGTAGACCGAGCAGATGATCGAGACAATCCCACGTGACGCGAAGTCCCGGGTCGCTCTCTCGAGCAGGCTGTTCAAGGCGGCGGTGTCGCCTGGACGCACGAGATAATCGACGATGCGGCCACGTCCGAACCCGCCCCAACGGAAATGCCGGGTCACCATGTAACCGACGATCTCGCCATCCCTCTCTGCGACAAAGCGCGTGTAGTCCCGGTTTGGACAGCGATCGAATCGCCAGGCGAGGAATCTCTTGTTCCGTACCATGGTTCCTTCATAGTCACGGGCAACCGACTGCCACAGGTCATCGAGCCGGCTGTCGAATCGATCAACCTCCTCGACCACGATGTCGCTCTTGGCGCGGAGCTTCGCATAGACACTGAAGAGCTTGGGAACCACGGAAAAGACTCCGCCGCAGACCGAGGACAGCACTGCGTTGATACCCTTCGCCTTGAGTATCGGCCCCAGGTCAAGGCAAGCCTTGAGATCCGTGAATCGACCAACATCGATGACCGCATTGGCGGCTGAAAGGATCGCGTAGTTGTTCGGGCTCGGCATGCCGAGTGAAACCTTCGGAGCGATCTTGTTGGCCTGGTAGGCGAACCAGACCGAGACGCTGCGGTGATCCGGCACGACATGTGTATCGGCGTTCCAGACGCCCGGCAGCTCGTCTGTACCGATCTTGAACAGGACGGGGATCCGGCCGTTCATGCCTACGATCTTGTCGTCGCATTCGAGAATGTCCAGCTTCGGGCCACTGGCCGGCGTCAATGGATTCTCCAGGTACTTCCAGTCGAACGTCCTTTCGGCATTCCGCGCGAATCCATCTCCGTAGGTCTCGCGGAGCGCTGCCATCGCCGGCCCCTTGTCGCCCGCGCGATATTGCCGGTAGGTGTACGTGGGGCCGTCACCCACCTGGTGATGAACCTCGACGGGCGACGCCGCGGTATCGGCCGCCGCCGTATCGACCGCCGTGCTCTGCCCCCGGGCGCCTCTGCCAAGTTCGAGGTGCGCGGCCAGTGCTTCGACCGTCGGGTTCTGGTAGAGGTCGCCGATCGATATCTCGACGTCGAACTGCTGTTTCAGCCGGGTCAGGATGCTGACGATGAGCAGGGAGTGCCCGCCGAGTTCGAAGAAGTTGTCGTGGATACCCACGCGTTCCACGTCGAGGACTTCCCTCCACACCTCGGCCAGCGTCTTCTGCGCCTCGGTCGTCGGCGCGACGAATTCATTCTGGGTCAGCTCGCGCACTTGCTCGGGTGATGGCAGGGCGCGACGGTCGACCTTCTTGTTCGGCGTGAGCGGGAACTCGTCCAGGAGCATGAACATGCCGGGAACCATGTAGTCTGGCAGTTTCTCGCGCAGCGCGGCCTTGATGTCCGCAATCGCGGGCGGGTGATCCTGGTCGGGGACCACGTACCCGGCAAGGAAATCCAGTCCGTCGCGACCTTTCCAGGTCCTCACGGCGGCCTGGCGAACGCCCGGGCATGCGGCCATGGCCGCTTCGATGTCGCCGATCTCGATGCGGAAACCCCGCACCTTGACCTGCTGGTCGCCCCGGCCGAGGTACTCGATGTTGCCGTCCGGAAGGCGCTGGCAAAGGTCGCCCGTTCGATACATGCGGGCGCCGACCCGCTGCGTGAAGGGGTCAGGAATGAAGCGCTCTGCCGTCAGCTCTGGCTGATTCAGGTAGCCCCACGCGAGCCCGTCCCCGCCGATGTACAACTCTCCCGGAACCCCTATCGGTACCGGCCGCAGTCGCTCGTCGAGGATGTAGATCTGCGTGTTGGCGATGGGATAGCCGATTGGCGCCGTCGGGCGATCAGCATGTCGAACCCTGTGGATCGTGGACCAGATGGTCGTCTCCGTGGGGCCGTAGACGTTCCACAGGCAAGGAGTGACGTCGAGCAGGCTCTTGGCCAGGTCCTGGTTCATTGCCTCACCGCCGCACAGCACGCGGATCCGCTCCGGGTTGGTCCAACCCGAGGCCAGGAGCATGCGCCAGGTCGAGGGCGTCGCCTGCATGATGGTGGCATTGCTCTCGCGGAGCACCTGTTGCAGGCGCTGTCCGTCCCGCGTCTCCTCCAGCGTGGCGATCACGGTACGCGCGCCGTGCAGCAGGGGCAGCAGGAGCTCGAGCTTGGAGATGTCGAAGCTCAGCGTCGTCACCGCCACGATGACGTCCGCGGAAGTGAATTCCGTCTTCTCGCCCATCGACAGGAGGAAGTTCAGCAGGCTGCGGTGCGTCACCACCACGCCCTTGGGCCTGCCCGTCGATCCGGATGTATAGAGGACGCAGTAAGGATCTGCGAGTTGGGCGACTGGCGGGAGGTCGCGGTTGGATTCCTGGGCGATGCGCTCGGCGTCACGGTCGACGCAGACCACCACGGCCTCCAGTTCGGGAAGCCAATCCAGCGAGGCACTCTGGGTCACGAGCACCGCCACCTTCGCGTCATCGAGCATCAACTGCAGGCGCTGCTTGGGGAAGCTCGGATCCAGCGGCACGTACGCGCCACCGGCCTTGATCACGCCAAGTACACCAATCACCATGGCCGGAGAGCGATCGAGGCAAAGGCCGACCAATGTCCCGGGCCCGACGCCGTGGCTGCGCAGATGGTGCGCCAGCTGGTTGGATCTCTCGTTCAATTCCCGGTAGGTCAGGCGCTGCTCTTTGCAGACCACCGCGACCCTGCGTGGATCACGCCGTGCCCGTTCGACAATCAGCTCGTGCACGCAGCGATCCATCGGAAACTGTTGCGCCGACTGGTTCCACTCGCTGAGCAGGAATTGCTCTTCTTCAGGAGACAACAGCGGCAGTGCAGCGATCGCGCTGTCCGGCTGGCTGGTCAGTGCCGACAGCAGCGTCTTGAAGTGAGCGATCATCTGCTCGGCGCGCCAGCGATCGAACAGATCGGTGTTGTACTCGAGGAAGCCCTTGAAGCCCTGGCTCGTCTCTTCCAGGAACAAGGTAGTGTCGAACTGCGACGCAAGTCGGGCGGGCCGCAGGTCGATAATCCGCATGCCCGCAGCATCCATGCGCGCCTCGAATTCATGGGTAGGAACCTGCAGGGTGAGGGCCGACTGGAACAGCGGTGTGCGACTCGGCTCCCGCGGAGGATTGAGCTGCTCAATCAGCCACTCTATCGGCAGTGACTGGTGCGCGTACGCACCCTTGGTCACCGCGGCCACATGCGCCAGGAGCTCGCGCACGGTCCAATCCTGGTCCAGCCGCACGCGCAAGGTCAGCATGTTGAGGAAGAACCCGATGACCCTGCCCCATTGCGGTCCATCGCGGCCAGCAACGGATGCACCGATACCGAAATCACTCTGACCGGAGTAGCGGTTGAGCAGCAGGCTCCAGGTCGCCAGCAGGGTCACGAACGGCGTCACCCCGGCGCTCCGGCTGCACTCGTGCACCCTGGCGCTGAGTTCGGCGGAGAGCTCGAAGAGCACCGCATCGCCATTCTGGGTAAGCACGGCCGGTCGCACGCGATCGGAGGGCAGATCCAGCGGCGGAATGCCGTCCAGCTCTTTCCGCCAGTAAGCGACGTCGTCTTGCACCGTGCGCGCGTCGAGCTTGCGACGCTCAAAGGCGGCGTAGGCTCCGAACTGGGCTTCCGGGGCCGGGAGCGAGAGTTTCTCGCCCTTCTCCAGCGACTCGTGCAGCGCGAGAAACTCGTCCAGCAGCACGCGCAGAGAGGCACCGTCGGAGATCCCGTGGTGCATGCTGATCATGAGCACCTGGTCTTGCGCCGCGAGGTTGACGAGCGTGAAACGCACGAGCGACCCGTGCGTCAGATCGAACAGCTTCTGCGCCTCCGCTTCCTGGAGCTTGCGCAGACCGGCCTCGGGGCTTGCATGCTCACTGAGGTCGACCACGCGCAACATCGGCATCAGGTGTTTCTGGACGATCTGCAGGAGCTGGCCGTCCCTGATCTCGAACGTCGTGCGCAGCGCATCGTGCCGGAGCATGAGTTCGCGCAGCGCTCGCTCGAGAAGTTCCGGGCGGATTACCCGCGAGAACCGTACCGCGACCGGGAGATTGAAATGGCGGGACGTCGGCGCGACCTGCTGCAGGAACCACATGCCGGTCTGACCCACCGTCGCCGGAAACTCGAGGCGCTCGCTCGCCTCGGCCCCGCGGTCCGGCGCTGCGGCGTCCGTTGCAGCCGGCACGCCGGCGCCATCGACGTCCAGCGAATGGGCCAGCACCGTTGCCAGTTGGTCAACGGTGGGGTGCTCGAACACAAGTTGGGCGGTCACCGCACCCTGGCCGAGGAAACGTCTCAGGTGGTTGGTGACTTCCACGGCCATGAGCGAATTCATGCCGAGCGTGAACCACGACACGTCCTCCTCGAGTTCGTGGAGGTCGATCTTGAGAATCTGCGCCACCGCGCTCCTGATGGTGGTCGCGAGCAGCCCGACGCGCTCGGCTTCGGGCGCAGAACGCAGACGCGCAAGAGCGATCGACGACTCGTCGCGTGCTGCGGGAGCGGCGTGCACCGGCGCCCCGGCCCAGCCTTCCAGCAGCGGTCGAGGCCGCTGCGCCTCGGCCACCGGAATGAATGTGTTCCAGTCGACGTCGGCGACCGCCATCTGGCTGACGCCCGAGCAGATGATTGCTTCCAAGGCATCGAGGGCCACCGCGGGATCGATTTCGCGCAAACCGATACGCTGGTGGAATTCCCTGGCTTCCTGGTTGGCTGCCACGCCCGGGCCCTGCCATGGACCATAGTTCACGCTGAGCCCCGCCAGCCCTTCGGCATGCCGGGCAGACATCAAGGCATCGAGGTAGATGTTCGCCGCGGCGTAGTGCGCCTGACCGGGCGCGCCCCACAGCGCGGCCATCGAGGACATGCAGACGAACATCGACAGATCGAGGTTGCGCGCGCGGACCTCCCGGTCGAGCAACCATGCGCCCCAGACCTTCGGCGCCAGGATTGCGCTGAACCGGTCACTGGAGAGTTCGTCGATGCCTACTGCATCCGTGGCGCCAGCCGCATGGATCAGTCCCACCAGGCGCGGCAGGCCGGAATCGGCAATTTCGTCAAAGAGACGCGCGACGTCCTGCGCCTGAGTGACGTCTACCTGCAACGTCCTCACCACGCACCCCTGCTCCTCGAGCGCGCCTATGGTTTGCATCGCGGCTGCACTCGGAACACTGCGGCCAGTCAATACCAGGTGCCGCACTCCGCGCTTGGCCAGCCGCTCGGCCACGTGCAAACCAATCGCGCCCAATCCGCCTGTGATCAGGTATGCACCAGCCGTATCGAGGCTCATCGTCTTCGCAGGAACCCGTTCCGCGGCGGGCTGCAGCCGTGCCACCCATCGCTGGCCCTGCCGCAAGGCGATATGGTCCTCGTGATCGTCGGCTTTCAGCGTCTGGCAGAGCTGCTCGACCAGGGTGGCAGCATCGGTGCCGCGGGGCAGATCCAGCATGCCGCGCAATATTTCCGGGTGGCCGAGGCCCAGCGCGAGGGACTTCCCCAGTCCCCACAGTGGCGCATGGGTCGCATTGACCTGATCGCTTTCGATGACCCTGTGTACACCCTGGGTCACCAACCACAGTTCTGCCCGGAGCTGATCGCGCATCAGGCGCTGGGCCAGGGCAAGGGCGCTGAGCACGCCGCGCTCCTGGGCCGCTTTCAGCGCTTCCAGGCTATCCGGCGACGTATCGTCGTCCAGGCTCCACAGATGGACGACCCCCTGCAGAGGACGGGTGTGGTCGCCCGCGGCCTCCTGCAGGCATGCCGCCAGGCATGCCGGGATGGCAGCGCGATCCGCGGGCAGTTCCGCCAGGAGCACACGGCTTCCCATCGCCTCCAGGCGCCCGACCAACTCGCCGGCGATGCCGTTCGCGGCGCCCAGGATCAGCCAGGTGCGCTGCTCGAATCGCGACGCATCCTCGCGCCGTGGTGTCGACACCTGCCATTCCAAATCGAACAACAAGTGGCGCAGGTTCGACCCGCGCCGGGCCGTGAAGCCCCCGTCTGGCCAATACCTTTGGTGCTGGAAGGGATAGGTGGGAAGGGCCAGCCTGGTGTGGCGACCGGACGATTCACCCTCCATGGCGGCGAAATCCAGGGCCATCCCGTTCACATAGAGCTGTCCCGCCGCGGACAGCATCTGGTCACGCGCATTCCTGTTCTTCGCCAGCGAACTCGTCCACAGCACCTTGTGCTCGGGCCGCCAACACATCTGCGCCAACCAGATGAGCTCCGCCTGCGGTCCGAGCTCCAGCGCAACGTCACAACCCACGGTCTCGAACAGCGACTGCACCGCTTGCGTGAAGCGAACCGGCCGGCGCGCCTGGTTGCGCCAGTAAGTCGCGTCCAGCACCTCACCGGTGGCGACGGGCGCACCGGTCATCGTGCTGATGAGCTGCCCCGTCAGCGCGCGGTACTCGATACCGCGAGCAAAGGCCTCGAACCGGTCGAGAATAGGGTCGACGTCGTGGCTGTGAAACGCGTTCGATGCCGGCAGCTTCTGGCAGTAGAGCCCCTGCTCGTCGCACCGCTGCATCAGCGCATCAAGCCGCCCCACCGGCCCGCTGATGACCGTGTTCAGACCGTTGTATGCCGAGACCGAGGTTGCGGGGTCATCCGCGAGCATCGCCTCGACGGTCGCAGCGGATGCCGTGACCGACAGCATCGTCCCGCCCGCTGGCAGGGTCTGCATCAGGCGCGCGCGCTCGAGGATCAGCTTGAGGCCGGCCTCCACATCGAATGCGCCCGCCACACATGCTGCGGCGTATTCACCCGCGCTGTGCCCGAGCACCGTGTCCGGCACGACGCCCCAGCTGCGCCACAGGGCCGCCAGCGACACCTGCAGTGCATAGAGCGCCGGTTGCACGAAACGGGTCTGCCGAAGGCGGTCCGCGCCGTTGGGGTCGAACATCACCTCGATCAGCGACGGTGAGCCATCCTCACGGCCGAACTCGTCGTAGACCGCGGCGCAGCGGTCGAGGCACTCGCGAAATGCCGGCGCCTTGTCGTAGAGATCGCGTGCCATGCCGGCGTATTGCAGTCCCTGTCCAGGGAACAGGAACACCACCTGCGGACGCGTCTCCCGTGGCACGCCGCCACGCATCGTGGTCGGCTTGGCCTCACCACGCACGAAGCCCGCGAGTTGCTCGCGCGCACTGTCAATCGAATTGCACAGCAGCGCAGCGCGATACTCGAAATGATTGCGCCCGACGTTGGCGGTATGGCAGACATCCCCCAGCCGAGACTCGGGATGTGCTTCCAGCCACGCCGCGTAACGGCCGGCAAGATCCGCGAGCGCTTTCTCGCTCCGCGCCGAGAGCGCAAGCAGGCGCGTTTCCGCGGTCTGCTCCGGCGCCGCACCTCCTTGCTCGGACTGCTCGCGCGGCGCCTCTTCGAGGACGACGTGCGCGTTGGTCCCGGCGAAGCCGAACGAACTCACACCCGCGAGGCGTTTCCGCGCACCGGCCGGCCATGGGACGGGTTCTGCGGCGACCTTCACCGCCAGGGCGTGCCACGGGATGCGCGCATTGGGCGTGTGGAAGTGCAGGGTGCGTGGGATCGTGCCGTGTTGCAACGCGAGCACGACCTTGATCAGACCGGCGATGCCGGCGGCGGCTTCCAGGTGCCCGAGATTGGACTTGACCGACCCGATCACGCACGGGCTCTCTGGTGTACGACCCTTGGCGAGGATCGCGTTGGCGGCCTGGACTTCGATCGGGTCGCCGAGGACAGTACCGGTTCCGTGGCACTCCAGATACTGCACATCCGCCGGTGACACGCCGCCCACCGCGAGCGCGCTGGCGATCACCCGCGTCTGCGAGGGGCCGTTGGGGGCGGTCAGGCCACTGCTGCGTCCATCCTGGTTGACCGCGCTGCCGCGAATCACCGCCAGGACATTGTCGCCGTCGCGCTCGGCGTCGCGCAGACGCTTGAGCACGACCACACCACAGCCTTCCCCGCGCACGTATCCGTCGGCCGCGTCATCGAACGGCCTGCAGCGACCGTCTGGCGCCAGGATGCCCGCCTTGGAAAACGCGACGGTGATGTCGGGACGCAGCACGGCGTTGACACCGCCGGCGAGCGCCGCCTCGCATTCACCCGCGCGCAGGCTCTGCACGGCCAGGTGCACCGCCACCAGTGATGAACTGCAGGCCGTATCCACGGAGATACAAGGCCCTTGCAGACCCAGCAGGAAAGACAAGCGACCGACCGCGGCGCTGGGCGCGGTGCCAGTGGCCATGAAAGCGTCCGTGAACTGCGGACCCTGGTCGGCGAGCATGTGCTGGTAGTCGCCGGTCGAGATGCCGACGAACACGCCGACCGGTCGGCCGTCCAGGGTCGCAGGCGCGATCCCGGCGTCCTCGAGCGCCTGCCAGGACACCTCGAGCAACTGCCGGTGCTGCGGATCCATGCTGACGGCTTCACGCGGCGAGATGTCGAAGAACGCCGCGTCGAAGCCGTCGATCCCATCGACAAACCCGCCGAAGCGCGTGCTCATCTTGCCCACGGCGCTCGGATCTGCGTCGAAGTACTGCGAGATGTCCCAGCGGTCTGCCGGGACTTCCCGGACCGCGTCGATGCCCTCGTCCAGTACTCGCCAGAACGCCTCGGCATCCCGCGCGGCAGGGAAACGGCAAGCCAGTCCCACCACGGCTATCGGCTCGTCCAGTGTCCGCTCGGCGCGGTCCGGGACTGCCGCCTCGTCCGGGACTCCGAAAAGAGCCTGCTCGACGAAGCGAGCCACGGCATCGATATTCGGCTCGTCGAACAGCAGCGTCGTGGGCAACTCCACGGCGCCCTCGAGTTGTTCGTGCAGACGGTTGACCAGCTCGACCGCACCCATGGAATCGATGCCCAGTCGTTCGAAGCCCATGTGGGGGTCCGGCAACGCGCGAAGCTCCAGCGCGAGGGCAATCTCCTGCTGCAGATGACGCACGAGGACCGGGTGGCGAGCCGACGGGAGCAAGGAATGAAGACGTTCCAACATCCCGCCGTCGACCTGAGCGGCCGTGGCCTGGGGCTCGTCACGCGCGTCAGCGCGCCATTCGGCCAGCAAGGACAGCTCGCCGGACAGATGCCGTTGACGGCATGCCCTGCGCATGACCTTGCCGCTCGAAGTCCTTGGTATGCCGTTGGGCTGCACCAGCCCTATCCAATGCAAGGCGACACCGGAATGCTCGCCGATGGCACGACGAACCACCTCGAACACCTCATCCGCATCCAGGTGATGGCGCCCGGAGCGCGTGACCTCCAGGGCCACGGCCAGCTCCTCTTTGCCGTCGACCTCCACGGAGAAGGCGGCACAGGCATTGGCCTGCAGTGCCTTATGGCTGCGCTGCGCGACCAGTTCCAGATCCTGCGGGTACAGATTCCGGCCGCGGATGATGATCATGTCCTTGAGGCGACCGGTGACGAACAACTCGCCCTCGTGCAGGAAACCCAGGTCGCCGGTGCGCAGGTACGGCCCCTCGTTCGACTCGGCGATGTGCGCGTTGAAGGTCGCGTCGGTCAGTTCCGGGCGTTGCCAGTATCCCTCGGCGACGCTTGGACCCGACACCCAGATCTCGCCGATGCTTCCTTCCGGGCTGCGCCGCAAGGTCGCCGGATCCACGATGGCGACTTCGAGGCCGCCCCCTGCGATGCCGGAACCCACCAGCCTGACCGCCGACACCTCGTCGGCGGCGCAGGGCTCCACACGGTTCTGCTCGAGAGCGGAGCCCTTGAAGTGGACGATGACAGGCAGGCGATCGAGACGGCTCGCGGTCACGCAGAGCGTCGTCTCCGCCATGCCATAGGACGGCAAATGCGTGGTGGGCCGAAATCCGTACGGCTCGAAAACCTCGCTGAAACGATCGAGCACGTCGGCCAGGATCGGCTCGGCACCATTCCAGGCACCTGCCCACGAGCTCAGGTCGAGGCCTTCGCGTTGCGCCGGCGTGGTGCCCTTGACGCACAAGTCATAGGCGAAATTGGGCGCCGTCACGCCCGTGCCGCGGTACTTGCTGATGGCTTCGAGCCAGCGAATCGGATTCCGCAGGAAGGCGGCCGGCGACATGATGACGGCCATCGCGCCGCTGAAAATCGGTTCCACGAGGCTGCCCACCAGCCCCATGTCATGGAAGAAGGGCTGCCAGCTGACATGTACACTGGAGGTGTCGTACTGACAGATGCCGAGAAGGTACTGAGCCTGGTGCAGCAGGTTGCGGTGACTGACCATCACGCCCTTGGGCTCACCGGTCGAGCCGGACGTGTACTGCAGGTAGGCGATCGCGTCGAGGTCGACGGCCTGCCCGGTCCATGGCTCGACAGGTTCCGGCACCGAATCAGTGGCAAGAATCTTCAGATGCCGATCCGCCAGGCACCCGGCGAGATGCTCATGGTCAGACTGGACGCACAACGCGGCGCTGGGCCGGCAATCTTCGATGATCGACACCAAGCGGGGATCGACGCGCCGGGGATGCGGCGGATAGGCAGGGACCGCCACGCTGCCCGCGTAGAGGCAGCCCAGGAAGCCGATGACGAAATCCAGCCCGGGCGGATAGAGCAGCAGGACCCGTTGGCCGATCAGCGCCTGCTCTTGCAGCCAGGCCGCTACCCACCGAGCCTGGCGATCCAACTCCGCGAAGGTCAGTCGGTGGGTTTCCCGCTCGCCGTCCGCCAGATAAACGAAGGCCGGGAGGTCGCCCTGATGCCGGGCGCGCCACTGCGGCACCTCCGTGAAGCTCGTCCACTCGACGGGCTGTCTGTCTTCCTGAAGATCACGGCTGTCGTGGGCGGATTTCTCACCGCGGGTGCCGGTACGCATGGTAAATTGGATGTTCCGTGAAATATGAGGCCCGTACTGAACGCCTCACTCCGATAGCTCTAGATTTTTGGTTCCGCGCGACCGTGCGCCATCGCGTGGAGCCACGCGGGGAGTCGAAGGTCAATGCCGTATCGGTTTCTAGCATATTAGAGATCCGGGAGCGAGTGTTGCGGTTGCGTTAGCTGCGGCGCACTTGGCACAAATATTCACGGAAACCCTGAAAAAAGCGCGCGGGTATGCGTTATTGTCAGGCTGTCAATGGGCACGGTCTTCGAGCATCGCAACTCGCCGGACATGCGAGCTCGCCCAGGCGCGCTAGTGACGACATCCCACTGGATACGCTCACCCGCGGGAAGCGGCTGCAGACGATGCCCTGAGTCAACGAATACCGTAGAAGTTCGTGCAACGCAGCCGGTGGCTGGCGCCGTCACTTTTGTAGAGCGTCCTGTAAAGAACACATACTTCGGACACAGATACCTGAAGGGCTGAAACATATGAACGTCAACACCGTCGCCGTCGTCGGGGCCGGCACCATCGGCAGCGGCCTGGCCGTGGATCTCGCGGTGCACGGCTATCAGGTGATCCTCAACGACCTCACCGAGCAAGGACTGGAACAGGCCAAGCAGACCATGCGGTCCGACATGCGGTCCTACCGCATGCTCGTCCCTGAATACCGGGAAATCGACGACGAGGAGATCCTGGGCAAGATACGCTTCGCACCCGATCCGGCTGCGTTGGCAGAGGCCGATTTCGTCATCGAGAACATCACCGAGGATTACGACGCCAAGGCCAGGCTGTACGATCGTCTCGCGGGTATCTGCAGGGAGGCTACCGTCTACGGCGTCAATACCTCCTGCATTTCCATCACCAAGCTCGCCAGCCGCATTCCCGATCCTTCCAAGATGATCGGCATGCATTTCATGAATCCGGTGCCGGTGAAGAAGTTCGTCGAGATGATCCGCGCCGAACACACGTCCGAAGAAACCATCGAGAACGCGACCGCGCTGGTCAAACGGCTCGGGAAACAGCATGTCCTGGTGAACGACTTCCCCGGATTCGTCTCCAATCGCGTCATGATGCTCGCCGTGAACGAGTGCGCTTTCGTGGTGCAGGACGACGTGGCCGACCCAGCCACCGTGGATAAAGTATTCAGACTCGCCTTCGGGCACAGCATGGGTCCGTTGGCGACGGCCGATCTGATCGGTCTCGACACGGTGTTGAACTCGATCAAGGTGCTCTTCGAAGAATACAAGGACTCCAAGTATCGCCCCTGCCCTCTTCTGCAGCGGATGGTCGACGCAGGCTACCTGGGCAGGAAAAGCGGCAAGGGTTTCTTCACGTACACCCGGTAGAGAAGGCTAAGTTCGAGGCGGGCAGCAGTGTCGGATCCTGGCATCAAGTGCGTGGTATGGGACCTGGACAACACGATCTGGGACGGTGTTCTCCTGGAGGACGTCACCGTCCGTCTGAAGCCGCGCATACCGGAGATACTGGAAGCGCTCGACCGCCGTGGGATCCTGCACTCGATCGCTAGTCGTAACGATTACGACCACGCCATGGCCAAGCTACGGGAATTCGGCATCGCGGAGTATTTCCTCTATCCCGAGATTGGCTGGGACGCAAAGTCGATTGCTGTTGACAGGATCAAGCAGAACATCAATATCGGCTACGACACCCTTCTCTTTGTCGACGATCAACCCTTCGAGCGCGACGAGGTGGCCAGCACCCACAGCGAGGTCTGGTGTCTCGATAGCCGCCATTATCTAGACCTCCTCGACCACCCTCGTCTCCAACCCAAGTACGTCAGTCGCGACTCGGCCTTGCGTCGCCGCATGTATCTGGACGACATCGCCCGGGACAAGGAGCGCAAGGAGTTCGTCGGTCCTAAAGAGAGTTTCCTGCGCCAGCTCGACATCGTCTTCGAGATAACCGAGGCGGAGGAATCGGACCTCGTGCGGGCGGAAGAGCTCACGTATCGGACCAATCAATTGAACGCCACGGGGGAGAAGTACACCGTCGAATCGCTCGATGCGCTTCGACAAGACGGGCGTCACAAGATCCTCATCTGCGAGCTCACGGACAAATATGGGAGCTACGGCAAAATCGGGCTCGCCTTGCTCGAGCTGTCGCCCGAGTCCTGGAAGCTCAAGCTCCTGCTGTTTTCGTGCCGTGTGCTTTCCACCGGGGTCGGTACGGTCCTGCTCACCTACCTGAGACACGCCGCCAGGGAAAAAGGTGTGCGCCTGCTGGCCGACTTTCGCGATACCGGCCGCAACCGCATGATGCGCGCGGCTTACATGGTTGCAGGGTTTACCGAGAAAGAGCACGGCAACGACGGGACGGTTCTGCTCGAGAACGACCTTACGCATACCCCCCCCATGCCGGACTACTTGAAAACCGTTTCTAACGTGGATTGGAGGAGAGGGTGAGAGCGAAGATTCGCAGCGTGATCGAAAACAACCTGAACGTATTCGACTCTGACGTCGAGTTCAGCGACGACGACAACATCTTCCGCAAAGGATTTGTCGACTCACTATTTGCGGTGCAGCTTCTTGATTACCTGGAGCAGGAGTTCCGTATCAAGATCAGCAGCCAGGATTTGAACATCGACAACTTCTACTCGGTCAACAGGATCATCAGTTTCGTGGAAGAGAAGCGGCGGCAAGACGGCGGCACGAGCGCCTGACTGTCATGAACATCGACCTGGATGACCGGCAGCGCGGCATCGTCGACGAGGCGGCCGAGTTTGCGCGTACCGTTCTCGCCCCCCGTGCGCAGGAGAACGACGAGAAGGGAGTATTCCCGCGCGAAGTGCTCAAACAGATGGCGGAGCGTGGCTATCTCGGCGCCACGGTCCCGCAGGAATATGGGGGGCTGGGGCTCGACCCGGTGGCCTACGGGTTGCTGGTCGCTGCGATCGAATCTGGGGACTGCGCCGCCAGCCGTCTGCTCACGGTACATGTGGCGCTGGTGGCCGAAGCGATCCTGAAGTGCGCCTCGACCGAGCAGATTCGCGAATGGATACCTAGACTCGCGCGCGGCGAAACAATCTGCGCCTTTGCCCTGACCGAGCCCGACCATGGCTCTGACGCGGCCGGCATTCAGACCGCCTACACCGTGCATGGCGACGAGTTTCGACTCAATGGGCGCAAGCGCTGGATCACCTTCTCCGGGATCGCCGACCTGCTGTTGGTGATTGCCCGCAACGAAGAGACCGTTTCAGCCTTCCTGATCGAAAGCGCCACCGAGGGCGTGCGCATCATTCCTCAACGAGGTCTGATGGCTGGCAAGGCTTGCCACATCTCCGAGGTTGTTCTCGAGGACGTGGTGGTAAGCAAGAAGAACATGATCGGGCAACCGGGGCAGGGCTTTACCTACGTGGTCAACGCGGCCCTCGATCACGGACGCTACTCGATTGCCTGGAGCGGTGTGGGCCTTGCCGAGGCTGCGGTCGACGCGATGGTGTCCTACGCGAAGAAGCGATCGCAGTTCGGCGCGAAGATCGGCACTTTCCAGCTGGTTCGCGAAATGATCGCCGAGGCGGTCGCGAGGGTCTACGCCGCCAAGAGCCTTTGCCTGAGAGCCGGTGAGACACGAAGAGCCGGCAAGCCCGATTCGATAATCGAGTCGACGATCGCCAAGCACTTCGCGGCAGGCGCGGCTTTTCGCACGGCCTGCGACGCTGTCCAGATCCATGGCGGCAATGGCTTCTCCAACGAGTACCCGGTGGAGCGCTACATGCGCGAAGCAAAGGTCCTGGAAATCATCGAGGGCACCGCCCAGATCCAGCAGATGGTCATCTCGATGCACGGCCTCCGGCGGTTCGGGCGGGGCTGACCCCTGCCGACCGCTTCGCGGCCGCGACCGCGGCGATGGCCGGATCGAGCGAAGCGCTTCACATGCGGGTATATGGCGTCGCCGTTACTTCACTGGGCATTGGAGACGACCAGACGCGAACGCTGGTAGGCCATGAACGCAGCGAGCAGAGGGAGGGTCAACGCGCCCGCTACGCAATAGCCTAACCAGGCGTTGGCAATCCACCCCGTCACCAAAGTCCAGAGGCCGAAGGCCGATACCAACAGCAGCGCCAGGTCGCCGAAGTGACGCAAACGCAACGCTTTTCCGTCCATTTGGCGCCGACTGTAATGGACGGCAAAGGCGAAATACACCAGGCGGGCAAACACCGCTGCGATTGCGGCACCGATGGCGCCGTAGTCTGCGATGAGCAGGACGCACAAAGCGACATTTACCAGCACGGAAGTGATCGCGCCAGGGGCGTAGTCCCGGTAGTTGTGTTTCGGATGCGAGAACAAGAAGCTTTCGCAGACCATCGCGGCAATTTGCAAAGCGCCCGCCCATCCGACAATCACCAGAACCGTGGCCGAAGATCCGTACTGCTCGCCATACAGCAGCGCAATGAGCCCGGGCGCCATGAACGAGGTGCCGAGAACCAGGGGCAGACAGAACACCGCCACCACCAATTTCATGGCCAGATCGATCTCACGGCTTACGTCCTGCCCTCGCCCGAGCCTCACAGCGACGGGTGAGATCAACACCCGCCGCAGGCCCATGGCAAGCATCACGGCGGCGTTCGTAATGGATTGTGCCGGGCTGTAGAAACCGACCGACTGCGCCGTGGGCAGTGGTCCGGTCAGACGCCCCAGAAGAACGATGCCGACCACCCGGTTCAGTTGAGTTGAGATATAGATCGGCACGAACGGCACAATAAGCTTGAACAGCTTCTGCCAGGCCGCGAATCGCGCGGTGACGCTGAATCGAAGCCCTTGCGCGCGAAAAATCACCGAGAAAACCACCGTCGCCAACAGGCTTGTAAGCACACTCGCCGCGAACAGTGCGAAAAGCCCGTACCCTGCAAGCAGGACCGCGGCGCCCACGGCCGAGGAAAACGCAGTCAGGGCGACCCCATACAGGCTCGGGACGGCCATGCGCTCGTGCGCGGCGTAATAGGCGGTGTAGGATGTCGTGAACGCGTCGAACAACAGCGGCAACGCTGCAACGGCCATCAGCGCCAGCAGCGCACGGTCCTGGCTGAACACCAGCGATACCGCCATCAGTCCCAGGTAGCCGGCCACGCCAAGCGCAAGAGTCATGGACAACACGTCGTTGAACAGCAACGCCAGCTCGGTCGGGTTGTCGCGTTGCAGGGCGAACTCCCGAATGGCGATGGGTGTCACCCCGGCGCCGACGATCAACGACACCACGCGCACGTAGCTACCAATCAGGATGAACTTGCCGAACAGTTCAGGCCCGAAATGCCGTGCGACGAAGGCGAAGAAAAGAAAGCCAATGATGCCGCTGGCGACCTGTCCCCCGCCCAGCATAGAGAAGTTAACCGCTACTTTTCGCAGCATCTGTCGGGCCTGCCAATTCTTCCAGATATCCAAACCCGCACGTAGCTTCTCGAGCTATAGCTTCATCTCCCGAACGAACTGCGGACGGAACCCAGGAGCTTGGCGATGGGCGTTTTGGGGTCGTTCGATGATCTCGGAGGAGCAACCCGTCACCGGCGCACTGCTCTGCCACCGGATACCTGTGGCACCCTTACCGCGTCGGTGCTCACACAGCCGCCTGACCACCGGATGCCGGCGCGCAACGCCTCGCCTATTCTACCCACAGCGCGCACGTAGCGGACCACGCAACAAGGCTTGCGTCACCTAGCTACACGAAGTCACGCTGCGCGCGCTCCCGAACACCCCGAAAAGTATCGTCGGCCTATTGATCAAAACTTGTCAAGCCGACTCGCACTGCGCAGTCCTGTCCCGTGTCGCGGCTTACCTGAACGACCCCTTGGCGTGGGTTCAGTCCACACTCACCGCGCGCTCAAGTTCGCGATACTAGCTTTCAGATTTGGCCACCGTTCCGACCAATGGAAGCGCGAACCCAGATGCGCCGGCCGCTTTCGTTCGCTTCCGGACAAAAGCGCGTTGATGCGGCTGGCGAACTCTGCCGCGGTGTCTGCCAGGTGTACGTGCTCCTGCATGCGGAGCGCCTGAGGAATTGGCGTTGCTACGACTTCCATCCCCGCGCGCAGGTAGTGATAGATCTTGTCCGGATTCACGTACCGATTGATGTGATTGGACACCGCGTAGGGAATGAGACCGATACGATAGGGCGCCAACAAGGTGTCCAGATCCGCGTTCTGATAGGGGCCGTGATAGACGACGTTCTCATGTCTGCAGAGCGATTCGAAGCGCGCGCTTACACCGTGCAGATGGGACTGCACCCATCCGTGAAAGTGAAACTTCACGTCGGGCAAAAGTTCGATCAATCGTTCAATCAGTTCGAAGTCGAGCCGGTTGTCGACAGAGGCAATCAGCGCCACTTCACGCGCTTGAGACTTGTCTGTCTCGCGCTCTTGCACATGCGAAGCATTATCGAGCAGAAAGGACCCAGGGTAGTGCGGCAGCAGTTCCGCGGAGAGAACCATCACGCCGTCGCTGGTCATTCGATACAGCCAATCGATGCTGCGCATCAGCAAAAGCTTGGGGAACACGGCTTCATAGAACAGCCAGTCGTGCACATCGAAAATCAGCAAAGATCGGGGAATTGCGTAACGCAGCCACAGAACGTGCCAGAACCACTTGTAGCCGGTCGTATTGAGCAAGACCGTTTCGCTCGCATCGCCGCCAGAGCGAGCGAACTCCACGATGCGCCGCGGCGACGCGGACAAGGGCAGCGAACGCACTACCTGACCATGCTCGACCAGGTCTATCTGGCCTTCGCGCGGACGGAAGCCCACGTATCGCACCTCGACACCATCACGCTCGGCCGCCTCGAGCAGCCCGCGTCGGAAGTAGTTCTCGTAGCGATCCCGGGCCAGGACGATAAGCCTCATCGTGAGCCACCCTCGATTAATCAAAAATGCTAGCTGGCCGCTGCAACACTATCAGGAGGGTCACTCGCTGCGCTGCTCGCTAGGTTACGGCCGTCCCCGCTCGGCGACAATCGCGCCTCCCTCTCCCGTCCACCCCTCACGCCGCCCCGCTTTGCCAGCTTCCAACCGGCCTGCGCACCTTCAGCCAGGTCACGCTACGCTCCAGTCTTGTCGCTTGATCTCCCACCGTCACTCCTGTGGACGGCAGCCACGACGCGAATCATGCGCAAGCACCAGCCCCGTCATGCGGGGTCGTGCAGATGGGCGCTGCCTCTCCCGCCGGACACGTCTCGCCATAGCGCCTGCTGCGTCAACCTGCAACGTGTGCGCCCATGCTGATTCGACGACCGCTGGTTACAGCAACCCCTTTTCCCGCAGATCGCCGGCATAGGCGTCTTCGTATTCCTTGATCATTCGTTCGGCGCTGAATCTACTACGCGCATGCGTCTCGGCTCGCCGTGCGCATTCGGCCATCTCGTCCTCGTGGGTAAGCGCGAAGCGGAGCTTCTCGCGCAAATCCCCGCTGTCCCCTGACTCGAACAACAAGGCATACGTCCCTTCTTCTGTAAGCTCCTTGAATGCCGGTATGTCGGACACGATAGCGGGGACTCCGCTGACCATGGCCTCCACGAGCGCCAGACCGAAACCCTCTACGCGCGAAGGCATGACGAACAACTCGAAGCTGTACAGCAACATGCGCACATCATCACGGCTTCCCGCGAAGATGACGCGGTCAGACACATCGTACGTGGCGGCAATCGACTCCAGCTCCTGCTTTACGCCAGGCTCGAGTTCACGTTCGCTGCCAACGATCACCAGATGGACATCGGGGAACTCCCGCGCAAGCTCCGCGAAGGACTGGACCAATACCGCCTGTCCCTTCAGCCGGCTGAACATTCCGATGTTGCCGATAATCCGCGCCTCGTCGGCGAGATTCCACTCTCGCCGATACTGCTGCCGCTGCTGCTCGCTTGTTCTGGGCTCGAGCGTGACGCCGTTGTAAATGACGCGATACTTGGAATCCGGGATGCGGTCCGCCTTCCTGGAGGAGTTTTTTACCGTCGAAGAGACCGCGAATATTCGCGTGGTTATCGCTGCCATGATCTGGTTGACGCGGCGATGGACGGCCCCCAGCCATTGGAAATCGCTGTGGTATGTAACGTATACGACGGGCACTCGCGCGATCACAGCGGCGATTCGCGCGTATACCGCCGAGTAGTTGTCATGCGTATGCATCACGTCTATCTCGCAGGCCTTCAGTAGCCGCGCCAGCCGAAAAATCTCCATCACGTTGTGCACCATCGAGAAGAGAGAGCCTTGGCGTCGAAAACCGAGCGTGTGTACTGGACAGTTCTCTCTCTCGAAGCGCTCTGCCTTTGTACCGCGTTCGTTCAGGCAGCAGATGGAAAATGAATAGATTGCAGGGTTCATGCCGGCAATCAGAGTATGAATGTACCGTTCCGTGCCCCCGTCATGCAGGAATTTGAAAACATGCATGACTCGAATGAGCCGAGACGCGTCAGACACGGTTAGGGATCCAGCCAAATTCGCCAGGCGCGGGACGGCGCGGTATCGGTCATGCTCATAGAGTGATTCTTCGTTAGCCGGATCGACCGCCATTCATGGATAGGAGGAGGCAGCGCGTCCCTACAGGCAGAAATGCTCTGCCTCCACGCGCGCGACTGCGAGTGCCGCGATTGCCCTGTCGCTTACCGTTCTGCGGTGTATCACTCGCGCCTACGCATATTCCTCGTATCGGGCCGAACGATTCAGACGGGTCCGACGATTTTCGGCGTAGTACACCAGGATGGCGGCCTCGGTCAGTCCAAGCACGAACCAAGTTGTCGGTGAATCGAAATGCGGCTCCGCCATCATCGAGAACATCAGGGCGATGAGCGCCATCGAGAACAACCTCAGTCGAATTTCGCCTGGCCCCTGCCGTTGGAAGCCAAGGAGCAATGATCCTGTCGTGTAACCAAACATCACGACGTTGAAGATAATGAACCCGATCGGCCCCGTGTACGCCCACGCCTGGAGATAGGCGTTATGCGGAGGCCAATGCCAATAATTCCCGGAGACCTTCTCCATCGAATTCAGTCCACGGCCGAACCAGGGATATCGCGATAACTCTTCGATGGTTACCTTTGCCAGTCCCTTGCGTTGAAAGATGCCCGTGCTGACGCTGTACTCGCCGCGCATTGCCTCGATGATGAGGTCTATGATGTCTGTGTAGTAAAGCAATGTCGCGAACAAAGCCATCCCGACGATTATGTGAAGGGTCGTCCTTGGCCATATATACATGGGGAAGAGCGCGATGAGCAGCATGGCCGACAACATGGCCCCGTAGCTCCAGGTCAGGAAGATCCCGAGCAGCAACACGTTGAACACGATGAGGTGGCCTACGATCTGCCGGAATCCACGAGACGTCACCAGATAATGGAGCGAGAACGGTAGCGCTGTCAGGAGGAACGCCGACAGTGCATGCGGCTCGGAATTCAGACCATGGGCCCTGAGCAGAAAGCCGATTGGTGTCGGCTTCAGTGCCTTCTCCAAATCGGGAACGATGACATACGGAACGCCGGTCAGGGCGAAAAGAGCAACCTGCGCAATGCCGATGCACGCACTGATGAATCCGACTACAAGGAGGGCTTTCACCGCGGTACGAACTAATTCTTCATTGCGTACCAGGTTGACGACGAGGAATGCCAGGCTGACGCTTCGGAGGAACTTCAGCAGCGATGTCACGAAGTGTGCCGGGGAGTCCGAAGTCAAATACGGCAGGTCGAGGATTACCAGCGCGACAGCGGCATACACTACTCCGGAAAAGATCAGTGTTTGCGATGGATTTGCGAGGGCTTGGGCCAGCAGGAGTCCAAACAGCAGAGGGATCAGCAAATCCAACAGGTCTACGCCGCCGGCAGAGAGGGCGATCATCTGCATGGAAGTGATCAGGATTGCGACCAGCACCTGGCGGTATTCGCGGGCATGGGCGGCTGACGCAACAACTATTCCGGCCAGCACAAGCAGTACACCGGCCGCCAGTGTCGCCTTGAACGGGAAGTTGTATATCGCTATGGCCGAAGGGATGTCCTCGGGAACAAGCATGTTCAAATAAGGATCGCCGACGACCAGGCCCGCCGAAATGAGAGAGAAAAACAAGAGTGCCGCGAGCGTCCAGCGGCGGGATGGGGTGATCGTGGCCTGGATCGAGGGGTTCAGCATGACGCGAGTCCATTACTGAACGGCCAGCTTCCGCCGGCTGGCATGGCCCTCAAGGTGCGTGTGGATTCGCCGCTCATCGCAACGTGGTCTTCAAGACTCGGATTTCACGCGGGCTTGTTCCAGGGGCGGTCAGGGAAGGCTCGGCGATCGCTGCCGGTCATGCAAGGTATCGTCGCGCTCAGGTCGAAATGCAGTGGGGTTCACCGTCTGTGTCGACCTCAATCATGGGGCCCGAGAATCCGTGTTCGCCTTGCCGTGGCCGTCGCCGGCTGCGCTCTGCGGCACCGCTCTACGCAGTGCGCAGCGACTCGCCGCTGGTTCGCGGGAAAGGGCGACGACACTCTACTCAGCCTTCTGCTCCGGGGCAAATGGAGGTCCGATATCCGCCGCAGACGAACGCCGCCCTGTACCAGGGCCGCAATTCTTCGCGTATTCACCTGTCGCCAGCCACTGCTCGACCGGCATCCCTGGGCGTTCGTTTAGGACCCTGGGTCCCGGCCGACCGTCCGCTCGATAGTCGGTAGGCAAGCACGTCCCCGCACTGAAGCCACCGTGCCCCGTTGAGACGCGCACCTGCACCATATCGGGTCGGAGCTCTACTTCGAGGGCCTGAAAGAACGGAGCCTGGAATTGTTCTCACCAGGCGTGCACGTCGCACGTGCAAAGTCGCCGGCGTGGTTCGAATGCTTGCGGACCTGATTCCCGGGCAGAAGATTCAGGGCCCGCGAAAACTCGAATCTCTTGCAGCGTTTCCCCTGACGGCTAAGCACCCGTTGCTACTGGCGGCTTCGATTCTGTCGCAGTGGGCGACGCTGTCCTTGACCATTCGCCCAGCCGTGAACTGCGACCGGCGATGACTCGGCCCGAACGGACTTTTGCTCAGGTCAGGAATGTAAAAGATGGTGTCTGTCGTCGCAATCCTATACCTGGTCCTCGGAAACGCTTATTGCGAGACGGATAAAATTCTGCTCGGGCCATGGTCCGCAGACGCCGAGGGCCGGCGTCCGCTACCAGCGGCCTTGCGGCGAACGTCGGAGTCCCTGCCACCACGGTTGGCAGCCCTGAGAAAACACAGGTTTATCAGAATCATGGAACTTGGGATGGCAACGAAACGCTGGCTGCTAGTGAGATCCATGATGATCGTCGACTTGATCATCATGGCAACCGCATTCGGCCTGGCTACCTGGAATGGGTATGAGGTCACCGAGTTCGGTTCGGATGTCAGTTTCGACTCCTTCCTCTCCATGCGCGTCAAAGTCGCCAATCTCCTGCTGATGCTGGGGATTCTCTTTTGCTGGCATCTCCTGTTTCTAGCGAATGGGCTGTACCGCTCCCACCGGCTCTCCAGCGCCCTGAACGTCACGCTGGATATCCTGGTTACGTCCTTGTTCGCCAGCCTGTTGTTGTACCTGGTGGGCCTCGTCTTCAAGGTTTCGCTCATTTCGCTGCCCTTCCTTGCGATGTTCTGGCTCATCAGCAGCGCCATGTTGGTCCTGTCCAGGATGGTCATGCGTTCAGTGTTGAGACGGTTCAGAGCGCGTGGAAGAAACCTTAGGGACATCGCCGTCGTCGGCACCAACGCCCGCGCCCGGGCGTTCGTCGACATGGTCAAATCCATGCCTGAGTTGGGCTATCGCTTCATTGGCTACGTCGACGACAGGGACGATGATGCTCCACCGCACGATGGTTTGGAAATCTTGGCCAACTACAACCAGTTCGAAGACTTCATGCGCAGCAATGTGCTCGATGAGATCGTGGTATTCAGCCCGCTGCGCTCTCAGTACGACAAGATCGGACGCGTCGTCGAACTGGCGGAGGCTCAGGGCATTATCGTGCGATTCGGTACCAACCCCTTTCCACTGAAAATAGGCCGCTCGGTGGTCGAGCAGGTGGGTACCGTGACCGTCTCTACAGTGCAGACCGGTAGCATGTACGGGCATCCTGCCCTCGTCGCCAAGGCCGTGCTGGATTTTCTGGTCGCGGCTGTCCTGCTGCTGCTGCTTTCCCCGCTGTTTATTGTCGTCTCGATCCTGGTCAAGTTGGAGTCTCCCGGCCCGGTTTTCTTCGTACAACCTCGCCTCGGCCGGAACAAGCGACTGTTCAATCTCTACAAGTTCCGCAGCATGCGTGCCGACGCCGAGCAATTGCAGGCCAGCCTCGAGGCGCAGAACGAAGTTGATGGCCCGGTATTCAAAATCCAGGATGACCCGAGAATTACGCGCCTGGGCAAGTTCCTGCGCAAGACCAGCATCGATGAGCTACCGCAGCTGCTCAATGTGCTGCTGGGAGACATGAGTCTGGTGGGTCCGCGGCCACTGCCGGTGAGAGACTTCGAAGGCTTTGAAGTTGACCAGCACCGCCGTCGGTTCAGCGTCAAGCCCGGCATCACGTGTCTGTGGCAAATCAGCGGCAGAAGCAATATCTCGTTCGACAAGTGGATGGAGCTCGACATGAACTACATCGACCACTGGACGCTATGGCTGGATCTCAAGATTCTGTTGAAGACCATTCCCGCGGTACTGAATAGAACCGGCGCGAAATAGAGTCGACTGCTTAGGCAACGAACCTAAACGGTTGGACGTTGCCGGCCGTCCAGCTACCGAGAAGCGAAAGCAGTATGCTCGTCAACGTCGGCTAGCAAAGCTCCATGACGACCAGGACAAGTACTGCACGGACTTAGACGCTCGAGGCGGGATTAGATGATCTCATCCCTGATGACCCGGTGACCCACGCCTTACAGCGTTCGAAGGCGCCGCATACCGAGCCCCTGTTCGCCATGGGGCCAACTGTGAGTGCAGTCGCAAATGGCAGTTGGGCAGCACCACCTGCCGCGGACTGCCCTGGTCGGAGCCACGCGAACAGCATTTCGCTGATGATGCCGAAGCTGCGTAGCGGGTGGCTAATTCGCGGTATTCATCGATGAGTGTCACATCGGCAGGCGGACGCCGCCGTGGTCGTGCTCTGGACCATCTCAGCCAGGCCAAAGCGTCAATAAACTTTACACTTCTCGATTCGCGAGGAGTGGCCCGCCTGAGGTGCTCAAATCTACCAAACCCGGTGTCGGCAATGCCCCGATTTCTCACGACATTCTTGTAAGGCAATCATATTTTGAGATTTAGGGGTCTCGACGCGCGCATAGGCCATGGGGAGAAAGGTGGGCGTCAGGAGGCACTGCGCGTGTGTAGACGACCACCGAGTGGGATCTTGCGGCGCTATACGCGGGGCATTGACCCGAATTTCTTGAATTTTTTACATTTTCCTCGTTCCATGGCAGTCCGCGATCCGGTTTGACGCGCTAAGTTATTGATAGACTGAAAGCAAAAAATACTGGCGCGGATAATGCTTGATTTTCAACAGGGTTTCGTTCGAAAAATGCAGGTTCTTCAGAAGGTGCCACAGCAATGGACAATCGCCAGCCAGGACAATTTAAGCTTCGGGCGCTGAGCGCTCTTCTTTTCACTGTGGGTGTCGCCGGTCACGCCCAGGCGGTCCCTATCTTCACTCAGGGGCCGCAAGTCGGCTCGCAGTTTTCGGGGCAATTCAGTTCCGGCAACAGCCGTGTGTACGACAATTTCACCGTCAGCGCCAATGATGTGCTGCGCTCTGTGCGCAACTGGCAAGTAGGAACGTCCACCGCCAACGCCAGCAACATTGGTAACTTTACGTTTGAGGTTTTCACAGGCAACTTCGCGAGTGTCGCAAGCCTGACGTCTATCTACTCTCAGACACTGTCGGTCGGCGACTACACTGCGGTCGTGGATACGGGCCTTACTGGGGTGACCAACCCTACTACTGGAACGTTCTTCAAAGTGGAGTTTGACTTGAGTAGTGCATTGGCGCTTACCGCCAACACGAATTACGTGTTCAGTATGTACGGAACGAGCGGCGTGCTTGGTCAGATCCGCTGGGCGAACAACGGCACAGCTGGCCAATACAATCGGGTCGCGAACGGCGTGACCAACCAACTGATTACTGGCAACACACCGATAACGTTCGACAATGCACGCCTCGTCCCAGTCCCAGCGCCTTCCTCGCTGGCCCTCCTGGGGCTCTCTCTGGTAGGCCTCGCCTGCAAGCGGCGAAAAGCCGCCTGAGCCGAGAACGCTGCGTTCTCGCCACTAGAAACCTGCCTCGGCGGGTTTCTAGTGCGCGCAGACGGCGTTCTCCGATCTGTCCCGATTGCTCAACCGCGTTTAGATTGCCCGCCTCTCGTTCAAACTGATCGAGTGTGCAGCCCTCTGGCTCGACGTGTCTGCCTCACGATCATGCTGCGAGTTGGACCACTTCCGAGCCGTTCACGCGCCGTCGTGTGTGAAGCCCGAGCTTCGTTGATTTCGCGATTCATCCGGCCCCGGCAAGTTCAGACCGCACCTGAATGACCGCACTACAGCTCGCATGTGTCCCTAGCGCCTGAGCTGACCTAGCGCGCTGCGTGACACGTAGAGCAGCCGAGCATAAGCGACTAGCTTCGCCACTTCGGCTCGTGTCCCTGGACAGGGTGTGTCGTGTTGCGCGCAAAGCGCACCCAGTGCCTTCACTTATCGGCTCTCCAGCGCGACGGGGTCGGCGTAGCTCAGCTGATAGATCCACCTGCCCGCTCTTGCCGGCAGCTTTCTCCTGCTCGAGCAGTTTGACCAGTTCGATGGTGGAAAGAACCCAACCCATCGGTAACCATCGACGATGGCATGGCATCCGATGGCCGTCGCCAGATAGGTCTTGCCCATGTCGGTGCCGCCGACGAACAACACGCTCTGAGCCTCGCCGATGAAGTCGCCATAGTGGAGGCTGCGGACAAGGACGTCGTTTACGGCGCTATCCTGGAAGTCAGAGCCGGCCAGGTCGAGGTAGATGGGAAGCCTGCGGCTTTCACCTGGTAGTTGACCGAGCGCACATCGCGCTCGGCGACCGCGGCCTTCAGCAGCCCGTTGAGCACCGGTGCGGCCGCCTGCTAGGCCGTCGAGTCCTGACTGGCGGGGCCGCCCACGGCCAGGTAACGACCGCTGGAGCGCTCAGCCGCCCGGTTGAGCGCTGCTTGGTTGAGCGCTGCTTGGTTGAGCGCTGCTTGGTTGAGCGCTTGGTTGAGCGCTTGGTTGAGCGCTTGGTTGAGCGCTTGGTTGAGCGCTTGGTTGAGCGCTTGGTTGAGCGCTTG
>JAIEQK010000125.1 GCA_019747795.1 Gammaproteobacteria bacterium | reverse complement strand
CCATTTAAAGTGGTACGCGAGCTGGGTTTAGAACGTCGTGAGACAGTTCGGTCCCTATCTGCCGTGGGCGTTGGAGACTTGAAGGGAGCTGCTCCTAGTACGAGAGGACCGGAGTGGACGTACCTCTGGTGTTCCGGTTGTCACGCCAGTGGCACTGCCGGGTAGCTAAGTACGGACGGGATAACCGCTGAAAGCATCTAAGCGGGAAGCCTCCCCTAAGATTAGGTCTCCCTAGACCCTCGAGGTCTCTAAAGGGCCGTTGAAGACTACAACGTTGATAGGCCGGGTGTGGAAGCTCAGTAATGAGTGAAGCTAACCGGTACTAATTGCCCGTGCGGCTTGACCATATAACGCTCAAGCGTTTGGTCATGACGCGAGTGTACAAATTCGACTTTCCAGATTAATCGATGGGTCGCACACCGACCGCATCGATCACCGATTTTCCTGGCGACAATAGCGAGTAGGAACCACCTGACCCCATCCCGAACTCAGAAGTGAAACTGCTCAGCGCCGATGATAGTGTGGAATTCACCATGCGAAAGTAGGACATCGCCAGGATTTAATTCCTGAGAAAACCCCAGCGGAGCCCGCTGGGGTTTTTTTTGCCGGTCCACCACTGAGGAATGCTCTCGCAGAAGTGCATCGCACCGTTCGGGTAGGCTGCTCGGCCACGCTTGCACAGCGATGATTCCGCTGCCAATCTTCACTAGGGCTCCCAAGCGTCGTCACCATTCTGCGACGGCATGTTTTCGAACGGAGGCCTACCTAGCAGCGCCGTGGCACTCATGCGTAGTCCGAGTCCATCTACCGTAGACCGCAAGGTACTCACCGAACTTCCGCAAGCGAAGATCCGCGTAGTTCTCCACGCCGTTTTCGTCGGTCTGACCTTCCTCGCGTATAGGGCTGATCCGCAGATCAGCCTAAAACACTTTGCGTGGATTTCGAGCGCAGCAATGATCTCGGCGACCACTCTTTGTTGGTGGGCTAATTACCTACAACAGAGGAATTCGAGTCTAAGTGAGCGCCGGTGGCAGCGAGCGGCTTCGCTGATTAGCGACAATCTTTTCGTCACCCTCGTCCTACTCATCGGCGGTGGCGCCACTGCCGGTCTCTGGGCGATCTATATCTGGACCTCAATTGGCTACGGCACCAGGTATGGTGTTAACTACCTGAAAGTTAACGTCGTCATCTCGACGGCTTGCTTCCTAACGATGGCCTCCGTCACCCCTTTCTGGATAGACCGAGTCCCCTTCGTAACCGGGCTAGCCTTAGGCATGGTGTGCGTACCACTGTACTCAGGTTTTCTGATCACGCAACTCCACGAAGCGGTAAGGGAAAGGGAGATAGCGTATCGGGCTAAGAGTGACTTTCTGGCACGAATGAGCCACGAGCTAAGGACCCCACTGCACGCAATCATTTCATCTGCTGAGTTTCTTCGCGACTCGCAGAAGGACCGCACCCCAAACGATTACATCGACGTCATCGACCTGTCTTCTAAAACACTACTTGAACTCATTAACCGCGTGCTCGATTTGAGTAAATTCGAATCGGGCGCAATAGGGATATCCACCGACGTGGTGTCTCCTGCGAAGCTTGTTGGGCAAGTGGTAGCGGTTATGCACCCACAGGCCCGCTCAAAGGACGTTCGCCTGCGCGTCGAAATCGACCCGAGCCTTCCCTTGTCCGTTTACTGCTCGGGAACCCATCTCCGTGAAGTGCTATTAAATCTCATCGGGAACGCCGTCAAGTTTACAGACGAAGGTGAGGTGGTTGTCCGCATAAGTGTAGACGCAATAACTTCGCGCGAAACTACGGTTACCTTCAACATTGAAGACACGGGATGTGGAATCCCCGAGCGGGATCTTGCCCGGATATTTGAGCCCTTTATGCAGGCTGATACGTCTAGAACTCGCCGGCACGACGGGACGGGCCTTGGGACTTCCTACTCCAAGGAACTGATAAGACTGATGGGGGGAGAGATATCCCTGCGATCTGCAGTTGGTCTCGGTACCACGGTGACATTTTCTCTGCCCTTTCGTCTGCCTGCACCCGACTCAAGTGGCGTGGAGCCAGATCTACCCGATGTACTGCTGCTTGCGAACGACGATAATCAATGCACCACGATTAGCTCAATCTACTCTAGGCTCCGTCTCGCGAACCCGAATTCGATTGCTCTGGGCGAGTTCCTTTCGCAGCAACATTCGTCTCCGTTGTGGTCGCGCACACAAGCCGTAATCCTTCATTCTCACGATTTTCCCGAAGGAATCGGCCCTGTGCTTCGCGCCCTTGAGCAGACCTATGTCGCCCGCATGCTCCCGATCGCTGTCGTTGGAACGAATTCAGAGCGGACCACTGCCCTCGCTGTTGGAGCGAGCACATTCATTAGTCAGGACGTCGCGATAGAGACGCTCGCCAGAATTCTAACGAACCTCTGCGCCCTCTCCGGGACCCTAGAAGGAAGAGAACTGCCCGAAGAACAGAATCAACCTGTTTGGACCAGGTCGCTGAGAGTTCTTGTGGCTGATGACAACATAACGAATCGGAAGATCGCCCAAATCGCGTTAGAGAACGCCGGGCATTCATGCACTCTCGTAGACAATGGAGATGAGGCACTGTTTGCCCTTAACGACGACCCATATGACGTAGCGTTACTGGACATGCACATGCCACGTCGTCACGGCATAGAGGTGGCAAAGATTTATAACTTCGCTGGCCTTAGCTCCTCCCGTGCAACTCCAATAATTCTGTTAACAGCGGACACCACCAACGAAACGAGAGAGGAGGCGGCGTCGGCAGGAATCTCAAGGTTCCTAACCAAACCCATACTCCCGTCAGAGATTGTTCGTGTCGTGGAGGAGGTGGCGTATGAACCCATCGAGTCTCATCTGAGTGACGTACGAGTGTCTTCAACTGCTCCTACCGGGTCCGCCGTGCGAACGACTGACGAAACGATAGCGCTGGTGCGGCAGCTCGATGTTCCACTTATCGACAATCGAGCGATTTCAGAGCTGGTGGAGTTGATGGAGAAATCCGAGCAGACTTCTTTCTTTGAAGAGTTTTACCAGGATTCAGAGCACTACGTTGCGACTGTTCGGCAGGCACGGATTCCCGATGACATCCAATCGGTACGAGATGCTATGCACGCTCTTGCAGGAGCGGCAGGAATAATTGGAGCCCCACGCTTAGCAACCATAGCTCGCACGATCGAGCGAGCCGACCCCGGATCGTTAGCGGCGCGGCTGTCGGACTACTCAAAGACTCTGGAGGAGGTTGCGCAGCAGACCAAAGCTTCAATGGCAAGCCTGTAGGCTCTCAGCTATTTGGCAAAAACGGCCACGGCGTTGTGCCCGCCGAATCCAAAGTTCTGTGTGAGAGCCAACCGGATATCAGCTGCAGTTCTCGAGCGTACGAAATTCAGTGGCTCGACCGGTTCGCAGAGCCCCATACTAGGATGCAATTTTCCAGTCCGTAATGACTGAATCACCACCGCCGCTTCGATCGCGCCGCATGCTCCGATGGTATGCCCTAGGAGCGACTTAGTGCTGTTCACAAAAGGATGATCCTTAAAGACTCGTCGCACGATTCTCGCCTCCACCGCGTCGTTCTGAACGGTCCCCGTCCCATGAGCGTTCACGTAGTCAATGTCCGACGGCGAGATCTCTGAGTCGCGCAGCACTTCCTCCAGCAGCGATTCGATACTGTTGTCCTCTTCCGATATCGCGACCATTGAGTACGCGTCCGACGACATACCGGCGTTGTGGACCTTGGCGAGTATCGGTGCACCACGAGCGATAGCCTGGTCGAGCTTCTCGAGAACTAGTACACACGCCGCCCCCTGACTGAAAAGAAATCCTGTCCTTGACTCGTCAAACGGGCAGTTGGCGGGGCTACCGGCGCAGTCACCAGTCGTCAGTGTATTGATGCGGTCAAAAGCCATGAAAACTCCGCCCGCGCGATCCCCGTAGTATTCACTGCCGCCCACAAGCGCGAGGTCAAGTTGACCGGACGCTATGGATTCAAATCCCTGGCAAAGGGCCATAAGCCCCGCGGCGCAGGCCCCTAAGGTCGTCTGATTTGGTCCCGTGAAGCCGTAGCGAATCGACAGCGCTGCGCTAATCGAGCTACCCATCGACTTCAGGCTCGCGACCTGTGATACGCGTGGGGATTCGCGCAAATACTCAAGCAGCTCCTCGCGTACCGACTGCTGTTCCGATTGTAACGTCGCGAAATCTGGGGACTCCAGGTCACCTCGAAGAGGGGCTAACAGATGCGGAACGTAGTTTTGAAAACTCGAGGATATACAGCCTAAGCCGGTACCAATGAAGACACCGCTACGTCTTCTGTCCACATCGAGCAGACGATATCGATTCCCCTTCTCGTCGTACGGAGCAATGCCAAGATTCGCGTTGCGAAGGGCCATGGTGCCGGCGAACATCGCGTTTAGACACGCAGGGTCGTATGAGAGAAGCTCAATACGGCGAATGCCTGCAGTCTCATAGGGTGGCAACGGCAAGGGGCTCCAGAACTTACTTTTCGCTTTGTAATAGACAGACCAGTGCGAAGGGACTGGAGTACACGGGCTCGCGCCATCGATGCAGTTTCGCCAGAACTCCTCAATCTCGTGCCCTAGCGCGGACACGATTCCGATGCCGGTGACCGCCACTTGGTGGCGCTGTGCCCTACGCACCAACTAGGTCCGCGACGTGATCAACCACCTGTGCGACTGTCACGTCTCCTTTCGGTAGAGCGGCTAGATCTATCTCGACATCGAATTCGTCGTCTATGGCGATGGCAATGCTGACGAGATCCATCGAGGTCGCTCCGAGGTCCGCATTCAACAGGGCCTCCTGCGTCACCTTTTCTGCAGACAGTGCAAGAACTTCGGCGACCAGCCGTAGAACTCTCGAATGTACCGTATTCGAAGTATTTTTCATTTCAAATTCCAAGCCACCTACCTGAACCGACCGAACGGCCGCTGGCCTTGAACCAGTTAGAAGCCGCACGTGACCATGCGCGTTGCAATGGCGACACCCCACTTAGGGCAATATTACATACGCAATGCGCTGCAACGAAGGGATGCACAGCGAAAGGCTGGTCCGCCTTTACAGGTAAGCGGGCTGTCTGAGGTTTCTTGGGAATAGAGAACGCGCACAGCGCACTGCCATTGCATCGCTGCCGCATCCGGCCGTGCCGGAGCCTCTTCCATTTGGACCCCTCGGAGAACTCGATATGTCTTTGCCCCCAGTTGCGCTACAAGTCGAACGTAACCTCACTCATGCAACGCTTTCAGGCTGCAAGCCCCGTGACCACTTTGATGTCACTGTGGAGCCACGTCTTTCCACCGCGTGGCTGATATCGAGAGCCACTGCGCCAGTCTCGTACACCGTCCCGGTTCTGCAGGAACTTGTAACGTTCGGATCCCAAATGCGCAGTCTCGGTGCAAGTGCACCCGGCTTCGTGATCTATGGTTCAGGCCGGCCGCACGTTTTCTCACTCGGGGGACATCTGGATTACTTCCAATCATGTTTGGCAAAAGGTGACGAAACTGCTCTCTTCAATTACGCCAATCTTTCCATTGATGCCGTCTGGAACGCCATTTCGGGATTCGATTTGGACCAGACGATTACGGTTGCAGTGGTGCAAGGCGATGCACTGGGCGGTGGGTTCGAAGCAGCTCTCGCGTGTAACGTACTAGTTGCTGAGAAAGGGGCTGTATTCGGCTTTCCTGAGGCACTCTTTGGCTTGTTCCCGGGCATGGGCGGGGCAAGATTAATGGAATGCCGAGGTGCGCGTGAACTGGGTCTTACTCTGATTCGGAATGCGACGAAGATTTCGGCGGAGGAGCTATACGAAGCCGGGGTCGTGGACTACTTGGCGCCGACTGGTCAAGGAATGGAGCTTGCGACGGAAGTCTGTCAGAACGAAAAAAAATCGTTCATTAAGCTAAAAAAGAAGCGCTTCTCTAGGGTGCGAGAATCGGATCTTCGAAGTACTGCTAGGCAGTGGGCGGAGCGGGCCATGCTGCTTGGAAAGAAGGAAATCAAGACCATTGGGTATCTTTCGCAGGCGCAAAGCCGCCTGTTTCGATTGGCCCCGAGCATTCGTGTTGTCTGATCTAATCCTTCGTCTGGAGATTTGAAATGCGAGTTTCAGAGGTAAATTACTCGATACTTATCGTTTTTCTTTTGGTGCATTGGCTCACTCTCGATTTGGTGGCCACAACAGATCTTTCGGCAGAGGCGGTTTTCTGGTTTTTCGGAATGGTGGGGTTTAGGTGGTTGGGTTTTACGTGCGCCGCGCATCGCTATTTTTCACATCGCGTCTGCAGTACGTCGCGGGGATTCCAGGCAGTGCTCGGCGTATGGTCTACGCTTACAATGGCGCGGTCTCCGATTCGATTCGCGTCAGGTCATCGACATCATCATCTATTTTCGGATAGCGCAGGAGATCTTCATAGCTTCCGGCAAGACGGGTTTTTCAAGAGTTACATTGGGTGGGTAATTAGTAAGAGATATCACGAGAATGTTCTTGGGCGAGTGTCCGATCTCAAGCGCTTCCCTGAGCTCGTCCTGCTCAATCAATGGTATTTCGTCCCCAATCTGGTCTTGTTAGCTCTTCTATACAAGATTGGCGGCCGAGAGGTACTTGTTTACGGGGGGCTTCTTTCGATTGTGGCGGTGTGGCATTTGGCGTTCTCAGTGTCAGTTCTGTTCCACATCTTAGGAAAGCCCACATACTGCACGGGGGACGATAGTAAGAATTCGTTCCTGCTCGCGCTTCTTACGTTTGGCGAGGGCTGGCATAACAACCACCACGCAAACCCGCGCAGTGCGCGCCTTGGGCATGAGTGGTGGCAACTCGACCTTGGGTTCTTCGTTTTCGTGGTTTTCGAGCGTTGCGGCCTTGTGTGGAACTTGAATCGTTCCTGTGGACCTTCGCACGCCGGAATTCCAAAGATCAGCCCAGCGAAAGTTCCACAGGAGTTAGGGGAAGATGGCGCGCCGGCATCCGGTTCTGTCTTGGTGAGACTATAGTGATCCGGATGCTGGGGATGGGGCATCGACGAACGCGGGAGCGCGTGAGCCAAACAGCGTGTGGCTTCGCGTTGATGCGGTCTGGGACTCCGTATCTATTGGCCCGCGGATTCATAAACTAAGTGCAACACGCTTTCGTCCCAGGGTCACATTAGACGCGGCGAGCCGGGGTACTCATCAGCATTCTTTTCTGGCCGGAGAAGGATGCCATCGATGAAGTATCATCAGCTCACCGCCGAGGAGAGGTATATGCTCGCCGCTCTCCTTCGGCAAGGTCTCAATTACAGCGAGATTGCACGGCAGCTCGGGCGCCATCGCAGCACCGTCATGCGCGAGGTCAGGCGTAACCTTTGCAACGATGGCGGCTATCGTGCCGCCAAGGCCATTCGCCGCACCCAGGCTCGGCGCCACCAGGCCCGACGGAAGTGGCACTTTGCCGACCACCACTGGCAGATGGTCATCTCACTGCTCCGCCTCGAGTGGAGCCTCAGGCAAATCTCAGGCTGGCTCGCCGGGCACGGGGTCTTCTCCATCAGCCACGAGACCATCTACCGCTTTGTCTGGTACGACCGCTTCTACGGCGGCACCCTCTATCTTCACCTCTGCCAGGCAGGCAAGAAGTGGCGCAAGCGTTACCGCTCGGTCGATTTCCGCGGCGTCATGCCCGGTAAACGGCACATCTCTGAACGCCCCCGGGGGCCGGGCATCGCTCACGGGTCGGCCACTGGGAAATCGACACCGTCATTGGCGACCGCGACCAGCACTGCATCGTCACTCTGGTCGAGCGGAAGACCGCCTATACCCTCATCGGCAAGCTCAAGGCACGCACCACCACCGAACTCAACCGGCGGGTCATACGCCTGCTACAAAGGCAGTCCAGGCCAGTGCGAACCGTCACCGCCGAAAACGGCACCGAGTTCCACCAATTCCGCGAGATAGAACAGAAGACCGGTACGCGCTTCTACTTCGCCACCCCACATCACTCATGGGAGCGGGGACTGAACGAGAACACCAACGGGCTCACACGACAGTACCTGCCCAAAGCCCAAAGCACGGCCCATCTCACTCAGGCAGATTACGATGCCATCGCGCATCGACTGAACACCCGTCCCCGAGAGCGGATCGGCTTCCTGACACCGGAGCAGTGTTATGAATCCCGATAACTACCGGTGTTGCACTTCGCAGTTGAATCTAAGGTGGGTGGTAGGAGCTTCGATGGGTTTGAGCGGCTTGGGCCGCGAATCGAGTCGTCGCTATGCTCGTGTGACTGACTTTGCAACATTGGTGGCCGACCTCGTCTCTCGGTTGGTGTGTGCTTGAGGCTTCCGCTGGTTGACTCTGTGCTCGATGGACCGAGTGGATTCAGGAGCGAAATTGGGGGAGACACGACGGTGGTGGTGGGACTTAGTGGGGCGCGTGGCCGCTCAGACGCCCGAGGCGACACTGCTCTGCGCTATACTTTCGAGTCATGAATGCGCAACCCGCCCCCGCCAAGCCCTCCGCCTCCGTCGTCGTTATCAGGGACGGTAACAGTGCGATCGAAGTCCTCATGCTTCGACGCAACGAGAAAATCGCCTTTCACGGCGGCGCCTGGGTGTTTCCCGGCGGGCGGGTCGACGTGGCGGATGGCGCGGATGACGAGCTCGAGATCGCCAAGCGGGCAGCCGTGCGGGAAACGCTGGAGGAGACCGGCCTTGAGGTGACGGTGGACGGCATGCTGCCGTTCGCACACTGGACGACGCCCGTGCAACTGCCCAAGCGATTTGCTACGTGGTTCTTTGTTGCCCCGGTGACGGGGACGCCGGAGGTGCGCATCGACAACTCCGAGATCGTCGACAGCGCCTGGCTGACTCCGGCGAGGGCGCTGGAGATGCACGGGCGGGGCGAACTGGAGTTGCCGGCGCCCACCTACGTGACCTTGCTGGGGTTCTCCAGCCATGCCGGCGTCGCTGGGCTGGTTCAAAGTGTGCGCGCCACCCCGGTCCAGCGCTTCGTCCCACGGCTGGTGCCGATCGAGGACGGTCGCTGCACGGTCTACCAGGAGGACGCGAGCTACGAGACCTTGGATTTCCACACGCCCGGACCGCGTCACCGGCTGATCATGGCCGGTACGCACTGGCAGTACCTGCGCGATTTTTGAGCCGTAGGTGCGGTGCGTCGCGGCGACCGCCCGCACCTCCACTCACCCCCGCCGCCTCGGTCGCCGAGCCCCTGGCCAGCGGCACTGCACTGCTCAACGCATTGCCCTTAGAATCCTGCTTCCACCAGAGACCAGGGCCGTCGCGTGTCGCAATCCGCTCCCGTGCTATTCGAGGAACTGCCCACGGAGTCCGGTCATCGGTTGGGTGTCGCGCGGCTCAACGCCGAGAAATCCCTGAATGCCCTGACCTTGGAGATGATCGATCTCCTGGCCGAGCGTTGCGCGGCATGGTCGGCAGATGACGGTATCGCCCTCGTGGTCCTCGAGGGGGCTGGCGAGCGGGCCTTCTGTGCCGGTGCGGACCTCACCCGTCTGCACGGGGCTTGCCTGGCGCACCACGCGTCCGCGTCGCATGACGACATCCGCGCCAACGCCTATGCGCTGGATTTCTTCTCGCGCGAATATCGCCTCGACTATGCCCTGCATACCTTCCCCAAGCCCGTGCTGTGCTGGGGGCACGGTGTGGTCATGGGCGGTGGCATGGGACTCATGATCGGCGCGAGCCACCGGGTCGTCACGGAGCAGGTGCGTATCGCGATGCCGGAGATCAACATCGGGCTGTATGCCGACGTCGCCGGCAGCTGGTTCCTGGCCCGTGCACCGGGTCGCACCGGGCTGTTCCTGGCCTTGACGGCCGCCCAGCTCGGCGCGTCCGACGCGCTCTTCGCCGGTCTCGCCGATTACCACGTGGAGCACGCGCGCAAGGCGGAAGTCCTGGCGCGGCTCCAGGCGCAGCCCTGGCGGGGCGCATCTCGCGCCGATGGCGCGGCGCTGTCACGCATTCTCGACGACCTGGCCGCGCCGGCCGCCGCCCCTGGCCCGCTGCGCCGTCATTTCGACCTCATCAATCGGCTCTGCGCGCCGACCGATCCGCGCGAGATAATTGCGGCCGTCGCCGCGCTCGAGTCGAGCGACGAGTGGCTTGCGCGGGCGGCGGCCACGCTGCGCGCCGGCTCGCCGACCACCGCGGTGCTCTCCATCGAACTGCAGCGCAGACTCAAGATTTGTTCGCTCGCCGAGGTGTTCCGCGCCGAACTCGTCGCCTCGCTGGCCTGCGCGGCGCGACCTGACCTCGCCGAGGGCATTCGCGCGCTCATCATCGACAAGGATCGCAAGCCCCATTGGCAACCGGCCACGGTGGAGGCGGTTACCGACGCGTGGATAGACGGCTTTTTTGCCAGTCCCTGGTCGCCGCAGGCGCACCCGCTGGCCGATCTCTGAACGCGCGCAGGCGCCACCTCACTCAAACTCTCAAAACACATCATCCAAGGGGGAATCGCTATGGATCTCGGACTCAAGGGCAAGGGCGTCATCGTTACCGGGGCGAGCCGGGGCATCGGCCGGGCTATCGCGCTGGAATTCGCTCGTGAAGGTGCGAATGTCGCGATCTGCGCGCGCGGCGCGGAGGCGCTCGAGCAGACCCGCGCGGATATCGCCGCGCTCGGCGTCAAGGTGCACGCGCAGACCTGCGACGTGGGCAAGGCCGATTCGCTCAACGGGTTCCTTGCCGCTGCGCATGCCGCCCTTGGACGGGTCGATGTGCTGATCAACAACCCCTCGGGTTTCGGCGTCACGGACAACGAGGACGGCTGGGCGGCCAGCATGGCGATCGACATGATGGCGCCGGTGCGCGCCACCTGGAAGGTCGCGCCGTGGATAGAGCAGCAGGGTGGCGGCGCCATCGTGCACATCAGTTCGATTTCGGGCATGGAGGCCAGCCTGCCGGGCGTCGCGGCCTACGCGGCGGTGAAGGCCGCGCTCATCAGCCACGCCAAGAGCATGGCGATGGAACTCGCTCCCAAGGGCATCCGGGTCAACTGCGTGGCGCCGGGATCCATCGACTTCCCCGGCGGCTTCTGGGAGAACGTGCACCAGAACCAGCCGGCGTTCTACGACATGGTGGTCAGCACTATTCCCTTCGGTCGCATGGGTCGCCCGGAAGAAGTGGCGAACGCCGTGGTGTTCCTGGCCTCGGGCAAGGCGAGCTGGGTGTCGGGCGTGACCCTTGCGGTTGACGGCGTGCAGCACAAGGGCAACCTCTAAGTCGACGCGGACGGCAGGACAAGGAGCTTCGAAGATGGCGAAGAGTCGCAAGTCACCGTCCGCCGGCACGCGCAAGGCGGCGGCGAAAATGCCTGTCGATCTCGGCCCCGACAACTGGATCTGGGGCCCAGACGATCAACTGGGCGCGGGCAACCGCATGACGACCAGGACCATCCTGGGCGCGCTGCAGAAGGTGCAGAAGGGCGAGATCATCGATCTCTCCCACGATGTCGCTCAGGGCGCACCGTCCATCCCGCCCATCCAGTCGCCCTACGTGATGACTGTCTCGAGCAGCGCGCAGAACAGCGAGCGCTTCATTCGCGATGCGCTGGGCGCGGAGAACGGCATCGGCTTCTATCTCGAACGCATCGAGATGACCACCCATGTCAGCACCCATATCGATGCGCTCGGGCATGCCACCATCCATGCGGAACTCTACGGCGGCATTCCCGCGCCCGTCGGCGCCGATGATTTCGGGTTGCGTCATTGCGGTATCGAGAAGGCGCCGCCCTTCTTCACGCGCGGCGTCGTGCTGGACGTCGCGGCGGTGCACGGCGTGGCGCACCTGGATCCGGGCTACGCGATCACGCCGGCCGATCTGGAAGCCGCCCTCAAGCGCCAGAAGATCAGGATCCCCAAGGCCGCCATCGTTCTGATCCACACTGGCTGGGGCGCGAAGTTCTGGTCGGAGCCGGTGAAGTACGCGCACGGCTATCCCGGCATCGGCCTCGCGGCGTCGAAATGGCTGGCGGCCAAGGAAGTGGTGGCCGTGGGAGCGGACAACATGGCACTGGAGGTCTGGCCCTGCGAGGATTCGAAGGTCATCTTTCCCGTGCATCAGCACCTGATCACGCGCCAGGGCATCTACATCATCGAGAACGTCAAGACCGATGCCATGGTGAGTCGCGGCCTGTGGGAGGCGACCATCGTCATCCTGCCCACCAAGTTCCGCGGCGCCACCGGCGCGCCGGTGCGCATCGTCGCGATGCTGTGAACGTGCTCCCGCCGCCCATGTAACAGCGATTGTGCCAAGCATTTCCGCGCGGCGGCGCCACGTCCCCACCTAGTATCGATTCACGTCATCTAGGGAGGAGACGCGATGCGCAGGGGACTCTGGAGCGCACTGTTCACGGTGCTCGGTGTGGCAGGCGCGGCGGAAGCCGCGCCGCTCGCGGTGGTCAATGCCGGCTTCGAAGATATCGACGGCGAGCTCGTGTTCAACGAGTTCACCTTCGGGCCGCCGCCCGGCTGGTCGCTCTACGATCCCGCGGGCGTCACCGCGGGCGGCGCGGGCGCGGTGCACTTCGTCGGCACGCTCACGCCTTTCGTTGCCGATCCCGTCGGCGCACCGGGCGTCTTCACCAACATCCCCGCCGGCGCGCCGGAAGGGCAGCGGGTGGCGATCAACTTCAACTTCGCCGGCTCGGGCGGACAAGGGGAGTACGGCCTCGAGCAGACGCTCTCCGCCGTGCTGAGCGCGCACACGCGCTATACCTTGGAAGTCGATGTGATCAACATCGCCTCCGGCACCGCGCGTTCCGGCGATTTCTTCGACCTCTCGGGCTTTCCCGGCTACCGGGTCGAACTGCGAGCCGGGGACGTGCTGCTCGCCTCCGATCAGAACTCGCTGGCCCCGATCCTGGGCGAAGGCCAGGTGGGGACCAGCGTGGTCAGCTTCTCCAGTGGTGCCAATCCGCTCGGCCTCGGCCAGTCCTTGAGCCTGCGCCTGGTCAATCTGAACGTGGTCGACCCGGCACATCCTGGTGCCAATCTCGAAGTCGACTTCGACAACGTGCGGCTCACCGCCGCGCCGATCCCGCTGCCTGCCGCTGCTCCGCTCCTGCTCGGCGCCTGCGGGTTGCTCGGTTTCCGCCGCCGCCGCGTCTGAAGACAGGCCAACCCGGCTAGACTGCGCGCCATACTGGCAGCGCGGTCGAGCGGCTCATGGCGGTGAAGGAACAAGCGTCACGGCGCGTGGCGCTGGTGGTGTTTCCGGGGGTGGAAGCGCTGGACGTGGCGGGTCCGAGCGCGGTGTTCGCGGGCGCCAACCGCATGCTCGCGGCGCGCGATCCCACCGCGCCGCTGCCCTACGACATCGCCGTGCTGGCCAGCTCGACGACGCCCCTGCGCACCAGTGACGGCCTGTCGCTGGTGCCGGACCTGCCGCTCGCCGCCCAGCGCGCCCCGCTCGACACCTTGCTGGTCGCTGGCGGGCCGGACATCGAGTCCGTGCTGGACGAGCGGCCGCTGGTGCGCGGCCTGGCACGGCTCGCGGGGCGCGCGCGACGTGTCGGCTCCGTATGTACCGGCAGCTTCCTGCTGGCCGCCGCCGGTCTGCTCGACGGCCGGCGCGCCACCACCCACTGGGCCTACGCGTCACGCTTCGCCGCGCGCTTTCCGCGCGTGCGGGTCGATGCGGACGCGATCTACATCCAGGACGGTGACGTCTACACCTCGGCGGGCGTGTCGGCCGGCATGGATCTCTCCATGGCGCTGGTCGAGGCCGATCTGGGCCGCGAGGTGGCGCTGGAAGTAGCGCGCGCGCTGGTCGTCTACCTGCGGAGGCCGGGCGGCCAGGCGCAGTTCAGCGGCCTGCTCGCCGCGCAGGCCGCGAGCCCTTCACCCCTGGCCGAACTGCAGCTCTGGATGGCAGAACATCCCGCCGACGATCTCTCGGTGGAGGCGCTGGCGGCGCGAGTGGCGATGAGCCCGCGCAATTTCGCGCGGGTCTTCGCGCGCGACGCCGGCGTCACCCCGGCGCGTTTCGTCGAGCGCCTGCGCGTTGAAGCCGCACGCCGTCACCTCGAAGAGACCGACATGCCGGTCAAGCAGGTGGCCAGCACGAGCGGTTTCGCTTCGGTGGAAACGCTGCGCATCGCGCTGCACCGCGCGCTCGGCATCGGCCCCGCGGCCTACCGTGAGCGCTTTCGCGGCAGTCGTTGAACCTGGCAGGATTCTTGGCCTGATTGTCATTGCGGCCATGGCCCACTCGGGCCAGCATGGACCTCGCTCGAACCACCCAAGGCAGAGGAACCGCCATGCCCCTCATCGACACTCCCAAGAGCCCGCTCGTACCCAAGCTCAAGGGCCTGCACCTGTTCGGTTTCGATGGTGCGCCCTGCTCGCAGCGCGTCAGCTTCACGCTCGCCGAAAAGGGCTTCAAGCGCGCCCGCAGCGTGCGCTGGAACGATGATTCGGCCGGCGCCTGCGTGGCGCCGCCCGGGACCTACATCTTCCGCCCGGTGTCGCTCATCAAGAAGGAACACCTGACCCCAGAGTACGCCGCCCTTCAGCCCAACATGGTGGTGCCGGTCCTGGTCCACGATGGGCAGGCGGTGATCGAGTCCATGGACATCGTCGACTATCTCGATCGACTCGTGACGACGCCGGCGCTCGTGCCGAGCGACGCGGACGCCGCGGCGCTGATGTACGAGCTCATCGAGCTCGGCAAGAAGCTCCACGTCTCGGTGCGCTACGTGTCTTTCCACTGGGGGCTGGGCCGCCTGGGGCGCATCGGCCGGGAGGACGAAGCGCGCATCGCGCAACTGGAAAGCGCGGATTCTCCCGAGCAGCTCCTGGCTTTCTACAAGCGTTACAACCGCGACGCCATCGACGAGGACACCTACCTCGGTCATCTGCGCGCGCTGGAGGACGGCTGGGGCGCGCAGGAAGCACGCTTCGTGGCCGATGGCCGCGAGTTCCTCACCGGCAACTCGCTGTCCCGCGCTGACATCCTGTGGGCCGCGATGGTGCTGCGCATCTTCGAGTGCGGCTATCCCTTCGCGGCGCGCTTTCCGCGCCTGAACGCCTGGTTCGATCACGTGCGCGCGCGGCCCGGCTTCCAAGCCGGGGTGCTGGCGCCGAACCAGACCATGCACCGCGTGTTCCGCTTCAAGGCGGCGGTGGAGCGCCTGCTGGGCGGTGGCCTCGCGCGGGTGGCGACGCGATGAACGCGCTCTCCTCGTCGCTGCCCCACGTGCAGGGCCTCACCCTCGATCTCCCGCGCGTGCCCGCGCCGACGCTGGTCGCGCGTATGTTGCGCATCGAACTGGGTGGCGTTCTCCGGCGTTGCGCGCGCGCCCTCGGCATCAAGCGTCCGACGGCGCTTGGCCTCGACGCGCTGGCCGCGCCCGATACGCGGCTGTGCAACGAGGCGACCGAGTTCGCGCGGCGCTGTGAGTCGCCGCTCCTGTTCAACCATTCGCTCAGGAGCTACATGTTCGGCGTGGCGGTCGGCCGTCACCTCGGCATGCAGGTGGATCTCGAACTGCTGTACCTGGCGGCCGTGCTGCACGACGTCGGGTTGTGCCCCGAGCACGCCGGTGCCGGGTCCTTCGAAGTGCGGGGCGCGACGGTGGCGCGCGACTTCCTGCTCGCCGCCGGGCTGCCGGCCCCGCGCGCGGATCGCGTGCATGAAGCCATCGCGCGCCACGCGACCGTAGGCCTCGCCGATCGCGGACCGGCCGAGCTGGCCCTGGTGCATTTTGGCGCCGGCGTCGACGTCATCGGCTACCACGCGGAAGACGTCGCCGCGCAGACTCGCGCGGACGTCGTCGCCGCCTATCCGCGGCTGAACTTCAAGCGCGACTTCGGCGCGCTGATGGAGGGGGAGGCGCGACGCGATCCCAATGCGCACATCGCCGGCCTGGTGGCGCTGGGCTTCACCCGCCGCATGGCGCTGGCGCCCTTCGCGGAATGAGTGCGCGGCGGCGCGCCAGGCGCCGCCGCGTGTAACCCTCAGGCCGCGTTGACCTTCGGCATGATCTCCTCGACCAGGCGCTTCATGTCGTCCAGGGTCTTCGCGACCGGCACGCCGCTGAACGGCGGCCACAGCAGCGGCATGTTCATGCCGGCGTCCTTGAAGCGCTTCAAGTTGTCGGTGATCTGCGCCGCCGTCCCCACCAGCAGATTGCTCAGCTTGCCGTTCGGCGTCTGATCGGTCGGCTCGTCGGTGATCGCAAACCAGATCATGCTGCACATGTCGAAGCCGTCATCGAGCGAGCGGCTGCTGCCCATCTCGACCAGCTCGCGCTGGATCTCGGCGCGCCAGCGCGCGATCTCCTCAGGCGTGTCCTGGATGCCGATCCAGCCCGCCAGCCCATACTTGGCGATGCGCTTCGCCGAACGCTTGGGGTCCTTCAGACCGCTGAAGTAGATGGGCGGCGTGGGCTTCTGCAGCGGCTTCGCGCCGAAACCGCAGCGCTCGAAATCGGCGAACTCGCCGTGGTACTCGAACACGTCGTTGGTCCAGATCCCCTGCAGCACCTCGATGGTCTCACGCACGTGCTTGTGGCGCTTGGGAAAGATGTGCGCGGCGCTGGCGGCCGCGAATTCCTCGGGCATCCAGCCCGAGCCTACGCCGACGTTGACCCGCCCATTGGACAGGTGATCGACCGTCGCGATCTCGCCGGCCAGCACGCCTGGCGCGCGGTAGGGCGTGTCGATGATGCTCATGCCAATGCGCACCTTGCGCGTCTTGGCCGCCAGCCACGGAATGAGCGGCATGCCGTGCAGCCACTCACCGCGCGCCGAAACCGGCAGCTGCTTGGGGAACTGGTCCATCATGCCGAAGGGGTACTGCAGCTTCTGCTGGTCCGATGCCTCGGGCACGACGATGCGGTCCAGCGTCCAGACCGAATCGAAGTCCAGCGCCTCGGCGAGCGCGGTCAGATCCTCGAGTTCCTTGACGGTGACCTTGTCGCGGAAATTGGGCAGGTAGAGGGCAAGCTTCATCGGGGATCTCCTCGTTGCTTCCAGGATGGTGAGGACGGAATCGTCACGAGCGCGCCAATCGCAGGCAATCGGACAAGGGGCGACGCGGCGGCAGTATAAGGTACCGGCCGCGCGCTCGCGGCGCCTCGCGCGGCGCCCTCCATGGCGTCCGGCATTCAACTCCCGGCGCGCCCCGCCGCTGTTCTCGCCCATGAGGCTTCTGCTCGTCGATCCCTCACCCGTATTCCGTGTCGCGCTCCGGCAGCGCCTCGCCTGCGCGTTCCCCGCCATCGAGGTCAGCGAGTTCGACCCCGATCAACAGGGCACGCCGTCGGCGGCCTTCGATTGGCGGCTCTACGATCTGCTGCTGTTGTCCCAGGAGCTGGGCGGCGGCGACAGTGGCCTGGACTGGTTGCGGCGCTACGCCGCCCGGCCCGGCTTTCCCCCCACCGTGCTGATCGCCGGGCACGGCGACGAGTACCTCGCGGTGGCCGCCTGCAAGGCCGGCGCGCGGGGCTATCTGCGGCGCGTGGATGCCCTGGGGGCGCGACTGGCGGAATTGGTCCAGGCGGAATGCCGGCGCACGTCCTTAGAATCGACCCAACTGCTCGCCGATGTCGATCCTGCGGAGCCCGCGACGTGGGCCGCCCGCATGCCCGATCTCCGCGAGCAGGGCTATCGCCTGCTGCGTCTGATCGGGCACGGTGGCTTCTCGCGGGTCTATCTCGCCGAGCGCATGGCGGGCGGGCCGCGGGTGGTGGTCAAGGTCACCGACATCGCGCAAGGGCGGCGCACCGGCGCCCTGCAGCGCTTCCTGCGCGAAGCCGCGTTGCTCGAGGACATCGCTCATCCGCACGTGGTGCGCGTCTTCGAGCACGGCAGCCAGCACGGCTGCGCCTGGCTCGCGATGGAGTTCTTTCCGGGCGGCGACCTGCGCCGTCGCCTCGAGACCGGGCTCGAACTCGACCAGGCTGTCCGCTACCTGCGCGACGTGGCCCAGGGCCTGCGCGCGATCCACGCGCGCGGCATCGTGCATCGCGATCTGAAGCCCGGCAATCTCATGTTCCGTGCCGATCGCACGCTGGCGCTGGCGGACTTCGGCATCGCGCGACGCCTGGGTGAGGACAGCGATCTGACCGCGCGCTTCGGCCTGGTCGGCACACCGAGCTATCTCTCGCCCGAACAGGCGCACGGCGCGCACGCCGACGCGCGCAGCGATCTCTACAGCCTGGGCGTGGTGTTCTACGAACTGCTGACCGGGCGCAAGCCCTTTGCCGGCGACGGCGTGGAGGCGGTGCTCCGCCAGCACGTCAGCGCGCCGCTGCCGCGCCTGCCCCAGGCCTGCGCGGCGGCGCAGCCCCTGCTCGACCTGCTGCTGGCCAAGGAGGCCGATGAACGTCTGCAGTCGGCCGAGGAACTGCTCGAACTCATCGACGCCTGGCTGCCGCGCGGCTTGGGCCGGCGCGGCGTCACCGTCCGGCTCGCCGCCTGAGTCCGCCTCAGAAGTTGAAGTTGAGCCCCATCTCGAAGATCTGGAACGCTTCGTCGTCGCCCACGCCCTGCGCGGCGCCGTCGCCGGGAAACATCACGCCCCAGGCCGCGCTCAGCGCCACCTGGTCGGTCATGAGCCAGTCGACGTAGAGATTCAGCTCGTCGCTGAAGTGCTTGTCCGTCACCGGCACGCCGCGGTAGTTCGCCTTCACCAGCTCGAAGCGGCCACCGATGGCGCCCACCGTCACCCTGTCGGTCGGATTGGCGAGCAGGTGCAGCAGGTGATTGCGCTGGTTGTTGTTGAACAAGAGCCAGCCGCCGGTCAGTTCACCCTGGAACCAGGTGCCCCACACGCGCTTGTCGAAGCCGTAGAACAGCGGGTCGAAGTCGCGCCGCGTGGCGTCGTGCAGGTGCTCGTCGCCGGAGAAATACGCGTAACGATAGGACAGCCGCGGACGCCAGGGCAGGCCGGCGAAGTGATAGATGCCTTCCAGGTAGAACGCCGACGCGTCGAAGCGCAGCTCGCGACCGGTGCCGAACTGGCGCGTGGCCTCGGCCCACCAGCCGACCTGCGGCAATATGGGCAGTCGCAGATCGTTCACCCGCACGCTCAGCACTTCCATGCCGTCCCGCGCGAGGAACAGGCGCGGCCGGTCGGCGTCGAGGATGTGGAAATACAGCACGCCGACGTGTCCGCCGCTCGCCTGGCGATACTCGAGATTGCCACCGATGAGCGCGGGCTCTTCGTTGTGCGGATCGGACTGCAGGTAGAACGCGTCGCCGTGCCAGGCGCGAAAGTCGACGCGCGCGATGGCCGTGCGGCGAAACGCCTGGCGCGGCACCAGCCACGCGCCGCCGTCGTCGAAGGCGTCGAGATTGCCGTCGTCGATCAGGAAGCCATCGCCGACGTCGAACATCTGGCGGCCGATGGATACGTCAATCACTGGCCGCGCCTGGTCGTCGTCTGGCAGCCCCGAGCGCCAGCCGACGAACGCCGTCTCCCAGTCGAAGCTGCCGTCGCCGCCGCCGGTGAAGCCGGCCGCGTCGCCGTCGAAGAAGGTGGTGGCACCGACGATGGACACCTGGCCGTAGAGGCCGGTGTCGCTCACCAGGCCCACGCGCGGTTCGATGAAGACTTCGGTCCAGGTCGGGTCGCCGCTGCGCACGCCGGTCAGGGCGTTGACGCGACCGAGGCCGAGATTGGCGTTGATCATGGTGATGGCGGCAAAGCCAGCTTCCAGGCCCGCATAGCCCTCCAGGCCAGCGCCGAGTTCGTGCCGCCACTCGGCATGCGACGGCTGGCTGAGCAGCAGGCAGGCGCACAGCGACGCGAGGCGCCGGCCGGTTCGCGCCGGCGCTGCAGCACGCCGCTCCCTCATCATGTGCTCCCCCCGAAGCGTCGTCCGGGCGGCAGTACAAACGAAAAGCGCCACGCCGCGCAAGCTGTCGCGTGGACAGCGCGCGACGGTCGGAATCACAATGCGCACCCACGCCCCCGAGTCGCGACACCATGGCAACGGATCCGACGCCCTTCACGCTCCATGTGCCGGACGCGGCACTCACCGATCTGCGCGAGCGCCTGGCTCGCACCCGTTGGCCGGATCGCACGCCGGGCGAGGCCTGGGCCTACGGCACCGATACCGACTACCTCGCGGAACTCGTCAGCTGGTGGCGCGAGCGCTTCGACTGGCGGGCCGAGGAAGCGCGCCTGAACGCCTTCCCGCAGTTCAAGCTGCGCCTGCACGACATCGACCTGCACTACCTGCACGTCGAAGGTCGTGGTCCCAAGCCCTGCCCGCTGCTGCTGTCCCACGGCTGGCCGGGCTCGGTGTTCGAGTTCCTGGAACTCATTCCGCGGCTCACCGATCCCGCGCGTTTCGGCGGCGACCCGGCCGATGCCTTCACCGTGGTCGCGCCCTCGCTACCGGGTTATGGACTGTCCTACACGCCGGGCCAGAAGCGCTTCAGCGCGGAGATGATCGCCGACTGCTTCGCCGAACTCATGACCGAGCATCTCGGCTACCCGCGCTTCGCCGCGCAGGGCGGCGACTGGGGCGCCTTCATCACCTCGCGCCTGGGCGCGGTGCATGCCGACAAGCTGCTCGGCATTCATCTCAACCTGCTCGCCGTGCCGCGCGATCCGGCCTTCGTCCTCGGCGACGACGCCGAGTCCCGCGGCTACCTGCAAGAGCTCGCGGTGTTCATGAAGGAGGAGACCGGCTACCAATGGATCCAGGGTACGCGGCCGCAGACGCTCGCCTTCGGCTTGAGCGATTCGCCGGCCGGGCTCGCGGCCTGGATAGTCGAGAAGTTCCGCGCATGGAGCGACTGCGGCGGCGACATCGAGTCGGTCATTGCGCGCGAACACATGCTCGCCAACATCAGCCTCTACTGGTTCACCGGCGCCATCAACGCGTCCTTCTGGCCCTACTACGCCCGCATGCACGGTGCCTGGCCGATACCCCCATCGGGGGTGGTCGCGCCGACGGGCTACGCCGCCTTTCCCTGCGAGATCCTGCGCCCGCCGCGCCAGGTCGCGACGCGGCTGTACAAGGACATCCGCCGCTGGACCGTGATGCCGCGCGGGGGACATTTCGCCGCGCTCGAGCAGCCCGAGGCCCTGGCACGCGAAATCACCGAGTTCTTCCGGCCGTTGCGCTGACGCCTGGATTGCACCCCCCGCGCCGGGGGGCTAGGCTGGCGCCCATTCCAGAGTCCCGAGTTTCGAGGTCCTAATCATGAATGCATCCACCATCGCCTCGCCCGTCATCAAGCCCTCGCTCGCCACCGGTTACGACTTCGCGAATCTCGAGTGGCAGCGCGTGCTTGGTACGCCGCGTTTCGACTACCCCATCGACTACTCCGTGGCGGTCCTGAACGTCGACGCCGAGAACGGGGTGATCGACTTCCTGTCGTGGTGGGAACCGAACGCCTACTGTCACTACCACCGCCATCTGGGCAACACCTCCATCGAAGTGCTGGCCGGCGAGCACAACGTGGTCGAGACCACCGACAACCAGACCATCCACAAGAAGCGCACGCCCGGCTTCGTCGCGCACAACCCGGGTGGCGACCTGCACATGGAGTTCGGCGGCCCGGAAGGCGCGCTGGTGTTCTTCCGCTGCCACGCGGTCGAAGACGGCAAGCTGTTCGAGGTGCTGACCGCGAGTGGCAAGGTGCTGACCACCGCGACCATCGAAGACTTCGTGCAGAAGCGCATCTGACGAGGAACAGACGACGCGCTCATTCGGGGACAGACCACGTTTTCGCGCTCGCGCGAAAACGTGGTCTGTCCCCGATAACTGAACCGTGGTCTGTCGCCTCTGCCACCATGTCCCGCTACCAGCCCTCGCTCCCCGTCCTCGCCGCCGGGCGCAGCACCGTCGGCGACATGTTCCGCCGCCGCGTGCCTGCCCATCCCAGCCGCCCCGCCATCGTCGATGGCGCGCGGGTGGTGACGTATGCGGAACTCGAATCACGCTCGAACCGCGTGGCGCAGGTGCTCGCTGCGCGCGGCCTCGGCCGCGGGGACCGCGTGGCGCTGCTTGCTCGCAACTGCAGCGAGTATCTCGAGATCGAACTCGCCGCCGCCAAGCTCGGCGTGATCGTCGCCTGTCTCAACTGGCGGCTCGCGGATCGCGAACTCACCCACAGCGTGACCCTGGTGGGGCCGGCGCTGCTGCTGGTGCAGGCCGAACTGTTGCCCAACGTCGAGCGTCTGGACCTGCCGCCGCTGCCGCGCCTGGTGATAGGTGAAGACTACGAGCGCGCGCTCGCAGCGGCGCCCGACGTCTGTCCCCACGTCCCGCTCGATCCCGAGGACGGGCTGGTGGTGCTCTACACCAGCGGCACCACCGGTCTGCCCAAGGGCGCGATGATCAGCCACCGCGCGATGCTCGCGCGCGCCATGTGCTTCGCCTCCGAACTCGGTGTGCCGGTCGGCGATCATTTCGTCGCCTGGGCGCCGATGTATCACATGGCCTCCACCGACCAGTCTCTCGCCACGCTGATGCGCGGCGGTACGGTGCACGTGGTGGACGGGTACCAGCCCGACAGGCTCATCGAGATCATCGCGCGTGAGACCATGCAGTTCTTCATTCTCATGCCCGGCATGGTCGGCGAGTTCGCGCGCGCGGTGGAGGCGAGCGGCATTCGCGTGAAGGGCATCGGCATCTGCGGCGCGATGGCGGATCTCGTGCCGCGCGAGGACATCGCGCTCGCGACCCGCGTGCTGAACGCGCCCTACAACAACACTTTCGGTGCCACCGAGACCGGCCTGCCACCGGCCACCGGCGGCGTGCTGCCCATCGGCGTGGTGCCGGGGAGTCTCGCCAAGCGCCAGAGCGCGTTCTGCGAGCTGCGCCTGGTGGATCCGGACGACAACGACGTGCCGGTCGGCACGCCCGGCGAGGCCGCGGTGCGCGGCCCGACCGTGTTCAGCGGCTATTGGAACGCCGACGCGACCAACGCCCACGACTTCCGCCACGGGTGGTTTCACATGGGCGACGTGCTCCGGCGCAACGAGGACGGCAGCCTCGATTACGTCGACCGCGTGAAGTACATGATCAAGTCGGGCGGCGAGAACATCTATCCCGCCGAAATAGAGCTCGTACTGGCCGCCGAGCCCGGCGTGAAGGAGGCGGTGGTGGTGCGCCGCGCCGACGCCAAGTGGGGCGAGGTGCCGGTGGCCTTCGTCACGCGCCTCGATCCTGCGGTCACAGCCGAAGTCCTGCTCGAACGCTGCCGACGCGACCTGTCGAGCTACAAGCGGCCCAAGGCCATCATCTTCGTCGACGACGCGGAGCTTCCGCGCTCCACCACCGGCAAGATCCAGCGTCACGAGCTCGAAGCGCGGTTGAAGTGAAACGGGGACAGACCACGGTTTCGCGCTCGCGCGAAACCGTGGTCTGTCCCCCTGTCATCGGGCTACAGCCGCGCCAGTCCCTCGACCATGCGCCCGAAATCCGCCGCGCTGTCATAGCGCGCGGCGTGGACCACGCCAGCGACGCCGAGCGCGGCCAGTGCCGCCAGCTCGTCCGCCGCGCGCACGCCGTCGTCGAGACTGAGCCCGGTCAGCGGCACCACCCGCGGCGCGGGACGCCCGGCTTCCGCCATGCGCGCGCGCAGTTCGGCGAGCTGCGGCGCGAGCGTCGCGGCCTCGGCGCGCATCGGCATCCAGCCGTCGCCGTGGGCCACCACCCGCGCGAACGCGTGTTCCGGCGCGCCGCCGATCAGCACCGGTGGCCGCGCCGGGCGCGGCGCGAAGATGAAGGGCTGTCCATGGGCTTCCACGACGTCGTGCGCGAAGCACTCGTGCAGGAAGGCCAGGAACTCATCGGTCAGCCGCCCGCGCGCGCCGCGCGGCACGCCCAGCGCGCGGAACTCGGCTTCCATCCAGCCCACGCCGACGCCGAGTTGCAGACGTCCGGCGGAGAGCTCCTGCACGGTCGCGATCAGCTTGGCGGTCGGGAGTTTCGGCCGATAGGGTGCGATCAGCACGGTCACGCCGAGACCGATGCGCGTCGTCGCGCCCGCCAGCCACGCGAGCGTGCCGAGCGGGTCGAGGTAGCGCCCGCCCGAACCCTCGGCGTCGTCGGGCGGAATCGCGATGTGATCGACCACCCACAGGTGATCGATGCCAGCCTGCTCGGCGAGCGCGGCGCATTCGCGCAGCATGGCGAGGCTCGACTGTGGGCCCATGTTTCGCAGCAGGAGGCCGCGTTCGACGCGCGGTGTAGCGGTAGCGGACATGTTGGAACTCCCTGCGCGGCGCTCGCGCTCGATTGACGAAGACCGGATTAGAATCCCTGGCGAGCGCCGGCACAAAGACCGGCCAACGCCGAGGGGAGAAATGTCATGCCGCTGCGCAATCCGCAAGACTACCGGGACAAGACCGCCGACTGGCTCGACTTCTTCGCGGAGCGCCGCCGCGCCGCGCTGAAGCCGCTGGTGACGCCGGCCCTGCTCGCCGAGCACGCCGAGGACCCGCGCGGCGCCGACACGCCCCACGGGACGGCCCTGCAGGACGTGCTGAACTACCTGCACAACCAGCCGACCGCCGGCAAGTCCTTTGCCTACGCCGCAGAGCCCTACGCGCGATATCGCCTGGGGCACATGCAGGGGCGTGGCAAGCCGCCGGTCGTGACTGATGGGCCGGTGCACGGCAGCGAGCGCGAGGCGGTACACGCCGTGTTCCTGGCGCGTCTCGTCGCGCTTGGTCTGCTGGACGACGGCGCCCCGCAATCATGAGCGGCAAGCACATTCGCGGCTACTGCGACCGCCCCAATCCTCACCCGGGCGAGCGCCTGGACTTCTTCGTCAGCAGTCCGGTCTCGGGCGCCTGCCAGACCCGCGTGCTGCGCCTGCTGCACGGCGACCGCAATCCCGCCGGGCCGGGTTACAAGGTCGAGGAAGTCGCGGGCCTCGCATCCGGCGAGATCGAGGTCGGGCCGCAGTTCACCCAGCTCGGCGCGCACGTGCGGGTGGCCGATCCCGGCGCCGCGCTCGCCGGCGCCACGGGGCTCAGCCTGCATCTGCACCTGTGGCCCACCCTGCCGCACAAGCGCCAGGGCGTGATCGCGCGCTGGTGTGAACGCACGCGTCGCGGCTGGGCGCTCATCATCGAGGACGGTGTGCTGGTGTTCCTGTGTGGCGATGGCACGCGCGTCGCGCGGCTCGCCGCGACGCGGCCGCTGTGGCCGGAGACCTGGGTCTCGGTGGCCGTCACGCTCGGCGCCGACGGCCACGCGAGCCTGTCGCAGGTCGTGACGCTGAACAGCGTCAACAGCCGCTTCGGCCGCATGGTCGATATCGATGGCGACTGCGCGGTGAGCGGCGACCTGCTGGTACCCGCGACACAAGCGATGCCGCTCGTGATGGCAGGGCTCGGCGAACGCGTCGATACCGCCACGCGCGTCACCGCGCTCTTCAATGGCAAGCTGGACGGCCCGAGCTTCTGGAACCGTGCGCTCGACGCCGACGAGATCACGCGCCTGCACGCCGGCGCCGCCGTGCCCGGCGCGCTTGCCGCCTGGGATTTCGCCGCCGGTATCTCGCGCGAGGGCATCGCGAGCGACGAAGCGCGTGACATCAGCGGCAACGGCTTTCACGGCCTGTGCGTCAACCAGCCGGACCGCGCAATGACTGGCTGGAACTGGGACGGCACTGAGGAGCACTTCGTGCACTGCCCGGCGCAATACGGCGCGCTGTGGTTCCACGAGGACAGCCTGGACGACTGCCGCTGGCAGCGCTCGCTCACGCTCGACTTGCCGGCGGATCTCCCCAGCGGCGCCTACGCGCTCGAACTGCGCCAAGGTGAGGCCTGCGATCGCGTGCCGTTCTTCGTCGTGCCGCGCGCCGACGGTCCGCGCGCGCGCATCGCGCTGGTGTTGCCGACCTTCAGCTATCTCGCGTACGCCAACACCCAGGTGATGCAGAACGCAGCCACCGGCCAGGCGGTGATGGGCATACTGACCACGCTGGACGACATCGACCTCGAACTGAACGAGACGCCGCACTACGGTATGTCGACCTACGACTACCACGTTGACGGCCGCGGCGTGCAGTACAGCAGCTGGCGCCGGCCGATATTGAACATGCGGCCCGACTATCGCCACGAGTTCGGCGCGGTGTGGCAGTTCCCGGCGGATCTGCACCTGGTCGACTGGCTGCACGCCAAGGGCTTCGCCTTCGACGTGCTGACCGATCACGACGTGCACCAAGAGGGCGCCGCGCTGCTGTGTCACTACGCGGTGGTCATATCGCCGTCCCACGCCGAGTACAGCTCGGCGCAGATGCTCGATGCCTATGAGCAATACCTCGCCGACGGCGGGCGCGGCGTGTATCTCGGCGCCAACGGCTTCTACTGGGTCGCGAGCCGCCATCCGACCAAGCCCTGGCTCATCGAAGTGCGCAAGGGCGAGAGCGGCGACCAGGCCTGGCGCGCGCGGCCTGGCGAACTCTTTCACGGCGTCACCGGTGAACGCGGTGGCCTGTGGCGGCATCGCGCCCGTGCACCGCAGAAGATCTGGGCGACCGGCTATACCGCGCACGGTCTCGATGTGTCCGCGGGCTATCACCAGTTGCCGGACGCGCGCGATCCGCGTGTGGCGTGGATGTTCGAGGGCATCGGCCAGGACGAAGTCATCGGCGATTTCGGCCTGGTGAACGGCGGCGCCTCGGGTCTCGAGATGGATCGCATCGACTACAGCCTGGGCACGCCGCCCAACACGCTGCTGCTCGCAAGCTCCCACGGCCACACCGCGAGCGCGATGCTGGTCCCCGAGGAACAGTACTTCGCTTACCCCGGCATCACCGGCCGCGACAATCCGCTGGTCCGCGCCGACATCGCGTACGCCACCACGCGCCGGGGCGGCGCGGTGTTCAGCGCGTCCTCCATGGCCTGGTGCGGCAGCCTCTCGCACAACGGCTACGCCAACAATGTCTCGCGCCTGACCGAGAACGTGTTGCGGCGCTTCGCGGCTGACGGGCCGGTCGACGAGGTGGTGTGATGCGGGGTGTCCGCTCCTGGTGACGTCGAGGTGGCACCGGCGTCACGGAGCGCGATGCTGACGCGCAGGCGCCTGCTCGGCGGACTGCTCGCGGCGCCGCTGCTGGCATCGCAGGCCCGCGGGGCGTCGGTGGACGTCATGGTGGTCGGCGCCGGTCTCGCCGGCCTGTCGGTGGCGCGCGCCCTCGCGGCACGCGGCGTGACGACCACGTTGCTCGAGGCGCGCGATCGTATCGGTGGTCGCCTCCATACGTCCCTGGCCTGGCCAGACCTGCCGCTGGATCTCGGTGCGAGCTGGATCCATGGACTCGAGGGCAATCCACTGACTGCTCTCGCTCGTGCCGCCGACGCCCGTTGGGTGACGACGAGCTACGAAGCCGCGCTCACCCTCGGGCCGCGGGGCGAGCACCTGGAACTCGCTCTCGACGACGCTGAATGTATCCTTCGCAACGCGCTGCGCGACGCGGCTGCAGGAACGCAGGACCTCTCGGTGCGCGCCGCGTTGACCCGCAGTCCCGACTGGCGGACGGCCTCGCCCCGCACACGCCGGGCGGTGGACTACCTGGTCAACTCGACACTGGAACAGGAGTACGGTGGTGCGGCAGACGTGTTGTCCGCCTGGTACGGCGACGACGGCGCGGAGTTCGAGGGCGAGGATGCGCTCTTTCCCGGCGGCTATGCCCGCATCGCCGCGCATCTCGCCCGCGGCCTTGATGTCCGCCTCTCGCAGGTGGTGGAGGAGATCGCGCCCGGGCGGGTCAGGCTGGCCGGCGGCACCGTTCTGAGCGCGGGACAGGTGGTCGTGACCGTGCCGCTCGGCGTGCTGAAGTCCGGCCGCCTCCGCTTCGCCGAGCCCCTGGCGCGTGACCGGCAACGGGCCATCGACACCTTGCATATGGGCCTGCTGAACAAGACCTGCCTGCGTTTCGCGCGGACCGCCTGGCCGCACGACGTCGACTGGATCGAATGGCTGGGCCCGACCGGCGGCCTGTGGGCGGAGTGGGTGTCCCTGGCGCGCGGGCTCGGCGTACCGGTGCTGCTCGGCTTCAACGCCGCCGAGCAGGCGAGGGTCGTCGAAGCGCTGGACGACCGCGCGACGGTCGCCGCGGCCCACGATGCCCTGAAGGCGATGTTCGTCTCGAGTTTTCCGCGACCCCTGGCCGCGCAGGTCACGCGCTGGGGGCGTGACCCCTGGGCCCAGGGCAGCTACAGCTTCAACCCGGTGGGTGCGACGCCGTCCATGCGCGAGGCCTTGTTCGGCGCGGACTGGGACGGCGCCCTGTGGTTTTGCGGTGAAGCCTGTTCGAGACACTACTACGGCACCGCCCACGGGGCCGTGCTGAGCGGCGAGGCGCTGGCGCGGCGCATGGGCTGAGGCGCGCGTCACCGTGCGATGGGCACAGTGCCGCCCGGGACGCATGCTCGGTACGCCGCTGCTCGCCAGCCCTCAGAGGCATACCGTTGCCGCGATGCTTATGGGCAGGCCCCGTAGCCCGGCGTATGCTCGGCGCACAGCATTTCAGCATGCTGTGGCCCGAAGGGATGCGCCGTGCGCGATCTCGTCTCCTCGGTCCGTGCACGGCCGTCCAACTGGGGAGTCAACGACCATGCTCACGGAATACCCTGCCGACAGGCGCGCGACCCGGCGGCGATTGCTGGACGCGGTCGACGCCGTGCTGCCGGTACTGGCGGCGCACATGGACGACTCCGAGTCGCTGTGTACGCTGCCGCAACCCTCGGTCGACGCGCTCACTGTCCACGGCTTGCTGGCCATGAAGTGCCCCGCCGTGCTCGGCGGCGCCGAAGCCGACCCCGTCACGCAGATGGAAGTCATCGAACGCGTGGCCTACACCGACCCTGCCGCCGGCTGGTGCGTATGCATAGGTAACGGCGCCATCTCGCTGATCGGCGCTTTCCTGAGCGAGGCCGGGGCCGCCCGCGTGTTCGCCGGTCCGCGACCGCCGCGCATGGCGGCGGCCGTCATGCCGGCGCGCGCCGAAGCTGCCGACGGCGGTTATCGCGTGACCGGCCGCTGGTCCTGGGCGAGCGGCGTGCGCCACGCCGAGTGGGTCGGTGGCGTGGCGCTGGTTGAAGCGCGGGAGGGCGGGATGCCCGAGCCCGTGATGATGGTCTTTCCCCGCGAGGCCGTCACCGTGCACGACAACTGGGACCCGGTCGGCCTGCGCGGTTCGGGCAGCTGCGACTTCTCGGTCGAGAACGTGTTCGTGCCGCGCGACCTCGCCTTCTCGCTCGCCGCGTGGGCGCAATGCCGCGGCGGGCCGCTCTACCAGCTCGGCCTGCCGGGGCTCTTGATCAACGAACTGGCGGCCTTCGCCCTCGGCGTCGGGCGACGCGCGCAGGACTCGATCATCGAACTCGCCGCCAGCCGTCGACGGGGCTACGGTCCCAAGGCGGCGCTGGCCGAACGCGAAGTGTTCCAGCGTGTCGTGGCCGAGGGCGACCTGCGCCTGCGCGCCGCGCGTGGCCTGGTGTTCGAAGTGTTCGAACGCACCTGGCAGACCGTGCAGGGCGGCAACCCGCCGAGCACGGCAGATCAGCACGAGATGAGCGCGGTCACGACCTACGCGGTCGACGCCGCCCTGGCTGCCACCGACGCCGCCTTTCGCTACGCGGGTGGCGCCGCGGTATCGCGGACAAGCGTGCTGCAGCGCTGCCTGCGCGACATGCACACCGCCGCCAACCACCTGCTGATCAGCGATGTCTCCTACGAGCGTTACGGCAAGTGCCTGCTCGGGCAGCCTTTGCCGCCGGCGTTCGGTTGAAGCGCGGGTCTCAACGACCTGCGGTCTGCCGCCAGGAGCCGCAAGCTGATTTCGGCGGCGGGGTGCGTTCCACCATGCCAGTGAATTGACCGTCGACAATCTGGCGCACCCTGGTCGGTGTGAGCATGAACGGCATGGCAGAGCCTCCGCGCGCCTACGACGGCAAACACCCAGGATTCCTGCAGAGTCTTTTGCGCCGCTGGGTTGCCGCCTGGATGTTCGTGCGCCGCGTCCCCGCACTGGAGCGCGCCGCGTGGTGGTGCAGCGATCGCCTGGTCGAGCTCGCGTCCCTGATTCGGCAAGGCTCCGAGTCCATGACCCTGTACCGCCTCGAAGAGCCCAGCCCCGAGCAGGTGCTCGCCAACGTGCTCAGGTACAACGCACGAGCGTCGCGGGTGCGCAAGCCGCCATTCGACGGACGCACCTGGGTCGCGGTCGTGCGCTGCATGGACCGCAAGCTCGACATGGGCCGCGTCTTCGGCGACATGAAGTTCGTCGACGACATCGCCAATCCCTACGGCGCCGTCACGCCACGCGAGATCGAAGCGCTGCAGCTCGCGGTCAGCAAGCATGGCGTCCGGCTCGTTTGCCTGCTTACCCACACCGATTGCGCGGCGCTCGCCGTCGCGAGCGGGCCGGACGGAAGCGCCTGGCCGCTGATCTCTGCCGCCGTGGACGCCACGCCGCGCCACATCGAAGCGCTGCTGCAGGCGCCCGTCATCGCGCCAGCGCTCAAGGCCGGTACGCTGGCGGTGATCCGAGCCACGGTCATCACCGGCACCGACCGGCTCACCGACGTGCGGCGCTACCAGCCGCAGACGCGCGCGTGGGAGCCGGTGGCGTCGTAATGCGCGAGGCAGCGGGCACCCGCCCGCGAAGCGAGATGCTGCGGGTGGCCGACATGCCCAAACCGGTCCCCGGCCCGGGTGAGCGGATCCTCATCAAAGGACTATGTACCGAGACCGCGCGCGGCGTGCATGCAATGAGCACTAGCGGAGTGGGTTCTTCGCGCCGCGATTCCCATCCTGCCGGACGGCAGGTCGGGGAAGAGGGCTGCAACCATGAGCTCGCGTTCGCGTGTTGTCGAGGAGAGCAGGATGCATAGGCTGGATGTGGTGATCGTGGGCGGCGGCATAGGCGGCAGTGCACTCGCTGCCAACCTCGCGACGGCAGGGCTTGAAGTCCTGCTACTCGAACGCGAGACGTCCTTCGTCGATCGTATCCGTGGTGAGTGGATCACGCCGTGGGGCACGGCCGAGTGCCAGCGCCTCGGCATTCACCAGGTGCTGCTCGACGCCGGCGCGAACCAAGTGCAGCGACTCATCGCATACGACGAAATCGTGTCGCCGGCCGACGCCGAATCCGCCACGTTGCGCTACGCGGAGGCCTTGCCCGACCTTCCCTTGCCGCTCTGTGTCGAGCACGTGGTGATGCAGAACGCGCTACTCGCGCACGCCGAGGCCCGCGGTGCGCAAGTGTGTCGCGGGGTCGAGGACTTGCGCGTGACCGCCGGCGCGGCACCGCATGTGTCCTACAGGCAGGCGGGTGAGAGTCGGGAGGTCGCCGCCCGCCTCGTGGTCGGTGCGGACGGTCGTACCTCGGCCGTGCGTCGCCAACTCGGACTCGCGCTTGCCGAAGATCCCATCGACCACCTCATGTCGGGCCTGCTGGTCGACCACGCCGACGATTGGCCGAGCGACCTGGTAGCGCTCGGCAAGATTGGCGACGTGTCCTATTTCGTGTTTCCGCAGGGCGGTGGGCGGGTGCGCGCATACGTCGATTACGACATCGCACGGCGTGGCCGGTACAGCGGTGCGGCCGGTGCCCGGCGTCTGCTGGCCGCGTTCGATCACCCTAGTCTGCCCGAGGGACGGGCACTGGCCGCCGGGGTGCCTGCCGGCCCCTGTCGCGCCTTCCCTAGCCAGGACGCCTCGGTGGATACGCCATGCGTGGAGGGCGCCGTCCTGATCGGCGACGCCGCCGGCTATTCCGATCCGATCTGGGGACAAGGGCTGTCGTCGACCTTTCGTGACGTGCGCATCGTGCGCGACCTGCTCCTCTCAGAGCCTGCGTGGAACGCCGCCACCTTGGCGCCCTACGTGAAGGAACGCCGTGAGCGAAGCCGAAGGCTGCGTTGGGAGACCCGCTACGCCACGCAACTCTACGGCCGCTTCGACCCGGACGCGGTCGCTGCGCGGACGCGCGCGTTTGGCCGCATGGCGGAAAGCCAGGATTTCCAGGGATACCTGGTGGCGGGCATGGCAGGGCCCGAGAGCGCCCCGGACGCAGTATTCACGCAGGACTACTTCGACGCGCTGTTCGGCCCGTAGGGCGGGATATACGAGGGACCGGCTCCGGAGGGATTCGGGGGACACAATACTCATTCCACGAATGCGTCTTGTGCCCCGGGGAAACTACACCGCCCCTGTCCGCGCCTCCAGCCACGCTCTCGCATCCCCCGCCAGGCGCGGCGCGAGCCGCTCCCGCACCATTGCGTGATAGGCGTTCAACCACGCCCGCTCGTCCTCGCGCAGCAGGTTGAAATCCAGGCAGCGCGTGTCGATGGGGCAGAGCGTCAGCGTTTCGAACTCGAGCATCTCGGCGAAAGCATTGCCCTCCGGCGTTGCGGCCGGCACGTTCAGCACCAGGTTCTCGATGCGCACGCCCCACTGTCCCGCGCGGTACACGCCCGGTTCGATGGAGGTGATCATGCCGGGCTCCATCGCCATGCTGGCCTCGGGGATGGCCTTGCTGATGCTCTGCGGGCCTTCGTGCACGTTGAGAAAATAGCCGACGCCGTGACCGGTGCCATGGCCGAAATCGATGCCCTCGGCCCACAACGGCGCGCGCGCCAGCGCGTCCAGCATGGGGCTCAAGGTGCCGCGCGGAAAGCGCGCGCGGGACAGCGCCATGGTGCCCTTCAGCACCAGCGTGTAGTCGCGCTTCATGGCCGCGCTCGGCGTGCCGATGGGCCACACGCGGGTGATGTCGGTGGTGCCGCCCAGGTACTGGCCGCCGGAGTCGATGAGCAGCAGGCCGTCGCCTGCGATGACCGCGTGCGACGCCTCGGTGGCGCGGTAGTGGGGCATCGCGCCATTGGCGTTGAAGCCGGCGATCACCGGAAAACTCAGTCCGACGAAGTTCGGCCGTCGGGCTCGCGCGGCGGACAGCCGTTCGTCGATGGTCAGCTCGGTGATCCGTTCGCGACCCAGCGCCTGTTCGAACCAGGCGTAGAACTCGCACATCGCGATGCCGTCTTCGATCATGGCCTCGCGCACGTGCGCGGCTTCTTCAGCGGTCTTGCGGCTCTTGGCGCGGGTGCTGGGATTCAAGGCCTCGACCACTTTCACGCTCGAGGGCACGCGCGCCAGCAGGCCGTGGGTCACGCGGCGCGGATCGATCAGCAGCACGGCATCCGCCGGCAGCGCGGCCAGTGCGTCGCCGGCGGCGGCGTAGGGCGCGAGCGTGATGCCGTCCGCCGCCAGGGTCGCGGCGAGCGTGTCATCCACCTTGCCCGCGCCGACGAACAGCGTGGCGGTGTCGGCGTCGAGCATCAGGTGCGCGAGGAACACCGGGTTGTAGGTCACGTCGGCGCCGCGCAGGTTGGTGAGCCAGGCGATGTCGTCGACCGTGGAGACGAAGTGATGACTGGCGCCCGTCCGCGCCATCTCTTCCCGCAGCTGCGCGAACTTCGCGACGCGCGACACGGCCGCGTGGGGCGGCAGGTGGGCGTAGACCGGCGCGGTGGGCAGGGCCGGGCGATCCGGCCAGGCTTCCGCCAGCACGTCGGCGCCGGTCTCGAGACGGATCTGCTTGGCCGCGAGCGCCGCGGTGAGCGCGCGCGCGCTGGCGAGTCCGAGCACGTCGCCATCCACCGCGACCGAGCCTTCCTCGCGCACTTCGGCGGCGAGCCAGTCCAAGTGGATGTTGGGATTGCCGGCCGGGATCTTCACCAGGTCGATGCCTGACCCTGCGAGTTCGGCCTCGGCCTGCACCCAGTAACGGCTGTCGGCGAACAGCGCGGCGTGTTCCAGCGTCACCGCGAGCGTCCCCATGGAGCCGGTGAAGCCGGACAGCCACTGGCGCCCCTGCCAGCGGGCGGGCAGGTATTCGCTCAGGTGCGGATCGCTGCTCGGCACCAGGAGCGCATCGATGGCCCGCGCGCGCAGTACATCGCGCACGCGCTCGATGCGCAGGCGGGCGGGGGAGGTGGGTGTGTCCATGGGCGCACCTTTCAGCATGGCGGATTCGACGCCCGACATTGCGGCGACCTCGGGACCGATGTCAATGGCGCGCGGCCACCGCGCGGCGCGGCGGTATGATTCGCCTTTGATGACCTCCTCCCATCGACCCGCAACCCCGACCCGAGGATCTCCATGGCCATTCCCACGCCCAAACCCGCCTGGCTGGACGCCGACCTGGAACTGCTGGCGGACAACGCCACGCGCTTCTTCACGCGTGAGTGCCTGCCGCACCAGGCGCGCTGGCGCGAGCAGCGGCGCGGCGATCGCGACATCTGGCTGAAGGCCGGCGCGGCCGGGTTGCTGTGCGCGAGCATCCCCGAGGAATACGGCGGCGGCGGCGGACACTTCGGTCACGAGGTCGCCATCACCCAGGCCCACGCCCACAGCCTGGCCGGTGGCTTCAGCAACGGCGTGCACAGCGTGATCGTCGCGCACTACATCCTGCGCTACGGCACCGAGGCGCAGAAGCGCCGCTGGCTGCCGAAGATGGCGAGCGGTGAGACGGTCGCGGCGATCGCCATGACCGAGCCCGGCGCGGGCTCGGATCTCCAGGCTATCCGCACCAGCGCGCGGCGTGACGGCGACAGCTATGTCATCAACGGCGCCAAGACCTTCATCACCAACGGCTACCACGCGGACCTCATCTGCATCGTGTGCCGCACCAGCGACGCACCGGGCGCCAAGGGGCTCAGCCTGGTGATGGCCGAGGTCAAGGACCTACCGGGCTTTCGCCGCGGTCGCCTGCTGGACAAGATGGGCCAGCACACCATCGACACCTGCGAACTCTTCTTCGACGACATGCGCGTGCCGGTGGAGGACCTGCTCGGCACGGACGAGGGCCAGGGCTTTCGTCAATTGATGGAGCAGCTGCCGCGCGAACGGCTGATCATCGCGGTGGGCGGGGTCGCGACCTTGGAACGTGCGGTGCAAGAGACGCTCGCTTACGTGCTCGAACGCAAGGTCTACGGCCAACCGCTGATGGCGATGCAGAACACGCGCTTCGTGCTGGCCGAATGCCAGACGCTCACCACCGTCGCGCGCTGCTTCGTCGACGATTGCGTGCGCCGTGCGCTCACCGACGAACTCGATCTCGCCACCGCCGCGATGGCCAAGTGGTGGGTCACCGACACCGTCGGCAAGGTGGTGGATGCCTGTCTGCAGCTCTTCGGCGGCTACGGCTACATGAACGAGTATCCCATCTGCCGCATCTTTGCCGACCAGCGCGTGGGCCGTATCTACGGCGGCAGCAACGAGGTCATGAAGGAGCTGATCGCGCGCGCGATGGAGCGAACCTGAAGGGCTTCAGCGCCTGACCTTGTAGCGCAGCCACACCAGGTCGCCGCCCAGCGACTCGCAGGACAGGAGCTTCAGAGCACGCACGGTCTGCCGGCCGCCGGGTATGTCGATGAGGGTCGGCGTGCCCGCCGAGCCGTCCAGCACCGGTGCGACGATGACACTCATCTCGTCGATGAGATCGGCCTTGGCGAAATGCCCGTTGATCTTGCCACCGCCCTCGAGTGCGAGGCGCCGGATGCCGAACAGCTTGCGTAGCTTCTCCAATACGCGCGGCAGGTCGATGGCGCGCCTGCCGCCGAACACGTAGGACACGCCCCGCGCGCGCAGGAAGGCCAGGTAGTCGTCGGATACTGCCTCTGTGAGCACGGTGATGGCGTGCTCACCTTCGACATTGTTGACCTTCCAGGCGAGCTTGCCGCTCGGGTCTATGCCGATGGCATAGGGCGCGCGCGCGTCGGGCGCGACGAAGTCGGTGCGCGGCATCTGCGCGTCGTCCTTGCGCTTCGGAATGCGCGACTTGCCGGCGTAGGGGGCCATCGACACGCGGCCGATGATCCAGGCGTCGTAGGCGAGCGCCTTGTGGGTGCGCTCGTAGGCGTCGTAGCCGCGTTTTGCCATGCCCCACTTCGCGGTGACGATGCGCCCGTCCAGCGAAGGGATCATGTGGCAGATGACATAGGGTCTTGGCATTGCGAGTCCTTGCTCAGATCGGCGCGGAGAACGTCACTTTCTTCGCGGCGAGCTCGGACAGCCGCGCGCCGCCATAGCCCAACAGTCCGCCCAGCACGGCCTCGTTGTGTTCGCCGAGCAGCGGCGCCGGCCGCGCGGGGTACTCCGCCTGCTCGGAGAAGCGCAGCGGAAAGCCCGGCAGCATCAGGCTGCCGAGGATGCGGTCCTGCGCCTCGCGCAGCGTGCCGCGGCCGCGAAAATACGGATGCTCCGCGGCGTCGGCGGGGTTGACCACCGGGCCCGAGGGCACGCGGCAGCTCTCCAGGTGATCGAGCAGCGCGACGTCGGTGGGAAAGCTCGCCATCCACTGTTCGATCTGCGCGATGAGCTCGGCCTGGTTCTTGGCGCGATCGGCCGGCTCGGCGAAGCGCGGGTCGGTCTCGAGATCCGGGCGGTTCATCGCCTTGCACAGGTTCTTCCACTGCGGCGGCAGCACCAGCAGCGCGAGATAGCCCTGTGGGCCCTTGTACACGCCGCAGGGGCAGACCAGCGGATGGTGGTTGCCCATGGGCGAGGGGCGGAAGGCGCCGTCGGTGACCTGCGGCGCCTGCACGTTCACCTCGTGCATGTGGAACAGCGAGTCGATCATCGAGATGTCCATCCACTGCCCGCGGCCGGTGCGCTCGCGGTGGTAGAGCGCGTAGCCGAGCGCGGCGAAGGCGTGCACGCCGGAGCTGACGTCGGCCATGCCGAGGCCGGCAGGATGGGGCGCCCCGCCGCGCGGCCCGGTCACCGCCATCACGCCGGCGAAGGCCTGGGCGATGAGGTCGAAGCCGGTCTTGTGCGACAGCGGACTGTTGCGGCCGAAGGCCGAGATCGAGGCCATCAGCAGGCGCGGGTGGTCGGCCTTCAGCGAGGCGTAGTCCCAGCCGCGCTTCTCCATCACGCCGGGTCCGAAATTCTCGACCAGCACGTCGCAGTGCTTGATGAGATCGCGCACGATGACGTCGGTCTCCGGGCTGTCCATGTCCAGGCACAGGCTCTGCTTGCCGAGGTTCTGCTGCACGAAGTAGGCGCTGCGCCCGTTCTTCACCGCCGGCAGGTTGCGCGACGGATCGCCGCCCGGCGCGCGTTCCACCTTGATGATCTCGGCGCCCATCTCGGCCATGAGGCGCGTGACCGTCGGTCCTGCCAGGTACTGGGTGAAATCGAGTACTCGAAGGCCTTCCAGGATCATGTCGTCTCCCCTTCTCAAAGGACCCGCGTGCGTCGCGCGGGCGGTGGTCGTTGCGCGGCTCAGGGCGCCCCGTTCGAGGCCAGCGCCTGCTGCGCGGCGATGTAACGGTCCACCTTCTGCGCCAGGATGTCGAGCGGCACCGCGCCATCGCGCAGCACCTCGTCATGGAAATCGCGCACGTCGAAACGCGCGCCCAGCGCCTCGGCAGCGTGCGCCCGCAGCTCGGTGATTTTCAACTGCCCGATCTTGTAGGCCAGCGCCTGCCCCGGCCAGGCGATGTAGCGCTCGACCTCGGCTTCGATGTCGCTGTCGGCCATGGAGGAGTTGGCGCGCATGAATTCCATGGCGCGCTCGCGGCTCCAGCCCTTGGCGTGCATGCCGGTGTCGACCACCAGGCGCATGGCGCGCAGCATCTCGTCGCCGAGATGGCCATACCACTGCATCGGATCGGTATACAGGCCGAGCTCCTGGCCGAGCGTCTCGCAGTACAGTGCCCAGCCCTCGATGTAGGCCTTGAAGCTGTTCAGCCGCTGGTAGCGCGACAGGCTCGCCTGTTCCTGCGCGAGCGTGATCTGGTAGTGGTGGCCGGGAGTCGCCTCGTGCAGTGAGAGGGTCTCCATGCTGAACAATGGCTGGGCCCGCAGGTTGAAGGTGTTGACGTAGAAGATGCCGGGACGCGAGCCGTCCAGCGCGGCCGGCTGGTAGGAGCCGCCCGAGGCGCTCGCCGCGCGGAATTCCTCCACCGGGCGAATCTCGTAGTCGGTGCGCGGCCGGTTGCGGAACAGCTTCGGCATGCCGCGCTCGACCCGCGCCTTGATGTCCCGAAACGCGCCCAGCAGTTCCTCGGCGTCGCGCGCGTAGTAGCGCGGTTCGTTCTGCACCTGGGCGCGGAACGCCTCCAGCGAGCCGGTGAAGCCCACCGCGCGCATCACCTTCTCCATCTCGCCGCGGATGCGCGCCATCTCGGCGAGCCCGAGCGCGTGGATCTCGTCGGCCGACATGTCGGTGGTGGTATGACGTCGGATCTGGTGGCGGTACCAGGCCTCTCCCTGCGGCAGCGCCCCCAGGCCCACCGTGTCGCGCGCGTGCGGCAGGTAGTCACGCTCGATGAAGTCGGCCAGACGACGGTAGGCCGGCACGATGGTGTTCGATATCTTGTCGCGGTAGGCCTGCGTGAGGGCTTCGCGCTCCTCGGCCGGAATGCTGGCCGGCATCGCGGCGACCGGTTGCCAGAAGAGCGTGTCCTCGGCCTTGTCCTTGGCGATCGCGCGCAGCTGCGGCACGGTCTTCTCCATGATCGCGCGTGGATTGACCACGCCGCGCGCGATACCCTCGCGCATCGCCGCGATGGCGCTGTCCACCCAGCGCGCGAAATCGTCGGCGCGCGCGAGGAAGGCGCGGTAGTCGGCCGGCGTGTCGAACGGATGGGCGCTGCCGCCGCCGCCCATGAGCGCGAAAGTGCTGGCCATGCTGCTCATCTGGTCGATGGGCATCAGGCGATCGGGAAAAGCGAAGCGCTCGAGGGTCTCTTCACGATCGCGGACGAAGATGTCGTAGCCGAGCTGCTCCGCGGCCGGCAGCGCGGCGCGGTCGATGGCGCGCGCGCGCGCCAGGAACGCCGCCTGTTCGCGTTCACGGCTCTCGTCGAAGGCCGCCTCGGCGGTGTTCTCCAGGCGGTCGTAGTAGCGCTGGTCACCCAGGAAGCTCGCCGAGGTCGGAAAGCGCGCGAGCCGCGTCTCGATGTAGTCGTCGTAGAGCTTGGTCAGCGCCTCGGCGGCGGTCTCGGCGTGCGCCGCGGGGGCCAGGGCGAGCAGCGCGCTCACCAGGAGGGAAATGCAGGGGAGAGCGAGCCGTGGGAGCACTGGGACCTGTCCTTTCGACGCGCGGCGACGGGCCGCGTGGGCGGGCCGATTGTGCCATTCCCGGCGGCCGCGGTGACAGGCGGCCGCCTCCCCGCGCGAACCCCCCTCGGCCCTCGCGCCCACGCCCCTGGCTTCAGTACACTTCGCCCATTCCAGAACCCGGAGCAGAGCCCATGCCCACCTACGATTACCACTGCGCGGCCAACGGCCGTACCGTCGAAGTGAAGCACGCCATGAGCGCCAAGGTCTCCACCTGGCAGGAGCTGTGCGAACTGGCCGGGATCCCGCTGGACGCGACCCCGGGCGACGCGCCGGTCGCCAAGCAGCTCGCCGCCACCGGCATCGGCGGCATGAGCAAGGCGGCGAGTTCGCCGGCGCCGGCCATGGGCGGCGGCTGCGGCAGCGGCGCCTGCGGCCACCGCCACTGAGGATCTCGCGCACCGCCGCGCCACGCGCGGCGGGATTGTTGGTCTTTGGTAGCCGCGTCCCACCGTGAGCCCGCGCGCGGGCTAGACTGAGCGCCGCGGCGCCCCGTGCGTCGCGCTGTTCCGGTCGACGTCGGGGAGACTAGCCATGCCGCGCCTGCTACAAGCCTTCTGCACTGTTGTCGTTGCCAGCTGTCTGGGGGTGGCCGGGGCGCGGGCCGCGGATGAAGCCGCCCACGGCGGCAGCCACCAGCACTACGCCGACGAGCCGCGTGCCGCCGCGCCGGGGCCGGACGGCGAACTCGCGCCGCGCCTGCAGAACCTGGGCGACCATCACTTCGCGGTCAGTACCAGGAACGACCAGGCCCAGCGCTTCATCGACCAGGGCCTGAAGCTCGCCTACGCCTTCAATCACGCCGAGGCGCGCCGCGCGTTCCGCGAAGCGGCGCGCCTGGACCCGACACTCGCGATGGCCTACTGGGGCCAGGCGCTGGTGCTGGGCCCGAACATCAACGCCATGATGCAGCCGAACGAAGAGCCCCACGC
>JAIEQK010000330.1 GCA_019747795.1 Gammaproteobacteria bacterium | reverse complement strand
ATACGCACCTGGCCGTTGCCGAGTTCTTCATCGTGGATGGACGGGCGCGCCATGGCCGGACGCGGACGCGCCACGGGCGGGGTGGTGACCGGCGGCGCAGGCGGGGCGACGGGCGGCGCGGCCTGTTCCGGGCTCACTGGGGACGCCGCGGGCTCTTCGGCCTGCGCGATCGTCGGTGTGGCGGGGACGGCGAGTTCACCGACCGCCGGCGGGACGGGCGCGGACTCGGGCGGCGGGGTGGTATCAACCCGCGCGAGCCCGCCATCGGCGGCAAAGGCGGACGGTGGTTCGCGCGGCTTCTCCACGTCGCGCGCGACGCCGGGGGAAGGCACCGGCCGCGGTCGCGGCGCGAGACTCGCGTAGTAGACGCCGACGCCGACGATGGCCAGCACCACGCACACGGCGATGCTCGCCGCGATCGTCACCACGCGTCCGCGACTCGGCCGATCGCTCGCGCGGAACACGGTCTGCGCGCTGGCCACGGTGTGCGCGGCGACGTCGTCCAGCGTACCGTCGTTGCTGCGCGACGGCACGCGCGGCACCTCCATGGAATGCGAGCGATCGAGATAGTCGTCGACGTCGTGGCGCATGCCCCGTGCCGAGGGCAGCGTGCCGGTATCTTCGCGTCGCTCGATGCGACCGGCATGCGTGGTGTAGCCCGTGCTGACGCGGCTGGGAGCCTCGACGGCGAAGGCCTCGGGCGCGTAGGGCCCTTCCTCCAGTTCCAGGGGCGCGAGGCTGAAGTCGGCCGCGGGCGGCGGCGCGAGGTGCTCCTCCAGTTCGAGCGCAGGCTCGTGGCGCTCGTCATGGGCGGCGGCGGCGGCCTGCAGCGCGAGACCGTCGATCTGCACGGTGTCGTCTTCGGACTTGGCGAACGGCGAGATGCGCGTGATCGCGCCACCGTCGAGGCTCGCCTGCGCGGCACGCTCTTCCTGCGCCTTCTTGTCGGCCTCGGCGCGCCTGAGCGCGTCCATCAAGAGGCTCATGCGCCACCCTCCACGCGGCTCGCGCCGCGAGCGGCAGGCTCGAAGCGACGCACGAGGAGAAAGATCGCGGCCACGGCAGGCCTCTCAGGGCACTTGCGCGCCGGTGCCGGGAACCGGCGCGGGCCCGGGCGCCTGCCCCAGCAGGTCGCTGTAGTCCTTCAGATCGGTGTTGATGCTCGGATCGCGCACCACCACCGGGCGCAGGAACACGACCAGCTCAGTCTTGCGCTTGTTCGCTTCCTCGGTGCGGAACAGCATCGGTCCCAGCACCGGCACGCGCGCGAGGCCAGGAATGTCGCGATTGCCGCCGCGAATGTCGTCCTGCATGAGGCCGCCGAGCACGCCGATCTGGCCGTCCACCAGTTTCAGCACCGACTCCATCTCGCGCACGCGAATGACCGGTACGAGGTTGGTGACTTCGTTGTCGCCCTGGTTGAGCCGCGAGATCAGAGCGGGACCCGGGTCGACCGCGTCGTCGATCTTCTGCGAGATGGTCGGACGCACAGTGAGCGTCACTTCGTTGTTCGCCGAGATCTGCGGCGTGACCGCCATCACGAGACCGACCGGCACCGAACGCACGTCGGTGTCGACCAGCGTGCGGCCCTGCGCGGTGGTGGTGCCGTCGAGGTTGGTGACGTTGACGGTGAAGTACACCAGTTCCTCCACCACCTTCAGCATCGCGGTCTGGTTGTTCAGCACCATGAGCCGCGGACTCGACAGCACGCGCGTGTCGCCGAACTCGTGCAGCAGGCGCACGGTGGAGGTGACGGAGTTATCGCCCACCTGCGGATCGGTATAGCCGAGCGTGAGCGAGGAGATGGTGTTCTCCAGCGCGCCGTCGGCCACGCGTCCGAGCAGGCCCTGGTTGACGGTGAAGCCGGTGCCGCCGGCGCGCAGTATGAAGTTCCAGTCGACGCCGGCCTGGTACTGATCGCTCAGCGACACTTCGACGATGGTCGCCTCGATCATCACCTGGCGCCGCGCGTTCACCAGAACGCGATCGATGAACTGCTCGATCATCTCGTGCTGACGGCTGGTGGCGCGCACGGTGAGCAGTCCGGTCTCGGCGTTGACGATGACCTTGTCCGAGGCCTGCTGTTCGGCGCCCAGTGTGTTGGGCTCGCCGAGGATGGAGAGCACGTTCGAGCGCAGCGTGTCCCAGAAGCGGTTGTAGGAGCGCGACTGCAGCTCGGTGGTCGAGGAGTTGTTGTCGTTGCCGCCACCCGCGCCGCCACGGCCGCCGCCGCTGCCGCTGTTCTGCACCGAGGTGTCGCCGGTCGTCGCGACGCGGGTCGCGACCCGGACCGTGGTGTCGACGTCGCGCGAGAGATTGACGTAGCCCACGTCGTAGGTGCGCAGGAAGGGCGAGTCCGGCGCGATGACGATGGTGTCCTTGGTGAGTTCGTAGCGGAGCGTCACCTGGCGCGCGACGCGCTCGAGGATCTGCGGCAGCGTCTGGTCGATGGCGTTCAGCGTGACGTTGCCGCTGATGTCGCCACCGATGTCGATGTTGAGCTTGGCGTCGCGGGCGAGCGCGAACAGGAGTTCGCGCACCGGCACGTCGTTCACCACCACGGTGTAGCGCTCCTCGGCCGGTGCGGCGCCGGGGACGGGCAGGTAGGGCGTCTGCTGCACCAGGTCCGGGATGCCGTCGGCGGCCGGTGCCGGCTCGGTGGTCAGGTGACCTGCCGGGGCGGGCGCGGGCGGCTGCGGCCGAATCGCGGCACAGCCCGCCAGCGAAGCCATCAGCAGGAGCGTGTGCAGGGCAAGGAATGTGGTGCGCATGGGCCCAGCGTCCGGGGACCGATCAAATTTCAAGATAACACATGATGTATCGATTATAAATTTCTAATATTTAAAGAAGTCTGACTTACTTCACTACCCCGTCCTGGGGCTCGGCCCAGCGCCGCCGCAGCGCCTCCGGATCGACCGGGGGCAAGCCGGCCGGCCGAAGGTGTTCGAGACCCACGAGCCCGGTGTCGGGTGCCACCCGCGGCATCACCGCCGACGACTCCGAGGGTGTCAGGGCAGCGGCCGGCGGTGCGTCGACCTTAGGCGAGGCCGGCGCCGCGGGCGCCACCGCCTGCGCCGGGGATGCCGCGCGCGGGAAGGATTCCCAGCGCCAGGCGAGCCCCGCGAGCAGGGCCAGCACGAGAATCGCCCCGGCCAGCACCCAGGGGAGCCACGGCCGCGCCGCGCCGCCGAACTCGCTGTCCGCGGCCGCGCGCCGCACGTGGCGCGCTTCGACCCGCGTCGCGCCGTCGGCGAAGGCCGCCAGCAGCGCCTTGTCGGCGAGGATGTTGATGCGCCGCAGGAGCCCGCCCGAGGCGGCCTCGACGGCCCGCAGCGCGGCGGCCGAGAACAGCGGCGCGCCGCCATGGCCGCTCGCCCGCAGGCGCGCGTTCACATAATCCTCGACCTGGCCGCGGCGCAGAGGTTCGAGATTGAAGCTGTGGGTGATGCGTTCGCGCAGCTGGCGAATCTCGTGGCGCGCGAGCTTTTCGTCCAGCTCCGGCTGGCCGAACAGCACCAGCTGCAGCAGCTTGGCCTGGGTGGTTTCGAGGTTGCTCAGGAGCCGGATCTCCTCCAGCGTCTCGAGTGGCATGGCCTGCGCCTCCTCGACGAACACCACCACCCGCCGCCCGGCGGCGTGGCGCCGCACGAGATAATCCTCCAGCGCGCGCAGCACGGCGAGGCGCGGTTGGTCGGCGCCGGCCGGCAGTCCGAGCTCGCCCGCCACTGCGTACACGACCGCCTCGGCCGGCAGGCGCGGATTGGCGAGGTAGACCAGCGCGCAGTCCGCCGCCAGCTCGCGCTCCAGCATGCGACACAGCATGGTCTTGCCGCTGCCCACCTCGCCCACCACCTTGACCATGCCCTCGCCGCGCGCGATGGCGTAGACCAGCGCCTCGAGCACCGCGCCGCGATTGGCGCCGGGGAAGAAGAACTCCGGGTCCGGCGTGATGCGGAAAGGGGGACGGGTGAGACCGAAGTGCCGTTCGTACACGGGCTCAGGAATCGCCTGGCGCGCTTAAGCCCAGGCGCGCGAGCCGGCTGTAGAGCGTGGTGCGGTTGACCCCGAGCAGGCGCGCCGCCTGCGACAGGTTGCCGCCGACCTGGGCGAGCGCGGTCTCGATGTAGCGCCGCTCCAGCGCGGCCAGCTCGTCGTCCAGGCGAAAGCCGGGCTGGGCGAGCCGCGCGGCGAGGTCGACGCTGTGCGCGGCCGCGGCGCCCGCCGACGGCGTGAACTCCAGTTCGAGTTCGGGCCTGAGCTGCGCGGCATCGATGCGCTGGCCCGGGTAGCGCGCGCCGAGCCGGATGACGAGGTTGCGCAGTTCGCGCACGTTGCCCGGAAACGCATAGCCGGAGAGCAGCACCTCGGCGGCGGGCTCGAGCGTGAACGGCTTGATGCTGCCGGCGTACTGACGCTGGAAGGCGTCCAGCAGCAGGCGCCAGTCCTCGCCGCGGCTGCGCAGCGGCGGCACGCTCAAGGTCAGCACCGTCAGGCGATGCAGCAGGTCCTGGCGAAAACGCCCGGCGCGCGCCAGCTCGCGCAGCTCGCGGTTGGTCGCCGCGACGATGCGCGCCCGCGAGCGGCGCGCCTCGGTCTCGCCGAGCCGGTAGAACTCGCCGTTCTCGAGCACGCGCAGGAAGCTCGCCTGCAGGTCGAGCGGCATCTCGCCCACTTCGTCCAGGAACAGGGTGCCGTCGCCGGCGTCCTCGAAGAAGCCGGCGCGGGCCTTGTCCGCGCCGGTGTAGGCGCCGCGCGCGTGGCCGAACAGCTGCGCGGCGAGGAGATCGGGGCTGAAGGCCGCGCAGTTCAGCGTCAGCAGCGGGCCGGCACGGCCGCTCGCCGCGTGCAGGGCCTGGGCCACCAGTTCCTTGCCCACCCCGGACTCGCCCTCCACCAGCACCGGAAAGGGCGTGTCGGCGAACTGCTCGATCAGGGCGCGCAGGGCCACCATGCCGGGACTCGCGCCGAGCAGGAGTTCACCGCCGTCGGCCTCCGCGGTGGCGCGTTCGAGCCGCTCGGCGTCCAGCAGCCGGAGTTGGTGACGCAGCCGCGCGCGCAGTAGGTCGGGTTCGCAGGGCTTGGCGACGAAGTCCACCGCGCCCAAGGTCAGCGCGTGGGCGATGGTGCGCCGCTCGTCCTGGCCGGACAGCACCAGTACCTTCATGCCGGGATGGAGCGCTACCAGCTCCGCGATCAGCGCGAAGCCCTCGTCCGGCGCGTGCGGCAGGGGCGGCAGGCCGAGGTCCACCAGGGCGAGCGCCGGCTGGTGGCCACGATCGCGCAGGAGCGCGCGGGCCGCGGCGCGGGACGGCGCGCAGAGCACCTCGAACTCGTCGGCCAGCACGAAGCCGAGCGCGTCGGTGATCAGCGGGTCGTCGTCGACCAGCAGCAGTTCGGCGCGGGCGGACTCGGCGCCGGCCATGGCTCGCTCAGGCGCCGCCGCGGCCGCGCACCATGAGGTTGGCGCAGACCGCGCTCGCCGCTTCGTGCTGGTTCATGGTGTAGAAATGCAGCCCCGGCGCGCCGCCCGCCAGCAGGGTGTCGCAGAGCCGGGTGACCACGTCCACGCCGAATTCGAAGATCGCCTTGTGGTCGTCGCCGAGGTCCTGCAGAGCCTTGACCATCCAGCGCGGAATCTCAGCGCCGCACATCTCCGAAAAGCGCCTCAAGTTGGAGAAATTGGTGATCGGCATGATGCCGGGCACGATGGGCACGTCCACCCCGCGCTTGGCGGCCTGCTCGACGAAGCGGAAATAGGCGTCAGCGTTGTAGAAGTACTGGGTGATGGCGCCGTTCGCGCCGGCCGCGACCTTGCGCAGGAAGTTGTCGAGGTCGGCCGCCGCGCCGGGCGCCTGGGGGTGGACCTCGGGATAGGCGGCGACTTCGATGTGGAAGTGCTCGCCGCGCTCGCGGCGGATGAATTCCACCAGTTCGTTGGCGTGCCGCAGCTCACCGAAGCCGCTGGTGCCGGACGGCATGTCACCGCGCAGCGCCACCAGGCGCCGAATGCCGGCGGACGCGTAGCGCTCGAGCACGGCGCGAATGTCGGCCAGCGAGAAGCCGATGCAGGACAGGTGGGGCGCGGTATCGATGCCGGTGTCATTGCGCACCTCGAGCACGGTCTCGAGCGTCAGCTCGCGGGTGCTGCCGCCCGCGCCGAAGGTGACCGAGAAGAACTCCGGGTCCAGGGCGGCGAGCCGTCGGCGGGTGGCCGAGAGCCGCGCCACGCCCTCGGGCGTGCGCGGCGGAAAGAACTCGAAGCTGAGACCGATGGCGCGGGAGGTGGAATTCATGCTGATCGCGTACCGTGCCGGGCCCCATGCCCGCTCGCGCTTCGATTATCCCTGAGCGGGGCGCGAGCGCCTAACGCTGGAGACGCCTCGGCGGTGGCGCGAGCGCCGGCCGCTCATTAAAATGCTGCCACTCATTCACGGCCGGCGCGCGGCGCTCACTGTCCGCCCTCCGGCGCCGCCGGCGGGGCGTGACCGCGGGTGCCGGCGGCTGTCGCCGGCCCGTTCCGCCACGCGCACCGCGCATGCGCGGCGCGCGCCCAGCGCCTAGCAATTGTCACGAGGAATACAGCATGAGCGAGATGTCCGCCACGGCGCGGCGTGAACTGGCCAATGCCATCCGCGCCCTCTCCATGGACGCGGTGCAGGCCGCCAATTCCGGCCATCCGGGCGCGCCCATGGGCATGGCGGACATCGCCGAGGTGCTGTGGCGCGACTACCTGTCGCACAACCCCGCCAACCCGGCCTGGCCCAATCGCGACCGCTTCGTGCTGTCGAATGGGCATGGATCGATGCTGCTGTACTCGCTGCTGCACCTGTCGGGCTACGACCTCGGCATCGCGGATCTGAAGGCCTTCCGCCAGCTCCACTCGCGTACGCCCGGTCACCCGGAGCGCGGCGAGACCCCCGGGGTCGAGACCACCACCGGCCCGCTCGGTCAAGGGCTCGCCAACGCGGTCGGCATGGCGCTGGCCGAGAAGCACCTGGCCGCGCGTTTCAACCGCCCGGGGCACACGGTGGTCGATCACCACACCTACGTGTTCGCCGGCGACGGCTGCCTGATGGAAGGCATCTCCCACGAAGCCTGCTCGCTGGCCGGAACGCTCGGGCTCGGCAAGCTCATCGTGTGCTACGACGACAACGGCATCTCCATCGACGGCGAGGTGCATGGCTGGTTCACCGACGACACCCCTGCGCGCTTCGAGGCCTACGGCTGGCAGGTGATCCGCGGGGTCGACGGCCATGATGCCGCGGCGGTCGCGCGTGCGCTGGACGCGGCCCGCGCCGAGTCCGGCAAGCCGACGCTCATCTGCTGCAAGACCATCATCGGCTACGGCGCGCCGAACAAGCAGGGCACCGAGGCCTGCCACGGCGCGGCGCTCGGCGCCGACGAAGTGGCCGCGACCCGCGCGGCGCTGAACTGGCCGCACGCGCCCTTCGAGATCCCGGCGCCGGTCTACCAGGCCTGGAGCGCGAAGGACGCCGGCGCGGCCCGTGAAGCGGCGTGGCGCGAAACGCTCGCGGCCTATAACCGCGCGCACCCCGACCTCGCCGCCGAGTTCGAGCGCGTGTGCGCCGGGCGCCTGCCGGCCGCCTGGGCCGACGGCGCGGCGGCCTGCGTCGCGGCGCTCGCCGATACCGGCAAGCCCGAAGCCACGCGCAAGTCCTCGGAGCGCGCGCTCGATTACCTGGGCAAGCTGCTCCCAGAGCTGGTCGGCGGCTCGGCCGACCTGACCGGCTCGAACAACACCTTCCACAAGTCCAGCGTCGGCCTCACCCCCGACAACCCCGCCGGCAACTACGTCTACTACGGCGTGCGCGAGTTCGGCATGGGTGCGGTGATGAACGGCATGGTGCTGCACGGCGGGGTCATTCCCTACGGCGGCACCTTCCTGGTGTTCTCCGACTACGCGCGGAACGCCGTGCGCATGTCGGCCCTGATGGGTATCGGCACCATCTACGTCTTCACCCACGATTCCATCGGCCTCGGCGAGGATGGACCGACCCACCAGCCCGTCGAACACGCGAACGCGCTGCGCCTGATCCCCGGCCTCGACGTATGGCGTCCGGCCGACGCGGCCGAGACCGCGGTCGCCTGGATCGCTGCCATCGAACGTCGCGACGGACCGAGCACGCTCCTGCTGTCGCGCCAGAACCTGCCGCAGCAACCGCGTGACGCCGCCCAGCAGGACGCCATCGCCCGCGGCGGCTACATCGCGCTGGACTGCGCCGGCACGCCGGAGGCCATCGTCATCGCCACCGGCTCGGAACTCGCCCTCGGCCGCGAAGTGGTGACCGCGCTGCAGGCTGAAGGCCGCCAGGTGCGCCTGGTGTCCATGCCCTCGACCGAGGTCTTCGCCCGGCAGGACGCCGCCTGGCGCGAGCACGTGCTGCCCGGCGCGGTGCGGCGCCGCGCGGCCATCGAGGCCGGCAGCACCGACTTCTGGTATCGCTATGTCGGCCTCGACGGCATCGTCATCGGCCTCGATCGTTTCGGCGCCTCGGCACCGGCCGGCGCGCTGTTCGAGCATTTCGGCCTCACCGCCGCTAAAGCGACTGCCGCGGTGCGCGCGCTGTTCTGATGGCGCGCCCACGTGAGCAGGATCACGGCGGCACACGCCGCGTGCGCGGCATGATTTCACCTATTGCCCCAAAGAAGATGGAGTTCTCCTCATGACCATACGTGTTGGTATCAACGGCTACGGCCGCATCGGTCGCAACGTGCTGCGCGCCCTGTTCGAAGCCGAGCGCACCGGCGAAATCCAGATTGTCGCGGTCAACGACCTCGGCGATGCCAACACCAACGCCCACCTGACCCGCTACGACAGCGCCCACGGCAAGTTCCCCGGCAAGGTCGAGGTCAAGGATGGCGCCATGGTCGTGAACGGCCAGACCATCAAGGTGTTCAGCGAACGCGACCCGTCCAAGCTGCCGTGGGGTGACCTGGGCGTGGACGTGGTGCACGAGTGCACGGGCCTGTTCACCAGCAAGGACAAGGCCGGCCAGCATCTGAAGGGCGGCGCGAAGCAGGTGCTGATCTCGGCGCCCGGTGGCAATGACGTCGACGCCACCATCGTCTACGGCGTCAATCACCACGTGCTGAAGGCGACCGACACCGTGGTCTCCAACGCCTCCTGCACCACCAACTGCCTCGCCCCGCTGGTCAAGCCGCTGCACGACGCCATCGGCGTGGTGTCCGGCATCATGACCACCATCCACGCCTATACCAACGACCAGGTGCTGACCGACGTCTATCACAGCGACCTGCGTCGCGCGCGTTCGGCCACCCAGTCGATGATCCCGACCAAGACCGGCGCCGCCGCCGCGGTGGGCCTGGTGCTGCCGGAACTGAACGGCAAGCTGGACGGCTACGCGGTGCGCGTGCCGACCATCAACGTCTCGCTGGTCGACCTGACCTTTGTCGCCAAGCGCGCGACCGACGCGAAGGAAATCGCGTCCGTCATCCGCGCCGCCGCCGAGGGTCCGCTGAAGGGCGTGCTGGCGGTGAATGACGAGCCGCTGGTCTCCATCGACTTCAACCACAACCCGCATTCGTCGATCTTCGAGGCCTCGCAGACCAAGGTCATCGACGGCACGCTGGTCAAGGTGCTGTCCTGGTACGACAACGAGTGGGGTTTCTCGAACCGCATGCTCGACACCACCATCGCGATGGTGAAGGCGCGGGGCTGACGTCATGCTCAAGATGAGCGAGCTCGATCTCGCGGGCAAGCGCGTGCTGATCCGCGAGGACTTCAACGTACCGCTGAAGAACGGCCGCATCACCGACGACACGCGGCTGCGCGCCGCGCTGCCGACCCTGAAACTCGCGCTCGAGAAGGGCGCGAAGGTGCTGGTGATGTCCCATCTCGGGCGACCGAAGGAAGGCAAGTTCGAGGCCGAGGCCTCCCTCGCGCCGGTGGCACCGGCGCTCGCCGCATTGCTCGGCGTGCCGGTCGAGTTCGCGCCCGAGTGGATCGACGGCGTGGAATTGAAGGCTGGTGTGATCACGCTCGGCGAGAACAGCCGTTTCCTGGTCGGCGAGAACGCCAACGACGACGCGCTGGCCAAACGCATGGCGGCGCTCTGCGACGTGTTCGTGAACGACGCCTTCGCCACCGCGCATCGCGCCCAGGCCTCGACCCACGCGGTCGCCAAGTTCGCGCCCGTCGCCTGCGGCGGGCCGCTCCTGATGGCCGAGGTCGAAGCCCTGCAGCAGGCACTCGGGAAGCCGGCGCGGCCGCTGGTCGCGATCGTCGGCGGTTCCAAGGTCTCGACCAAGCTCGACCTCCTGGAATCGCTGGTCTCCAAGGTCGATCAGCTGGTGGTCGGCGGCGGCATCGCCAATACCTTCCTCGCCGCGGCGGGCAAGGAGATCGGCAAGTCGCTGGTCGAGCGCGACATGCTCGACATCGCCAAGCGTCTCATCAGCGGCGACGCCCACATCCCGATCCCGGTCGACGTGGTGTGCGGCAAGGAGTTCGCCGAGACCGCGCCCGCCGAGGTGAAGAGCGCGGACGCGGTCGGCACCGACGACATGATCATGGACCTGGGTCCGAAGAGCCTGGACGTGCTGTGCGCGGCCCTCGAGAAGGCGGGCACCATCGTCTGGAACGGGCCCTTGGGCGTGTTCGAGTTCGACAACTTCGCGGCCGGCACCGAGCGGCTCGCCCGCGCCATCGCGAAGTCGCCGGCCTTCTCCATCGCGGGCGGCGGCGACACGCTCGCCGCCATCGCCAAGTTCGGTGTCAGCGACGACATCTCCTACATCTCCACCGCCGGTGGCGCCTTCCTCGAGTTCCTCGAGGGCAAGGTGCTGCCCGCCATCGAGATCCTCGAGCAGCGCGCGGCGCAAGGCTGACGCAAGCCTGCAGGTCGAACTGCAGGTCGAACTGTAGGTCGGACTTCAGTCCGGCATTTGATTCTCGGGCTTTGATGACGGCTCTGGAACAGAATGTCGGACTGAAGTCCGACCTACACCGAGAGGCTTACCGTGCCATGAGACGCACCAAGATTGTCGCCACGCTCGGTCCCGCCACGGACAAGCCCGGCGTGCTCACGCGCCTGGTGGCTGCGGGCCTCGACGCCGCGCGCCTCAACTACTCCCACGGCAATGCCGCCGATCACGCGCGCCGTGCCGCCGAGGTGCGCGCGGCCGCCGCGGCGGCGGGCCGCGAGCTGGGCCTCATCGCCGACCTGCAAGGGCCGAAGATCCGCATCGAGCGCTTTCGCGACGGGCCAGTGGAGCTCGTCGAAGGCGCGGCCTTTGCGCTCGACGCCGCGCTCGGCGCGGGCGACGGCAACCAGCACGAGGTCGGCCTGACCTACAAGGCGCTGCCCGAGGACGTGCGCGCCGGCGACGTGCTGCTGGTCGACGACGGTCGCATCGTGCTCGACGTCACGGCAGTCGACGGTCCACGCATCAGCACGCGGGTCGCCGTCGGCGGTCCGCTGTCGAACAACAAGGGCGTCAATCGCCAGGGCGGCGGGCTGTCCGCGCCCGCGCTGACCGACAAGGACAAGGAAGATCTCGCCCACGCGCTGGCCCACGGCGCCGACTACGTGGCGGTGTCCTTTCCGCGCAGCGCGGCCGACATCGAGGCCGCGCGCGAGCTCATTCGCGCGCTCGGCGGCCGCGCCGGCATCATCGCCAAGATCGAGCGCGCCGAGGCGCTCGAGCACGCCGCCGAGATCATCGCGGCCAGCGACGCGATCATGATCGCGCGCGGCGATCTGGGCGTGGAGATAGGCGACGCGCGCCTGCCGCCCGCGCAGAAGATGCTGGTCGCGCTGGCGCGTCGCCAGCACCGCGTGGTGATCACCGCCACGCAGATGATGGAATCCATGATCGAGCATCCGCTGCCGACCCGCGCCGAGGTGTTCGATGTCGCCAACGCGGTGCTGGACGGCACCGACGCCGTGATGCTCTCCGGTGAGACCAGCGTCGGCGCCTATCCCGACAAGGCGGTGGCGGCGATGTCGCGCATCTGTCTCGGCGCCGAGCAGGAGTGGACCGATCCCGCCTCCTCCACGCTGCCGGACGTCGGCTTCGAACGGGTCGACCAGGCCACCGCCATGTCGGCCATCTACTGCGGCAATCGCATCAACGTGAAGGCCATCGCCGCGCTGACCGAGTCCGGTGCGACGCCGCTGTGGATGTCACGGGTCAACACCGCCATTCCGATCTTCGCGCTGGCGCGGGACGCCGCGACGCTCCGCCGCGTGACGCTCTACCGCGACGTGGTACCCGTCCACTTCGACGTGACGGGGATCGCCTACGAGCAAGTCACGCGCGAAGTGCTGCGCGTGCTCGCCTCCCGCGGCGCCGTCCTCGAAGGCGACCGCGTGATCATCACCAAGGGCGATCTGCACGGCCATTCCGGCGGCACCAACGGCATGAAGATCGTGACCGTGGGCGACGCTTTGCCAGACCTGTAGGTCGGACTTCAGTCCGACATTCCGCCGCGCACCGCGGCGCGCGCCCGCTTCTCCTCCTTCACCTGCCGCTCGTGGGCGATCATCGGCCACAGGAACACCGCGCCGATGACGACACCCGCGGCGAGCGCGTAGAAGCCCGCCACGAAAGAGCCCGTCAGATCGTAGAGCCAGCCGACCAGGAGCGGTCCGACGATGCCCGCGAGTCCGCCGGAGAGCCCACCGACGAGGCCCACGCCGGCGCCGAAGATCTCCGCCGGCACGATATCGAACAGAAGCACCATGATGCCGTTCAGCGCGGCGGAGTTCAGGAACAGCATCAGGCTCATCAGCGCGATGGTGGCGTTGACCTCGCTGCTGTAGGCGAGCGCGATGATCGCCGGACAGCTCAGGAGTCCCATCACCAGCGCCACCGCGCTGCGGTTGCCAAGCTTGTCGCCCAGCGCCCCCGCCGCCCACATGCCGGCGAAGGCGGCGAGATACGGAATGGTGAGGTAGATGCCGCTCGCGAGGATCGAGTAACCGCGCTCACGCACCAGGTAGCCGGGCAGCCAGCTCATGTTGGTGAAGTACACGCCGATGCAGAAGAAGGCCGCGACGCACAACCGCCAGAAATGCGGAATGGCGAACAGTCGGCGCAGGCGCTCACCCATGTCGAGCTTGGGCGGCGCGCTGCCATCGGGCTCGAGACGTTCACGGTCGCCGGCGATGGCCGCCTGCAGCGCGCGGCCCTCGGCTGCCGGCAGCCACGGATGCGCGGCGGGATGATCGCGCACCACCGTCCAGAACAGGGCCACCAGCGCGAGCGTCATGAGACCCGAGAGGTAGAACATCACGCGCCAGTCCCAGGTCTTGATCAGCCAGCCGACCAGCGGCATGCCGAGCGCGACGCCGAGATACACGAAGCCGATGAAGATGCCGTAGCCGCGGCCGCGCTCGGCCGGCAGCAACCAGTTGTTCTGCAGGCGATGCATGAGATTGGCGGTCGCGCCCTCGGCGAGTCCGAAAGCGACGCGCACCGCACCGAACTGCCAGAGCGTGTGGCAACTGCCGGACAATGCGGTCAGCGCCGACCAGACCAGGATCAGGAGCGTCGTCACGCCGCGCAGCCTGTCCTGCCCGCCGCGCAGCCCGCCGAAGAAATTGCCGAGCATGTAGCCCCAGTAGTAGGCGCTCAGCACGAGACCCATGCGCACGCCGTCGAACGCCAGCTCCTCCATGATGCGCGGCGCGGCGAGCGAGATGTTGACGCGATCGAAGGCCAGGAAGAACGACCCCAGCCAGATCACGCCGAGCACGAGCAGGCGTATGCCCCGCATGCGGTTCCTTCTCCCCGAGGACAGCGGTGCGGCCATTGTAGGTCGGGTTTCAACCCGACATTCATTCCAGGGCTTCGACGAAGGCTCTGAACGGAATGTCGGGTTGAAGCCCGACCTACATGTGGAGCGCCAGCCAGACCGCCTGTTCGGACGTTGCGACACGATGACGACGATGCGCCGGGATCAGCACGGCGTCGCCGGCGCCGAGTTCGAGCGCCCCCTCGTCGAACTCGAGCACCGCGCGTCCGCTGAGCAGCACGGCCCACTCGTCCCCGGCCTGGTCGTACCAGAAGCCGGGCGGACTCGCGTGGTCGCCGGAGAGGATGTGTTCGAGACGAAAGCGCCGGCCGGCGGCCAGCTGCGTGATCTGCTCAGCGCCGAGCGCCGCGGGCAGCGCGCTTAAACGCAGCACCGTTGGCAGCGCGGCGCTCACGTGGTGAGACGGGTCAGGGCCTCGCGATACTTCGCCGCGGTCTTCTCCAGGATCTCGTCCGGCAGGATCGGTGCCGGCGGACGCTTGTCCCAGTCCAAGGTCTCCAGGTAGTCGCGCACGAACTGCTTGTCGAAGCTCGGCGGGCTGATGCCGACCTGGTATTCCTCGGCCGGCCAGAAGCGCGAGGAATCGGGCGTCAGGATCTCGTCGATCAGCACCAGCTCGTCGTTGGCATCGAGGCCGAACTCGAACTTCGTGTCGGCGATGATGATGCCCTTGGTGCGCGCATAGTCGGCCGCGGCGCGGTAGATGGCGAGGCTGACATCGCGCACCTGCTCGGCGCGCGCCCGCCCGAGCAGCGTGGCGCAGCGCTCGAAGTCGATGTTCTCGTCGTGGTCGCCCTGCTCGGCCTTGGTCGAGGGCGTGAACAAGGGCTCGGGCAATTGCTGCGCCTGGGCGAGCCCGGTCGGCAGCGTGATGCCGCAGACCATGCCGGTCTGCTGGTAGTCCTTCCAGCCCGAGCCGATGAGATAGCCGCGCACGATGGCCTCCACCGGCAGCGGCCTCAAGCGCTGGACGACGATGGCGCGACCTTCGACCAGCGCCCGTTCCTGCGCGTCGGGCAGCGCCTCGGCCAGCGTCATGCCGGACAAGTGATTGCGAATCACCCCGCCCATGCGCGCGAACCAGAAGTTCGACATCGCGGTCAGCACCGCGCCCTTGCCGGGAATGGGCTGGGAGAGCACCACGTCGAAGGCCGACAGCCGGTCGGTGGTGACGATCAGCAGGTGCTCGGCGTCGACGGCGTAGACGTCCCGCACCTTGCCGCGGTTGACCAGCGGCAGGCTCGCGAGATGCGTGTCATAGAGGGCGGTGGCGGTCATCGGCGAAGCTCCGCGAGTGAACGCGAGAAGGGGCGCGTATTCTGCCCAATGGCACCGCCGATCACCATCGCGCGGCGCGCGTGCGGTCAGCGCCGCGGCGGCGGGCGCAGGAGCGCCGGGACATCGCCGGCCGTGCCCATCGCGTGGCGGATCAGCAGGTGCTTGAGCGGTGCGAGGCCGTCGGTCAGGCGCATGCCGAGACCACGCAGGTGACGGAGCGGCGCCTCGTCGCGCTGGAACAGGCGGTGCAGGCCGTCGGTCACCGCGAGCATGGCGAGCGTCTCGCTCTTGCGCCAGCGCTCGAAGCGACGCAGGTCGGCGAGCGCGGGCCACGCCGCGTCGCCCGGCGAGCCGACGCATTCGGCGAGGCTCGCGGCGTCCAGCAGCCCCAGGTTGAGCCCCTGGCCGGCGAGCGGATGGACGAGATGGGCGGCGTCGCCGAGCAGCACGCAGTTACCGTGCACCATCTGCGCCGCGCGCGCCCGCGCGAGCGGAAACGCCGCGCGCTCGCTCACGCTCACGATGTCGCCGAAGCGTCCGTCGAAGGCCTCGGCCAGCGCAACACTGAACGCCTGGTCGTCCAGCGCCAAGGTCGCGGCCGCCTCGTCGTCGTTCAGCGACCAGACGATGGCGCAGTCGCAGGGCCCGGGCAGCGGCAGCGCCGCGAGCGGCCCGGTGGGGAGGAAGCGCTGACGAGCGACACCGCGATGGGGATCGGCCACCCGCAGATTGCACACCAGCGCGCTCTGGCGATAGGACACGTGCGCGTGCTCGATGGCGAGCGCCGCGCGCACCCGCGAACCGGCGCCGTCCGCTCCGACCACCAGGCGCGCCTTCAAGCGCTGGCCAGCGACCGTCACCACCGTCGCCGGCCTGCCGGTCTCCACCGCGTCCAGGGCCTGCGGTTCGATACGCACACCGGGTCGCGTGGCGACGCTCGCGGCGAGCGCGGCTACCAGGTTGGCGTGCTCGACGATGTAGCCCATCGCGCCCTGGTGGCCGGGCGGCGGCGCGAACTCGAGCCTGCCGGTGGAGCCTGCGTCCCACACGTCCATCGCGGTGAACTGGCCGATGCGCGTGTGATCGAGCAGCGACCACGTGCGCGTCACTTCCAGCAGGCGCCGCGCGGCGGGGGTCAGCGCGTAGCTGCGCAGGCCGAGGGGACCGCAGGGAAAGTCCCGCTCGAGCCGCGGTTCGAGCACGCACACGCTCGCGCCCGCATCGTTCAAGAGCGCGGCGGCGGCGAGCCCGACGGCGCCGCCGCCGGCGATCAGCACATCGAAGATCATGCGCGCACCGCCGTCGTGCTACGCGCAAGTGCGGCGAGCCCGCTTGCCTCGTGCACGAAGCGCAGACGCGCGGGCGCGCAGAGATCGGCGCCCGCCAGCGCGAGTCGGCGGCCGAGGCTCACGCTGGTCAGCCGCGAGCGGAAGCCCTGGGCCAGCAGATCGCTGAAGCCGACCGTGCGGCGGTGGTCGGGCGCGCGCGCCGCGGCGTAGCGCTCGAGCAGCGAGGCGGACCCGGGATCCGCCGCGTGCTCGACGCAGGCGGCGAGCGTCGCGACGTCGCGCAGGCCGAGGTTCAGACCCTGCGCGGCATTGGGATGCATGGTGTTGGCGGCGTTGCCGACCAGCACCATGCGCAGGTCGATCACGCGTCGCGCGCGCTGTCGCGCCAGCGCGTGGGCGCGCCGCGGACCGACCACGGTCATGCGTCCGAGGCGCGCGCCAGAGCGACGTTCGAGCAGCGCGGCGTAGGCGTCGTCGGGAAGCGAGAGCGCGTCCATCGCGCGCGCGTCCAGGAGACACTGCACGCTGACGTAGCGCGCGCCGCCGCAGGGCAGGAGCGCGAGCGGCCCTTCGCGGGTGAAATGCTCGAAGGCCGTGTGCGGCACCGGGCGCTCGACCGTCACCGGCGCGATCACCGCCTGCTGACCGTAGTCGTAGCCGTCGGTCGCGATGCCGCGCGCTAGCCTGAGCGCCGACTGCGCGCCATCGGCGCCGACCAGCAGCCGGGCGCGCACGGTGTGCAGCGTCTCGCCGGTCATGAGTTCGACCAGCACGCTCTCGCCGTCCTGGTGATGGCCGAGGTAGCGGGTGTCGAAACAGGCATCCGCGGCCAACGCGTCGCGCATCGCGCCGCGCAGTTCGTGCAGCAGGAGATCGGCGGGACAGGCCCAGCCGAGCGCGTCCAGGCCGGCCTCGCCGGCTTCGAGGCGCAGACTTCCGAAGCCGCCGCGATCGCTCACGCGAATGTGTTCGATGGCGTAGGTGTGTGGCGCGAGCCGGTCCCAGGCGCCGAGCCCTTGCAGCACTTCGCGCGAGGCGGCGGACAGCACCAGGGCGCGCGCGTCGCCCGCCGGCGCCGGCGGCAGCGGCGCGCGCTCGACGAGCAGCACGCTCGAGCCGGCGCGGGCCAGCGCGAGCGCGCCGCAGGCGCCGACCAGGCCGGCGCCGACCACCAGGACGTCGACTTCAGATCGCACTGCGCTCGCGCGTCGCGGCCTCGACCGCCTCGACCGACTTCGGCGCCTCGATGGTCAGGATCTCGTGGCCGGTCTCGGTCACCAGCACGTCGTCCTCGATGCGCACGCCGATGTTCCACCACTGGCGCGGCAGATCCTTCAGCGTCGCGGCGAGATAGAGCCCGGGTTCCACCGTGGTCACCATGCCCGGCTCGAACACCCGCCATTCGTCGTGGACCTTGTAGTCGCCGACGTCGTGCACGTCCATGCCCAGCCAGTGACCGGTCTTGTGCATGTAATAGGGCTTGTAGGCCTCTTCGTCGATCAGCTTGCGCAGCCGACCCTTCAGGATGCCGAGATCGATGAGGCCGCGGGTGATGACCTCGATGGCCGCCTCGTGGGGTTCGTTCCAGGTGTTGCCAGGACGCACCTCGGCGATGGCGGCGAGCTGCGCCTCGAGCACCACCTCGTAGACCAGGCGCTGCTCGCGGGTGAACTCGCCGCTGACCGGGAAGGTACGGGTGATGTCGGCGGCGTAGTAGTCGTACTCGGCGCCTGCGTCGATCAGCACCAGGTCGCCGTCCTTCAGCACGTCGTCGTTGTCGACGTAGTGCAGGATGCAGCCGTTCGGGCCACCACCGACGATGGAGGGATAGGCCGGCGCGCGCGCGCCCTGCTGCAGGAAGCTGTGCAGCAACTCGGCCTCGACCTGGTATTCACGCATGCCGGGCTTGCACGCCGCCATCGCGCGGCGATGGGCCGCGGCCGAGATGCTCGCCGCCTTGCGCATCGCCTTCAGCTCCTGGCTGCTCTTGAACAGCCGCATCTCGTGCACGGTATGGCCGAGCGAGACGAACTGGTCGGGCGCGTGCACCCCGGCGCGGCCCTTGCTCGTCACGCGGTTCAGCCAGCTCACCAGGCGCTGATCGAACTCGGCGTAGCGCCCCATGGTGAAATAGATGCGTTCCTTGTTCTCGATGAGGCCCGGCAGGATGTCGTCGACGTCGGTGATCGGAAACGCGTCGTCGGCGCCGTGGAGTTCGCAGGCGCCTTCCAGCCCGGCGCGCCGGCCGTGCCAGGTCTCCGCCTCGTCGTCGCGCTCGCGGCAGAACAGGATGAATTCGCCCTGCGGCCGGTCGGGCACCAGCACCGCCACCGCTTCGGGTTCGGCGAAACCGGTCAGGTAATAGAAATCGCTGTCGGGCCGAAAGGGGTAGTAGACGTCGCGGTTGCGGATGCGCTCGGGCGCGGTCGGCTGGATCACGATGGCGCCCCGCCCGGCGATGTCCATCAGGCGCTTGCGGCGGCGGGCGAACTCTCTCTTCTCCATGCGACCTCGGCGATTGGTTGGTGGGGCTGGCGGGTTCAGTGCAGGACCGGGCCGTCGGCCTCGTCGTCACGCGCGTCGTCGATGAACTGCGCGCGGACCAGGAGCACGCCCATGCGCGTGAACTCGATCAGTTCGGCCAGCGCACGCTCGTCGTCCTCGTCACCGGCCACCTCGGTGGCGACGCTCGCGAAGCGCGACAGGTCGACGAGAAAGCCTCGTGCATCTTCGCCCAGCGTTCCCAGATCGGCAATCCCCGCCAGGCCGAAGCCGGACAGGTAACCGCGGCACCACGCGCCGAAGGCGCTGGCCCGTTCGGCGAGCGGCGCATCATCGGCGGGCAGCAGCGGCGCGAAGTCGAAATCACCGCCCTCGAGCGCAGCGCGGGTGTGCGCCTGCAGACGCCACAGCGCGTCGCGGGCGGCGCCGAGCTGTGCGTCGTCCCCACCGGCCACGTGCTCGAGCCACAGGGCCGGCGTGAACGCGCGAGGTCCGGACAGCATGCCGCACAGCATGCCATGGCATTCCGCCGCGCCGACATCCGAACGCGCCGCGGCGAGCGCGCGCGCCACTTCGAGGTAGAGACTCATGGCGCGGAGGCGCCGGGCAACGGCGCGTGCAAGACGGCTTTTGGCATGATCTGAGGTATCGATGGTTGTGGCGCGGCAGAGCGGCGTGTGCGCATTATCACACGCCACGACGAAGCCTCCGACGGACCGCGCGCCATCACCCCCGAAACGGCGGGAAGCGCTGTTGACCGTCCGCCGTTCCGGGCTCTATAGTGCCTCGGCATCCCATCCCCCCGGTGAGCACGCGTAACGCCATGACTGCAGGCAGCAATGACCGCTTGGATCTGGTCGCGCTCGAAACGCGGGTGGACGAGCTGATCAAGACGGTCGAGAGCCTCGCGAGCGAGAACGAAGCGCTGCGTCACCAGCAGGCTTCGCTCACCGCCGAGCGCGCAGCGCTGATCGAGAAGACCGAGCAGGCGCGCAGCCGCGTCGAAGCAATGATCGCCCGCTTGAAGGCGATGGAGACACGTTGATGAGCAGCGACAGTGAGGTCCGTCCGATCACGGTCCAGATCTTCGAGAAGGACTACGTTGTCGGCTGCAAGGAGAACGAACGCGAGGCGCTGTTCGCCTCGGTGCAGTTCCTGAACAAGAAAATGATTGAACAACGGGACAACGGCAAGGTCATTGGTACAGAACGTATCGCCGTGATGGCCGCGCTGAACATCGCGCACGAGTACCTCGAGTACCGGCGCAAGCACGAGACGCTCGCGACCGATGTCGTTGCCAGCGTGTCGCGCATGCAGGGCAAGATTGCCGATGCCCTGTCCCGCGGGCCGACGCTGAGCCTGAAGGCCTCGGGGCACTGAGGCCGGCGCCGGGAACGCGGACTAAAGAACCGGAGATTGCAGTCGATTTAGAGCTTGGTGTTCTCTGCTGTGTGCGTCAAAGACCTGAGATCTTTGAGCCTATTTTTCATTCCTCAGGGACCGATCAATGCGTGATGTTGTGCATGGCCGCCTCGTAGCGGAAAGCCTGATTCACCTCGAGAAGTCCCGTCTTGAACCCTTGGTTCAAGATTACGGTCTAGACGGCACCGTGGAGAACACCTTTTCCTTTCCCTCGAGCCCGCCCGCCGCCTGACGGCCGGCGTCTCGTCGCCCGCTCAAGCGAGCCGCGCCGGCGGCCGCTATCAAGGCGTTCCCTTCAAGGCGCCCCGTTGTCGTGTTCCGCTCCCAGGCTCGTGCAGTCGCCGTCATCGTCGCGCTCGGCGCGCTGGTGGCGGTCGCCATCCGTTGGGAAGAGCGCAACGCGCTGGACACGGCGCTGGAGGACTACCGCGAGCAATCTCGCATCCATACCCGCGAAGTCGCGCGGCAGGTGGAGAACACCCTGTCCGACATCTACTCCGGCCTGCGCACCATGGCGCGCCTGCCCGGCGTGCGCGCGCTGGACCCCGATGCACAGAACTTCACCCCCGACGCGCACACCACCGTGCAGGAGATCTACAACAATCTCGCGGCGCGCGTGTCGATGTCGGAGGTCTACCTCGTGCCACGGGCGTTCGACCCGGAGGCCGTCGATCCGCGCACCGGCCAGCCGCAGACCCCGAGCGTGACCTTCGACGAGCTGATCATCGGCCGCACCGGCGGTCAGCCACACCACCATGCCGAGGCCACGGAGATCGAAGAGGTCGAGATCTTCGAATACCGCCTGATGCGCCAACAGCTCGATTTCTTCGCCGCGCGCTTCCCGAACGAGGATAAGGTCGCGGGACTCCATTACCCGGCGCACATCGGTCCCGAGGTCGTGACCTGCGACAACACCCGTTACGACCCCGTGCGCCCCGACGACGCCGACCGCGCCGGGCTGGTCTACTCCGTGCCCTTCTTCGGCGCGGACGGCGCGCTGCGCGGCCAGGTGTCCGGCGTGATCCTGAGCGCGGTACTCGCCAACCTGCTGCCGGGCGGCAACCACGCGCTCAGACACGCCACGGCAAGCTACGTGGTCGGCTCCCCAGAGAAGGGGTCATGGCGCACCCACCGCGCCGCGATCGAACGCGGCCAGCCCGCCCCCGACCTGCTCTACACCGAGTTGGTCGACCTCGCGGTGCCCGACCTCAACGGCGGCTGGCAGCTGTGGGCCGGGCAGCCCGACGCGCTGTACCTGAACCGCAGCGACGTGCGCGCCGCCCACACCGTGGCGCGCCTCGGCTATTTCGCCACACTACTGGTGACCCTGCTCATGATCCTCTGGACGCGGGCCCAGTACGCGCGCCGCCAGGCGATCGAGGCGCACAACGAAGACCTCGAACGCACCGTCGCCGAGCGCACCCAGGCGCTGCGCGCCGCGCTGGCCACGGCGGAAGAAGCGACCCGCGCGAAGTCCCAGTTCCTGGCCAACATGAGCCATGAGATCCGCACGCCGATCAACGGCATGCTGGGCATGAACGAGATCCTGCTGCAGACCGGGCTGAACGCGCGCCAGCGGCATTGCGCCGAGACCATCCGTGGCTCGGGCGCGGCGCTGCTGGACGTGGTCAACGACGTGCTCGACTTCTCCAAGATCGAGGCCGGCATGATGAGCCTGGCGGAGGAGGACTTCGACCTGCGCGAACTGCTGGAGGAGGTCGCCGCCCTGCTGTGCGACGGCGCACTCGCCAAGGGCCTGCGGCTGTACGTCGACATCGCCCCCGCACTCGCCACCCAGCGCCGCGGCGACGCAGCGCGACTGCGCCAGGTGCTCACCAACCTGGTCGGCAACGCCATCAAGTTCACGCCGCGCGGACGCGTGATGCTGCGCGCCGAACCGGGCGCGACCGACCAGTCAGTGCGCATCGCGGTGCAGGACACCGGCATCGGCATCGCGGAGCAGGACCAGGCACTGATCTTCGCCGCCTTCGCCCAGGCCGACGGCGGCACCGCGCGCCGCTACGGCGGCACCGGTCTCGGTCTCAGCATCAGCGCGCGGCTGGTGGCGCTGATGGGCGGGAAGATCACCGTTACGAGCACGCCGGGACTCGGCGCGGAATTCGCCTTCGACGTGCGCATGTCGCCGGCCGCCGCGCCCGCACCGCAACCGGCGCCGCTCGGACTCGACGTTTTGCTGATCGAGGCCGACGAACGCGACCGCAGCATCGCGGCCGCATTGCTGGAACTGCTCGGCTGCCGGGTCACGGTGCTGGCCGATCTCGTGGCCGCCCAGGCGCACCGGCCCGCCGCGGGCGCAAAAGCCATGGACCTGGTGCTGGTCGGGCACCACGGCGAACTCACCCAGACCCTGGCATCGGCGGAAGCGCTGCGCGCCATCGCCGACGTAGGCGCGCGCCGCGTGGTCGCCGCGCCGCTGCGCCACCTGCCCAGCCACGCCGCGGCCGAAGCTGCCGGCATCACCGGGCTGCTCGCGAAGCCGCTGCGGCTGCGTGACCTGCGCGCGTTGCTGGTCGGCGCATCGGCCGCAGCCGACACGGCGGACGAGGAACAGCGCTTCCATGGTCGGGTGCTGCTGGTGGAGGACAACCTGGTCAACCAGGAGGTGGCGTGCGCGCTGCTCGAACTGACGGGCGTGACGGTGGTCGCGGCGCTGGACGGCGAGTCGGCGGTGGCGGCCTGGGCGGAAGGGCCCTTCGATCTCGTGCTGATGGACTGCCAGATGCCGGGCATGAGCGGCTACGAGGCGACCGCCGAGATTCGGCGGCGCGAAACCAACACCCACACGCCGATAGTCGCGCTGACCGCCAACGCGCTGCCAGGCGATCGCGAGCGTTGCCTCGCCGCGGGCATGGACGACTACCTGGCGAAGCCCTTCGGCCGGCAGGATCTGGAGAATGTGCTCGCGCGCTGGCTGGGCGGTCCCGCGTCGCTGAACGACCCGGCGCCGCGCGCCGACGAGCCCTTATTGAATCCCCAGGCCCTGGACGAGTTGCGCGCCCAGGAGCGCGCCGGTCGCGGCGGCCTGGTGCAGCGGGTGGTGGAAGCCTTCCTGGTGCAGTCGGGGCAGCAGGTGGTCGAGTTGCGCGAAGCCTGCGTGGCGACGGACACCGAGCGTGCGGGATTCGCCCTGCATGGGCTTCGCTCCGGCAGCGACTCCGTGGGGGCCGCCGGACTGAAGACGCTCTGCGACGCGCTGTCGCGCGCGCTTCAAACCGGGAACGCCGCCGCGGTCGACGGTGCGCTCGCGCAGCTCGAGCGCCAGCACGCGGAAGTGAGCGCCCTGCTCCGCAGCGACTACCTCGCCCACGCCGCCTGAGCGGCGCGACTCACACCGCTCAGGCCACCTGGGCCGCACTCGCCGCGCAGCAGCGCCGCAGGTAGGCCAGCGCCTCCTCCACCTGGTCGATCAGCACCAGGCACAGGTCTCCGGGCTCGAGCAGAGCCAGCGCACGATCGATGGCGACGAACTCGCCACGGATCTCCTCCACCTCGCGGGTGCGGGACGCATTCGTGAGCCCCTCGCGCAGCAGGGCCAGCACCTCGCCATCCTCGCGGCCGCGCTGGCAGGCATCCTGGTAGAGCAGCACGCGGTCGAAGGCGTCGCCCAGCACGCGGGTCTGATCGCGGATGTCTTCGTCGCGCCTGTCGCCGGCGCCGCTGATCACCACCATGCGACGACGCGCGGGCGAGGCGCTGACGGCCTGCACCAGCGCCACCATCGCGTCAGGATTGTGACCGTAGTCGGCGATTACCGTGGCGCCGCGGTAGTCCAGCAGGTTGAAGCGGCCGGGCGTGGCGTCAAGTCCCGGGACGAAGCTGCGCAGGCCGGCCTCGATGGCGCGCCAGTCGATGCCGGCACCCCAGGCCGCGGCGACCGCGCCCAGCACGTTCTCCACCTGGAAGCCGACGCGCCCGCCGAGGGTCAGCGGAATGTCGGCCAGCGGCATGCGCCACAGTTCATGACCCTCGACGCAGCTGATGGCGTCACCGTCCACCAGCACCACGCGGCGCCCCTGGGCGCGATGGGTGACGCTGACGGCGTTGGCCGGATTGCGCGAGAAATAGATGATGGCGCCGGGGCAGGCCGCGCCCATGCGCGCCGAGACCGGATCGTCGGCGTTCAGCACCGCGAAGCCGCCGGGCGCGACGTTCTGGACGATGACCCGCTTCAGGACCGCGAGATCCTCGACAGTGGTGATGTAGTTGAGGCCGAGATGATCGCCCGCGCCGATGTTGGTCACCACCGCCACCTGGCAGCGATCGAACGCCAGGCCCTCGCGCAGGATGCCGCCGCGCGCGGTCTCCAGCACCGCGGCATCGACGTCCGGGTGCATCAGCACCGAGCGCGCGCTGCGCGGCCCGCTGCAGTCGCCGCTGTCGATCTGCACGTCGTCGACGTAGACGCCGTCGGTGAGCGTCATGCCGACCCTGAGACCCGCGGTGCGCAGGATGTGGGTCGTGAGACGCACGGTGGTGGTCTTGCCGTTGGTGCCGGTCACGGCGATGACCGGAATGCGCGCGTCCTCACCTGGCGGGAACATGTCGTTGATGATCGCCTCACCGACCCGCCGCCCGGTGCCATAGGACGGCGTCAAGTGCATCCGGAGTCCCGGCGCGGCGTTCACTTCGACGATGCCGCCGTTCTGTTCCTCCAGCGGCCGCAGCACGGACTGGCAGACCACGTCCACGCCGCAGATGTCGAGTCCCACCATCTGCGCCGCGGCGACCACCCGCGCGGCGAGATCGGGATGCACTTCGTCGGTGACGTCGGTGGCTGTGCCGCCGGTGGAGAGATTGGCGTTGTTGCGCAGCACGACGCGCAGCCCCTTGGGCGGCACGGCGTCGGGCGTGAGGCCCTGCAGGCCGAGCAGCGTCTGGGCGATGTCGTCCAGGCGAATCTTGGTCAGCGAGGTGGCATGGCCTTCACCGCGACGCGGATCGCGGTTCACCTCCTCGACCAGCGCGCGCACGGTGTGCACGCCGTCGCCGATGACGAAGGGCGGGTCACGCCGCGCGGCGGCGATGAGCTTGTCGCCGACCACCAGGAAGCGGTAGTCGTGGCCGGGGATGTAGCGCTCGACGATCACTACCGTGCCGGCCTCGAGCGCCGCGCGGTAGGCGGCCTCGAGATGGGGCTTGGTCTCGACGTTCACGGTCACGCCGCGGCCGTGGTTGCCGTCGCGCGGCTTGACCACCACCGGCAGACCAAGCGCGCAGGCCGCGGCCCACGCCTCCTCCACGCTGTGCACCTCGCGCCCGTCGGGCACCGGCACGCCGGCGGCCTTCAGGAGTTGCTTGGTGAGCTGCTTGTCCTGGGCGATGGACTGCGCGATGGCGCTGGTGCGATCCATCTCCGCGGCCTGGATGCGGCGCTGGCGGCTGCCCCAGCCGAACTGCACCAGGCTGCCGGTCGTGAGGCGGCGGTAGGGGATGCCGCGCTCGACTGCCGCGGCAACGATGGCGCCGGTGGAGGGACCGAGACGCTCTTCCTCGTCCAACTCGCGCAGGCCGGCGATCTCGGCCTCGGCATCGAAGGCCTGGCCGGTCAGCGTGGCGACCACCAGACGTTCGGCGATCTCGAGCGCGGCGCGCCCGACCGATTCCTCGCTGTACTCGACCACCACCTGGAACACGCCAGCCTCGGGGGTCGCGCCGCAGCGGCTGAAGCTGACCGGACAGCCGGCGTCGGCCTGCAGGCTGAGCGTCGCAATCTCGAGTACGTGGGCGGCGGAGCGCGGCACGCCGCCGTCCGGCACCGGCAGCACCTGCAGTTGCGGGTAGAGCGCGCGCAGACGTTTCAGGAATTCCGGCTGCAGGGACAGGTCCCGTTCCTGCTCGGTGCAGTGCACGACCGCCTCGATGCAGGTGCGGCGACTCCACAGGTTGGGCCCTCGCAGGGCACGTACGCGGGCTACTTCCATCGGCGGTGTTTGGACCTTGCTGGATTGTCGAGTGTCACAGGCGGGCGGCGAGCCGCTCCGCCGCGCTGCGCGGGTCCGAGCCCGGTTCCGCACACTCGTGTGCGGCCGGGAAGCCCACGATGCCGCTCACGATGAGTTCGGGCGGCACGCCCAGCGCCCAGGCGCAGGCGGCGGCAGGCAGCGCGGCCGGCAGGTCGAAACCCGAAGGCAGCGGCAGGCGCTCGCTCGCATCCCCGTGGGCGAACACCAGTTCGTCCCGGTCGCGATAGACCGCGCGGCGCCCGGCGGCGCGCGCTTCGGCCAGCGCCTCGCCCTGCGGCCGGCCGCTGTAGAGCAGCACTTCGCCATCGCTGTACTCGGCGAGCGCCAGTACCCCCGGGTCGTCGGCGTTCAGCACCGCCACGCCCTGCGCCAGCACCACGTCAACATGGGTGCGCAGCAACTTGGTCAGCTGTTCCTGGTCCTGAACGCCGAAACGCGCGAGCGTGTGTCCGCTGTCCAGCGACGTCACCAGTCCCACCTGGCAGCGGTCGTAGGGTAGACCTTCGCGCAGCAAACTCTCGGCCGTGGTCTGGATCACGGCGGCCTTGAGCGTGCGGTTGATCAGCAGGCGCTGGCCGGCCGCCCAGTGCGCGCCGTCGTTGTGATCGACCTGGCGATCGCCGAGGTAGAGACCGGTGCCGCAGGCCACACCGACCGACACGCCGTTCAAGTGCAGCAAGTAACCCACCAGGCGTGCTTCCAGCGTGGTGTCCGCGCTGCCGCCGATGCCGACCAGCGGAATCCGGCCTTTCTCGTCGCCCGGAAAGAGGTGGTCGATGATGGCTCGGCCGGCGGGATGGGCGCCATGTTCGCCCTGGGGCAGGTGGGTCGGCAGCGCGGGGCCGGCATTGACCTCGATGAGCGCGCCGCCCTGGGCCGCGAGCGGCTGGCCGATGTCGCGCGCGACGATGTCGATGCCCGCGATGTCGAGCCCCACGGCGCGCGCCGCGAGCGTCGCGAGCGCGGCGGTGGCGGGATGGACCAGGGCGAGCACGTCCTCGCCGATCTTCGCGTGGCGTGGCAGCGTCACCACCTGGCCGGCCGCGGGCACCGCGGCGAAATCCAGGCCCTGCCGCGCCAGCGCGAGGCGCACGGTGGGAAAGTCCTCGAAGTCCTCCACCGTGAACGGCACCACGGCGGGGTCGCCATGCTCGGCGAGCGCCGCCAGGGTGTAGGCGAGCAGATGCTGCACGCTGCGCACGCCATCGCCGACGAGTTCGACCGGCACGGCGCGGGTCGCGGCGACGACCTTGTCACCCACCACCAGCAGGCGATGCTCGTCACCTTCGATGTGCTTCTCGACCAGCACGGTCGATGCCGACGCGTCATAGGCCGGTTTGAAGGCCGCGCGCACCTGCTCGGCGTCACGCAGGTCCAGGAACACGCCCTCGCCGCGATTCGCCTCGCAGGGTTTCACCGTCACCGGGTAGCCGATGTCCTCGGCAGCTTCGATCGCGGCTTCGACGTTGCGCACCTCCGAGCCTTCCGGCACTGGGATGCCGCAGGGCGCGAGCAGCTGCTTGGCGAGCGCCTTGTCGGCGGCGATGGATTCGGCGATGGCCGAGGTCCGGTCGGTCTCGGCCGTCCAGATGCGGCGCTGGTGCGTGCCGTGGCCGAGGATCGCCAGGTTGCCCTGGCCGAGCGGTAGTACCGGCACGCGCGCGGCGACCGCGGCATCGACGATGCAGGCGGTGCTCGGGCCAAAACCTTTGCGATCGGCCAGCACGCGGAGTTCACGCAGGGTGCCGGCGACATCGAAGGCCTGGCCATGGATCGCGGCCAGGATCAGGTCCCGCGCCCGCAGCAGGCAGGTCTTGGTCAGGTCTTCCTGGGTGGTGCGCACCACCACGTGGTAGATGCCGGTGGTGGAGGTGCTGCGCGCACGACCGAAGCCGGCCGGCCGGCCGGCCTGGGTCTGCAGTTCGAGCGTGACGTGTTCAAGAATGTGGCCGACCCAGGTGCCTTCCTCGAGCCGCCGCACGAAGCCACCCGGCTCTTCGTAGCTGCACTCGTGCTTGCGCAGGCCCGGTAACCAGGCGACCAGGCGCTCGACGAAGCCGGGCAGGACATTCGACGGATGTTCCTCGAGGGCGCCGATGTCGACCAGGGCCTCGAGGGTCGGTCGATAGGACCAGCGATTGGGTCCTCGCAGAAAAATCAGGTCGAGGAGACGAATGTCGTATTGGGTCATCACTGACGGCTGTGGGTCGCGGCGCGTACGGACACGCCTCGGCGCCGCAGCGCCCGTGGGCACCTTGCCCAGGTGGCAGCGACACCATCCTGTAGTCGATCCGGGGATAATATAAGTAATGACTGCCCGTTCCCAATTTTCGCTTGTACCCGCTCTGCCAGTGCGATGGCAGGCCCCAGCCGCCGCCCAGATCGCGCCCGTGGAGACGGTACGCGCCTGGTTCGAGACGGACCTCACCGCGGATCTCCTCTATGCCCGCGGTCTCGCCGTCCTCACCGATGCGCGTGTGCTGCACCTGTCCGAGGACGGCGGGGTCGAAGACTGGAAGCTCAGCACTGAACTTTTGCTGAACCATGGCGAGCATGGTGGCGTCGGCACGCTCGAGCTGCTGCGCGCCGGCGAGCGGGTCGGGCAGCTGCGCTTCACCCTGGCCGAAGACCTGGGCGCCAAGCGCTTCGTAGCCGAGTTCGAGCGCCTGGCCGCCGGCGGCGAGCCCGCGAGCGAGAGCATCGAGCACTGCCCGGTGTGCGCCACGCCGCTCGACCCGAGCCAGGAGGAGTGCCAGGTATGCGCGGCGCAGCTGCACACGCCGCCCTCGACCTGGACCCTTTTCCGCCTGTGGCGCTTCGCGCGGCCCTATCGACTGCAGCTCTCCATCGGCCTCGTCTGCACGCTGGCCTCGACCTTCGCGACCCTGGTCCCGCCCTACCTGACCATGCCGCTGATGGACGAGATCCTGATCCCGTTCCAGAACGGCACGCCCATCGACCAGCACCGTGTGATGCTCTACCTCTGCGGCCTGCTCGGCGCCGCGCTGGTCGCGTGGGTGCTGGGCTGGGCGCGGACCTTCGTGCTCGCGCTGGTCTCCGAGCGCATCGGCGCGGATCTGCGCACCACCACCTTCAACCACCTGTTGAGCCTCTCGCTCGAATACTTCGGCGGCAAGCGCACGGGCGATCTCATTAGCCGGCTGGGCTCGGAGTCCGATCGCATCTGCGTGTTCCTGTCGCTGCACGCGCTCGACTTCGTGACCGACGTGCTGGTGATGCTGATGACCGCGGCCATCCTGTTCAGCATCAATCCGTGGCTCGCGCTCGCGACCTTGATCCCGCTGCCGGTCATCGCGTGGCTCATCCACATCGTGCGCGAGAAGCTCCGCACCGGCTTCGAGCGCCTGACCCGCGTGTGGTCCGAGGTCACCAACGTGCTGTCCGACACCATTCCCGGCATCCGCGTGGTGAAGGCCTTCGCGCAGGAGGAACGCGAAGGGCAGCGCTTCTTCGCCGCGAACCGCTACAACCTCGAGCAGAACGACCGGCTGAACCGCATCTGGGGCCTGTTCACGCCGACCGTCACGCTGCTGACCGAGATCGGGCTGCTCGTGGTGTGGGCCTTCGGCATCTACCAGGTGTCGCAGCACGAGATCACGGTCGGCGTGCTGACGGCCTTCCTGGCCTATATCGGACGCTTCTACACCCGGCTCGATTCCATGAGCCGCATCGTCTCGGTGACGCAGAAGGCGGCCGCCGCCGCCAAGCGCATCTTCGACATCCTCGACCACGTCTCCAGCGTGCCGGAACCCGCCAACCCGACGCCGCTGCCGCAGGTGCGCGGTCACATCGAGCTGCGCAACGTCGGCTTTCGCTACGGCAGCCGCTCGGTGGTGCGCGACATCACGCTCGACATCCAGCCGGGCGAGATGATCGGCCTGGTCGGCCAGAGCGGCGCGGGCAAGAGCACGCTGGTCAACCTCATGTGCCGCTTCTACGACGTCGCCGAGGGCGCGATCCTGCTGGACGGCGTGGACATCCGGCAGCTGTCCATCCCCGCCTTTCGCCAGAACATAGGTCTCGTGCTGCAGGAGCCCTACATGTTCTTCGGCACCGTGGCGGACAACATCGCCTACGGCAAACCCAACGCGACGCGCGCGGAGATCATCGCCGCGGCGCGCGCGGCGCACGCCCATGACTTCATCCTGCGGCTGCCGCAGGGCTACGACTCGCTGGTCGGCGAACGCGGCCAGCAGCTCTCGGGCGGCGAGCGTCAGCGCCTGTCCATCGCCCGCGCGCTCCTGATCGACCCGCGCATCCTGCTGCTCGACGAGGCCACCTCCTCGGTCGACACCGAGACCGAGAAGGAGATCCAGAAGGCGCTCGAAAACCTGGTGCGCGGCCGCACCACCATCGCCATCGCGCATCGGCTCTCGACCCTGCGCAAGGCCGACCGGCTGGTGGTGCTGGAGCGCGGCCGCATCGTCGAGATCGGCAACCATGACGAACTCATCGAGAAGAACGGCGCCTACGCGCGGCTCTACGAAGCGCAGGCACGCAACCAGGGCGAGGACGACGCATGAGCGACGCGGACTTCACCTTGCACGAGGACGCGCGCGGCCGTCTGCAACTGCGCCTGGCCGACGGCCGGACCTTCGAGGGGGTGGTGCCGGTGCGCGCCTTTCCCCTGGGCGCGCCGGAAGAGTTCATCGGCCTGGTGGCCAACGACGGCCACGAGGTGCTGCACATTCCACGTCTCGCAGACCTGCCTGAGCCGACCCGCGAACTCCTCGCGAGGCACATCCGCCAGCGTGAGTTCGTGCCGCGCATCGAGGCCATCGAGTCCTGCACCGCGTTCGCCACGCCCACGACCTGGACGGTGCGCACCGACCGCGGCCGCACCGAACTCATTCTGAAAGCCGAGGAGGACATCCGCCGCCTCGGCCAAGGCCGGCTCCTGGTCACCAACAGCCACGGCCTGCACTTCGAAGTCGCGGATCTCGCCAAGCTGGACGCGACCTCGCGGCGCATCCTCGCGCGCTTCATGTAGGGTGCGCGCCTGACGCCGGTCAGCGCCCGCGTGCGCGCAGACCGCGAGACTGAACCATGGCCGTGCTGCAACTGCTGGTCCTCCTGACCCTCGCCAACTCGGCGCCGGTGGCCGCGAGCCACCTGTGCGGCGACCTGTGGCAGCAACCGATAGACGGCGGGCTCAGGCTGCGCGACGAGGCGCCGCTGTTCGGCCGTTCCAAGACCTGGCGGGGCCTCGCGGCCGCGACGCTGGCCTGCGCGCTGGCCGCGCCGGCGCTCGGCCTGGCCTGGACGCTCGGCGCCCAGGTCGGTGCGCTCGCGATGCTTGGCGACCTGGCGGCGAGTTTCGTCAAGCGCCGGCTGCAGCTGCCGGCCGGCGCGCGCGCGCCGCGGCTGGACAGCCTGCCCGAAGCGCTGTTGCCGGCCTGGTGCCTGCGCGAGGACCTCGGCTTGAGCGCCGGCGAAGCGCTGCTCGGCGTGCTCGGCTTCGTGCTCGCGGTGCGGCTCGCCTCGCCGCTCCTCTACCGTCTGCGCCTGCGCCCTCGTCCCTGGTGAACGACCATGGCCGCGTTCAGCATCCTCACCTACAACATGCACAAGGGCTTCAGCGGCGACGGACGGCGCAGCTTCGTGCTGCCGCGCATGCGCGACGCGCTGGCGCTGGCCGACGCCGACGTGGTGTTCCTGCAGGAGGCCCAGGGCGAACATCAGCGCCATGCCGAGCGGGTGGCCGACTGGCCGGACGCTTCGCAGTTCGAGTTCCTGGCCGACACGCTATGGCCGCACTACGCCTACGGTCGCAACGCGCTCTACGACCACGGCCACCACGGCAACGCGATCCTGAGCCGCTACCCGCTCCTCACCTGGGAGAACATCGACGTCTCCCCCTATCCCTTCGCCGCCAGCCGCAGTCTGCTGCACGGCGTGATCGAACCGCCGGGCGGCACTCGCCTGCACCTGGTGTGCATCCATTTCGGCTTCCTCGCCGCCGAGCGCCGGCCGCAGATCCGTCGGCTGTGCGAACACATCGAGGCGCGCATTCCGCACGGCGAGGCGCTGGTGGTGGCGGGTGACTTCAACGACTGGTGGGGCCGCGCCGAGCGCGGCTTCAACAGCGCGCTGGGCCTGCGCGAAGTGTTCCGCGCGCTGCACGGTCGCCACGCGCGGAGTTTCCCGTCGTGGGCGCCGCTCTTTCCCATGGACCGCATCTACTGTCGCGGCCTGCGGCCGACCGCCGCGCGACGCCTGGCCGGCCCGCCCTGGGCGACGCTTTCCGATCACGCGCCGCTGCAGGCCTGGTTCGAGCTGTGACGCGCGGCGTCCACCGCCATCCGCGGCGCTGGACGGCGGCCAACTGCCTGACGCTGTTTCGCCTCGCGCTCGCCGCGCCGGCCATGGTGCTGGCGGCGCTGGCCGGCTGGCGCGACGTGTTCCTGGTGATGCTGGCCGCGGCTTTCCTGAGCGACTTCATCGACGGCACCGTGGCGCGCTGGAGCGGTGGCACCACGCCCTTCGGCGCGTGGCTCGACTCGTGGGCGGACGGCGCCGCTTACTGCGCCATCGCGCTTGGCGTCGCCCTGCTGTGGCCGCGACTGGTGGCGCAGGAGTGGCTCGCCTTCGGCGCGCTGGTCGCGAGTTTCAGCCTGCCGGCCGCCGTCGGCTGGCTGCGCTTCCGCTGCCTGACCGCTTATCACACCTGGGCCACCAAGGCCGCGGTCGCAACGACCGCCGCGGCGCTCCTGACCGCGCTCTTCACCGGCCGCGGCTGGCCGCTGCGCATCGCCGCCGGGCTCGCGCTGCTCGCCGCGCTGGAGGAGATTCTCATCACCCTGCTGCTCTCCCGCCCGCGCAGCAATGTCGGTGGCCTCTGGCGACTGCGGCGCGGGGCACGCTGACCTCCCCGAAAGACCGTGGGCGGCGCCGCGCTCACGCCCTAGCATGGTCCGCACGACACACTGGGGAGAGCGCCGATGTTCAAGGTGATGGTCATGATCAAGCGCAAGCGTGGCATGAGCATGGAGGACTTCATCGCGTACTACGAGAACCACCATGCCCCGCTCGGCGCCTCCAAGGTACCGAACCTCAAGCGCTATGTGCGGCACTTCATCCGGCCCTACGGCAACGCGGTGTACGGCGCCGACGCAGAACCGCCCTACGACGTGCTGACCGAGATCTGGTTCGACGACGAGGCCGATTTCCAGCAAGGCATGGCCTACCTGACCGATCCCGAGACCGCCGCCATCATCGGCGCGGACGAGGAGAAGCTGTTCGAGAAGTCCTCGATCCGCTTCATGATCATGGAAGACCACGAGACCGATCTCCCCGCTCTGCGGCGCGGCTGAGCACTGCCGGGCGGCGCGCGGTGCCGCCCGGCCCTCAAGCGGTGGGTCGGGGTGGTCGCTAGTGGCTGAGGCGCGACGCCGTCGCCCGACTTAGCTACGACGCGAGCACCTGCCCATGAACGTGAATTCCATCGGTTTCCGCCTCACCTCTCTCAACCTGCTGCTGCTGCTCGCACTGTGCGCCGCCGGCGGCGCCGGGGTCTACGGGGTGCTGGGGCTCGAGCACATGCTCGAGCGGGTGACCGGCCCCGCCTGGAACACCGCTGACGGTGCGATGGAATCTCAGATTGGCGTGCAGGGCGAAATGCTCGCCTTGCAGGCGGCGATCCGCGACGGCGGTTCGGTGGCCGCGCTCGAACGCTACGAAGCTTCCCATGAGTTCGCCGAGCAGGCCCTGACGCGCGTGCTGGACGGTGACACCTTGTTGCCCGCGGCAAGCCTGGCGCGGGCACGGGACGAAGTGCGACGCTACGCCGCCACACGCGACGCATTGCTCGCCGAACTGCGCGGCACCAGCGGCGTATCGCCAGTTACGGAACAGGCCTACCACGACGCGACCCAAATCCTGCTCACCGACTTCGTGCAGCTCGAGGAAACCGGTGACGCCGCGGTCGAGGGCATGGTCAAGGACATCTTCGCGCTGAGCGCGCGGGTCAACACCGGCATCGCCACGGCGCTGGGCATGGGCCTGCTGCTGTGCGTATTCATCGGCTATCGGGCGCACGTCGGCATCGTCCTGCCACTCCAGGAGATCGCCTTCCACTTCAGCGCGCTCGGCAAGGGGGGCGGTGACCTCACCGTGCGCCTCGACGCTTCGAGGCAGGACGAGATCGGGGCCATCGCGCGCGGCTTCAACGAGTTCGTCGGCGTGCTGAGCATGTTGATGGGCAAGGTGGCCGGCGCCAGCACTCAGATCGCCAGCGCCACCAGCCTGGTGCAGTCCAGTTCAGCGCGGGCCAATCAGAACATGAGCGCGCAACTCGCCGAGACCGAGGCCGTGGCCTCGGCCCTGACCGAACTGGCGAGCAGCGCCCAGAGCATGGCGCACAACACCGACACCGCGGTCGATGCCACCCACGACTCGCAGCGCCGCGTGGCGGACGGACGGGGCCTGATCACCCAGGTCATCGGCACCATTTCCGACCTGTCCACCGACATTCGCGACTCGGCCGACGCGGTCAGCGAACTGCAGCGCTCGAGCGGCGACATCGGCCAGGTGCTGCAGGTTATTCGAGACATCTCCGAACAGACCAATCTGCTGGCCTTGAACGCCGCCATCGAGGCAGCGCGGGCCGGAGAACAGGGACGCGGTTTCGCGGTGGTGGCGGACGAGGTTCGCACGCTCGCCCAGCGCACCGGCGACTCGACCTCCGAAATCAACACCATGATCGAGCGCCTGCAGGCCGCCATCCGGCGCGTGGCCGACGCCATGGACGCCGGCCGCACCCGCGCCGAGCAGACCGTGAACGCCGCGCAGGTCGCGGGTGACGCCCTCGTCGCCATCGACCTGGCGGTTGGCAACGCCCGCGAGATGAATGGCGAGATCGCGCTCGCGGCCCGCGAGCAGAGCCAGGTGATCGCCGAGGTCGAGCGCACCCTGCAGCGCATCCAGCAGGGCGCGGATCGCACGGCTACCGAGAGCCAGGCGGTCGGCAACGCGACCCGCGAGCTCGAGGCGCTGTGCCGGACCCTGCAGGCGGGTGTCGGCCAGTTCAAGCTCGTCTGAGGTCACCGGCGCCGCCCACGCGCCACAGCACCGGTAGCGCGCGAGGCGATGTGCCTCCCGCCCGCGCTTGACGCCCGCCAAGCGCCCGAGTGACTCTCCCGCCGGGTCACCCTGGTGGAAGTCCTCGATGTCCGAGCTCCTGATCGACAGGCGTGGCGCCGTCCCCATGGGTGTCCGCCGGCTCGACCCGGGCAAGCCGACCATTACCGCGAGCAACGGCAACTGCCGGGCGAGCGGCGTGGAACTCGCGCCGTGCGCCTGAGACCCACCCCAACCACTCGCTCTTGCAGCAGGACATCGCGCCCATGAACTTCGAAACCCTGGTCTACGCCACCGACGACGCCATCGCGACCATCACCCTCAATCGTCCCGATGACCTGAACACCATCGTCCCGCCGATGACCGACGAGCTCGAAGCAGCGGTGGCGCGCGCGGTGCGCGATCCGAAGGTCAAGGTCATCGTGCTGCGCGGCGCGGGCCGCGCATTCTGCGCGGGCTTCAACTTCAGCGGCGGCTTCCACCAGTGGGACGACAAGCTGACCAGCGGCGGCACCTGGGACGCGGGCAAGGATTTCATGGCGACCTGCTCGCCGGTGCTTGGCTGGGTGCCGAAGTTCATGAGCCTGTGGCACAGCCCCAAGCCGGTCATCGCCATGGTGCATGGCTGGTGCCTGGGCGGCGGCTCGGAGATGGCGCTGTGCGCGGACCTCGTGCTGATGAGCGAAGACGCGCGTATCGGTACGCCCTATTCGCGCATGTGGGGTTGTCATCACGCCGGCATGTGGGTGCATCGCCTCGGGCTCGCGAAGGCCAAGGAACTCGCACTGACCGGCAGGCCGCTGTCGGGCGTGGAGGCCGTGGCCTGCGGGCTGGTGAACAAGGCCGTGCCCTTCGAGCAGCTCGAGGACGAGGCCTACAAGCTCGCGCGCGAACTGGCCTCCATTCCCCTCTCGCAGTTGGCCGCGATGAAGCTGGTGGTGAACCAGGCCTTCGAGAACCAGGGGCTCAAGTCCACCCAGCTGCTGGGCTCGGTGCTGGACGGCCTGATGCGCAACACACCGGAGGCACTCGCGTTCATCGAGTACGCCGAGAAGGCCGGTGTGCCGGCGGCCGTCGCACAGCGCGACGCGCTGTTCGGCGACTACTCCCAGGCCGAGGCCGCGAACAAGCCCAACCCGCGGAACGCCTACCCATCACCGAAACAAGCCTGAGGAGAACACGCGCGCGCATCGCGCCTCGTCATGCTCGCTGAGGCGGGCGTCCTTGGGCTTCGACGACCGCAGATGGACCCCTGCTTTCGCAGGGGTGACGGACAAGTGAGAGCTCCACGTATTCCGTCATGCCCGCGAAAGCAGGCATCCATGGGCTTCGACGACCGCCGACGGACCCCTGCTTGCGCAGGGGTGACGGAGAAGTGAGGACTCTACATATTCCGTCATGCCTGCGAATGCAGGCATCCATGGGCTTCAACGACCACCGATGGACCCCTGCTTTCGCAGGGGTGACGGACAAGTAAGGGCTCCACAGATTCCGTCATGCCTGCGAAAGCAGGCATCCATGGGCTTCAACGACCACCGATGGACCCCTGCTTTCGCAGGGGTGACGGACAAGTGAGGGCTCCACATATTCCGTCATGCCTGCGAAAGCAGGCATCCATGGGCTTCGACGTCCGCCGACGGACCCGCGCTTGTGCGAGGGCGCCTCGGTGTAGCGAAGTCGACCCGACCTTCGCGTCTCAGTACTTGATGCAGGTGCCGCCGATCATGCGGCAGGGGTCGCCGCCATCGGTGCGGATGTCGCACTGCTCGGTGGTGTAGGTGATGGTCTCGCAGGTCCAGTTGGCGGCGAAGTCCGGCGAGGTGTAGGGCACCTTGGGATCGCCGCCCGGGTTCACCACGCAGAGCTTGGTGCCACCCGGCGCCACCACGCGCGCGTTGCCACCGGTGATGGTGACGTTGCCCGCGATGTTGGCATAGGACACCGTCTCGCCGGTCGGCGTGGTCAAGGTCACCGCAGCTTCCACCACGCCCGGCTGGGTGCTGAAGGGCCCGAGAATGCTGCCGCCCCACACGCCTGACGAACTCGAGCTCGAGCGCCGGTCGTCGTCGTCACGGTTGGAGCCCTTCTTCAGCTGCCAGTCGAGCGGGTTCTGCGTGTCGTAGGCGCTGGGGTCGACGGTGATGACGAAGTTCGAACTGACCGGGGGACGCGCGCCGCGCGGCGAGCACGTCATGGTGCGCGCGATGCGACACACGTTCAGCGTCGCCTGGTTCTTGCCAAAGCCGGTGGTCGGGTCGCCCGCGCCATTGGTCAGGAACTGGCTGCAGCCGACGTCGGGCGCGGTCTTGAAGATCCTGGTGTTGCGCGCCGGGATCGCGACCGCGAGCTGGTTGGTCGCGCCGCCGGTATAGCGATAGTAGTAGGCCGTGCACGGCACCAGCGGACCGGCTTCGAGCTGGCACTGCGTGGCCGCTTCGGACCCCAGGAACTCCACCACGTTGGGGCCGAAATTGGCGCATTCGAACTTGGCGGCTTCTTCCGGGGAGCATACGCCGTTGCCGTCGGCAGCCGCCCAGGCCAGCCCACTGGCGGCGGTCAGGATCAGCGCGATGGCTGCGCGCGACGCGGATTCGAACTGAGGCATCTCGGAGGCTCCCTTCTGTGACGGTTCAGGCGTGATGTGACGGGCGGCGCCGTGCCACCCATTGAGCAGGTCGAGCACGCCGGAGCTTAGCGCGCCGGTCGCTACCGGCGCAGCGCACGCGACGTTAAGCAATGCAAAATCGGAGACGGTTCGCAGAATTCCGCGAAGCGCGCCATTACGGGGCAGGACAGGGCGGCGTCGACGGCGAACTCACCGTCGACGCCTCACCCCTCAGTACTTGACGCAGGTGCCGCCGATCATGCGGCAGGGATCGCCGCCGTCGGTCTTGATGTCGCACTGCTCGGTGGCGTAGGTGATGGTCTCGCAGGTCCAATTCGCGGCAAAGGCCGGCGAGGTATAGGGCACCGTCTTGTCGCCGCCGACGTTCAGCACGCAGAGCTTCGTACCGCCGGGCGGCACCAGCCGCGCATTACCACCGGTGATCTTCAGCTGCCCGCCGATGTTGGTATAGGACACGGTGGCGCCGTCCGGCGTGACCAGCGTCGCGGCCGTCTCGAACACCGGCGCCTGCGTCTCGAACGGACCGGCGATGCTCGCAGGAAAGACGTTGTTGCTCTGCTTCAGCTGCCAGTCGAGCGGACTGGTGGCGCTAGGCGAGCTGGGGTCGAGGGTAAGCACGAGATTCGCCCCTGGCGGGATGGTCACATCGACCGGCGCGGTCACCAGGTTGTTGGCGACCCGGCACACGCCGAGCGAGAGCTGGTTCTTGCCGAAACCGGTGGTCGGATCGCCCGCGCCATTGACCAGGAACTGCGAGCAGTTGATGTCCCCCGCGGTCTTGAAGGTCTGTGCCACGCGCAGCGGAATCGCGACGTTCAGCTGGTTCGTTGCCGTGCCGGAATAGCGATAGAAATACGCTGTGCATGGCACCGGGGTGGTGCTCGAACTCACCCGGCACTGGTTGGAACCATAGGCGCCGAGAAACTCGACCACGTTGGTGCCGAAGCTGCCGCACTCGCGTGCATTGGCCTCGGCGCTGGAACAGGTGCCGTCGCCGTTGGCCACGGCGTGGCTGGCGGACGAGGCGGCGAGCAGGGCCAGCGAGATGCCGGCCCGGCGGGCAAAGCGGAGCGCTTTCATTGTAGTTTGACTCCAGGGTGTAGCGATGGTGGGCGGCCCTTCGCCCGAGCATGTGCTCAGGGAAAGGCCAAGGTTATGCGCCCATACAGCATCCTTGCCGGCTGGAACGCCGGGTTGTCTCTGTCCGTATCGAAGTAGTCGAACTGCTTGTCGAGCAGGTTGCTCGCGCCGAAGGACACGATGCCGTAGCGCTTCGGCAGGCGATAGCTCAGGCCCAGATCGAGCAGCGCGAACTCCGAGTCGCCGCTCTTCAAGGCGCCCGAGATCTCCTCGAAGCGCCCATGCTGGTGCACCCAGGTGACGCGGAACGAGCCGCTGAAGCCATGCGGCAGGAACACGCTCGCGCCGACCGGCACGCGGTGGGTGTCCATCGACACCACGCCATCGGCGAGCTTCACCGAGCGCAGCGCGCGCTCGTACTCGTAGCCGGAGCGCAGCGCCAGCCAGTCGGCCGGCGCCCACAACAGGTAGCCACGACCGAGGGTCTCCTGCCACGGCACGCGGCCCGGCAGCGCGTTGCCGAGATTGTCGAAGCCGATGAACGGCACTTCGAGGTCACCCTTGGTGATCTCCAAGCCACCGAACAGCCGGGCGCTGAAACGCTGATCGATGGCGCCGCCGTAACGCCAGGCCGCCGTGCCGTTGATGTCGTCGTAGAACTGGTTGAAGCCCGCCACCTGGGTGGGCTCGAGAGTCTGGTCGGTGACCAGCGTGCGCTTCAAGGTGCGGAAGCCGGCCGCGCGGAACACGGTGCCGGCCCACGGCTCGTAGCTCACGCCGACCTTGGGATTGAACTGGTTGCGCTCGCCGAGCTCGATGCTCTCGCTGTC
>JAIEQK010000310.1 GCA_019747795.1 Gammaproteobacteria bacterium | reverse complement strand
CAGCGCGGCCAGCTCGTCGCGCAGCACCTGGATCTCGGCCTCGCGCCCGGCCTTGAAGACGGTCACGTTCATTTCGTTCTGCGCGCGGATGCCCTCGACCTGGCTCTCCTGGCTAACGATCATGGCGGCCATGCCGAATATGCGGTGTCGCGCCTCCTCCAATGCGGCTTTCTTGTCCGCCACGCGCGCCTCCAGCGCGTCCTGCTCGCCGGCCTTGGCCGCGAGAGCCGCGGTTCGCCGATATTCGTGCTCCATGGCGTCGAGCGCGTCGCGCGATGCGGCCACGGTGGGCGCCACGAGGCTCAGCAGCGTCGCCTTGGCGGTTTCCCACTGCGAGAATGCAGTGGCGCGCTCCTCGCGCTTCGCAGTCAGCTCTGCTTCCAGCTTGGGCAGGTCGGCCTTGGCCTCCATGGCGTTCGCGAGCAGCTGGCACCGCCCCTGGAGATCGGTCCCCTGGCACGGCACCTGGTCGGCCAGGCAGGCGCGCGAGCGCACGCCCTCGCAGGTTTCCGCGAGCGCCTTCCCGCCGTGCTCGACCAGCTTCAGCACCGCCGCGGCGGTTTCGACCGCCTTGGCGGCGTCGTTGAACACGATCGCCGCGCGCTCTTCCGCGGTGACCTTCTTCCGCTGAGCATCCACCTTGGCTTCCAGCGCGGGCAGCGCGGCCTGCGCCGCCTCGATGGCGTCACGGTCGGACAGCTGCCGATTCAAGTCGAAAATCTGATCTTCCAAGCGCTTCGCCTGGGCCTCTGCCTCGCTCTTCTCCTGGCGCGTCTTGGCTATGGCGTCGTTGACCTTGGCGATCTCCGCCGCGGCCGCCAGACTCATATCCGACGCCGCCTTCTCCAGCTCCGCCTGGCGCTGGCCGATCTGCATCTGGAGCGAGGACCGCCGGCGCTCGGTTTCGGCGAAGCCGGCCGCGTTCGTGCGCGCCTCCAGCAGCCGCTGGTCGGCCACGCTCAGCGCGTCGCGCGCCAGGGCCTCGTTCGCGCGGCAGGTGTTGACCGTCTGCTCGGCCGCGATGGCGCCCAGCTCGGCCTCCTCGTGCTCGCGCTCGACCTGGGCCGCGCGCTGCACGCGCTGGCGCATGCCTTCCAGGCGCGCGCGCCGCGCGCGCTGCTCCTCGTTCGCCTGCTCGCCCAGAGCGAGAATGCCGCCCAGGCCCAGCAGCTCAGACATCAGCGCCTTGATGTCGCCGTTCGTGTAGTCGGCCAGCGTGCGCCGGCCCTGGCAGCTGAAAGCCGCGGTGAAGAACATTTCAGGCGTGCCCAGGATGTGCTCGACCAGCGCGTCGTAGGTCTTCGTCTTGCCGTCGCTGGTCGTGCCGTCCGGCAGCCGCGCGGGCTGGGCGGTGTCGCCGGACACGCGCGCCAGGTAGCACTCCTGCTTCGTGGTCTTGCCCGACGCTTTGATCAGGATGGTCGACTCGTACACGGTGCCGTCGTGCTCCCACACCAGCACCTTCTTCGAGTCCGCCAGGTAGCAGTGGTCGAAGTAGCTGAAGCTGCCCGGCGCGTAGCCCGTGGCGCGCGAGGGCATCACGCGGTACGGGTGCAGGTTGTCCAGGATAGTGGTCTTGCCGGCGCCGTTCGGGCCCACAAGGGCGACGAGCTGACCCGGCATGCGCAGATCAACGGCGATCTCGTCTTTGCCCAGGCCGGCGCGGATTCCCTTGAAGCCGCGGAGAGTGAGGTGTAGTGGGTTCATGCTGCCTTCCTTTTCCAGAGTGGGTTCGTCCGCCTGTTTGCGGCCTGTTCTTTGCGACTCGCCCAGCGGCAATTGCTCGGCGAGTACGGGCTGTTGTTGTCGATGCGCTCGATGGTCAATCCCTCTTGGTATCCGGCGGAAATCGCCCAGTCTCGGAACGCCAAGAATTCATCCCAGCACGCATGCACGTAGATCCCTCTTCCTCCGTAGTGATGGAAATCCTTGTTCCTAGGATTTCGGCACCGCGCGCGCATAGAAACCCAAACATAGTGAAGCGGAGAGCGAGTCATCCCGTGCGTCCGCATGCCGTTGTTAGCGATCCGATTACACCCGCAGGAAGTGGATGCGCCGCTTAGCAGGTTGTGGGTATCAACGTCGCGACGTTCGCCGCAGTCGCACACGCACGCCCATCTGGTGTAGCGCCCTGCGCGCTGGGCCTCCTCGATGACGGTCCATAGGCCGAATCGACGGCCCTTGAGATCGGCTTTACGCGGCACGGTCAGACGCCTCCCTCTGGGAAGAGGGGTCGCACACAAGGATCTGCTCAAGGCGCTCCAAAAGCGGACCAGGCTCGATTCCAGCAGACTCGCAGTAGCGCTTCAGCTTTTCGTGGATGGAGGAGGCGCTTCCTATGCCAGCAGATCGTTGGCGCTGGACCGGGTTTATTCGTCCCTCGATCTTCACTTCCCCTTCGAACAGGGCCGCCATCGCGGTCCTGTCGATTGACTGGCGAAATTCCTCGTCAATCGAGAATCTGACTCGGACGTGCGAGCCCGCGGGCACTTCCTTCGCCAGGCGTGCTAGCTCTTCCATGTCCGGCGAGCCAGGGAACGTGATGTCGACCAGCTGGCGCGCGGGTGTCTCGATGAATTCGAAGCTCGCGCCGTCGCCGCTGACCCTCCACATGAGGAAGCCCTTCGGATCGTGCTCGCCGAAGTGCAGGCGGCCCAGGCTTCCGGGGTAGGCGATGACGTCGTTCTCCTCTGCCCATGCCTGGTGCTTGTGGATGTGGCCCAGCATCACGGCGGAGCAGTTCGCCTCGAACAGCGCGCCGGTGGTGAACTCGTGATCGAGCCCCATCATGGGCACGCCGTGCTCGGACACGCTGCCGCTCACGGTGCCGTGGCTGACCAGGATGGTCGGGACGCCCAGCGCGCGCGCCTGGCGGTTGTTGCTCCCACCCCAGCCGCGCAGCAGCTGCTGGACGTGCTCGCCGACCGACTCCGCGGCTTTCTCGGCGCCGACGGCGGCCGCGACCTGGCCCTTGTTGATGGATGGCAGGCAGCTGATCAGCGCCTGTGCGTTCGATGGAACCGCGCCGTCAGGCAGTGAGTCCGGCCGCAGCAGCGCGTCGTTCCACAGCACCACCTGGCAGATGGTGTCCGCCACGAAGATCGGGCAGCCCGTCATCAGGTTGCTGAAGATGCCGACCGCGTTGGGCGCGTCGTGCGAGAGCGTTCCTTGCAGGATCAGCGTCGGCGCAAGGTTGGCCAACTCCGTCACCGCGTCGATCGCCGCGAACAGCGCAGGACTGTTCTGCTCCAGCCGGTGATCGAAGGTGTCGCCGCTCAGCACGATCAGATCGACCGGGTTGCGCTGGATGTGATGGATCGCCGCGTCCATGCACCCATCGACTTCGGCCAGGTACTTGTCGCAGTAGTGAATGTCGGAAAGGTGGGCTACGCGGATCATGGCGCGTCCTCCATGGTGAGGTGGATCTTTTCGAGGTACTGGTCGTGCGACACGGCGGACTGAAGCTCAGCCAGGATGTCGGCCAGCTTCGTGCGGTCTTCCGTCCAGTCGGCACCGAACTTGTGGTTGGCGTAGGGGGTGAACGTCGCCCACTGGACGCGCAGGTCGCGCAGCTCGCCGGCGATGCTCGCTTGCAGATCCTTCACCGCCGGGCCGCCATCATCGGGCGGGCCTTCCTCTGCCTCGGTGGCCGCGCCCTCGATGGTGACGCCTGGCCCTTCGAGCACCTGGGCTGCATGCGTCACCAGGTCGTCGTGGTCTTCCTCGGGCGCGGTGAGGAGCGCCGTCATATCGACCGCGCCTTCCAGCGTCGTGATCCACTGCGTGACGCGCTTCGGGATACCCTGCTCCAGGTCGAGCATGGACACCTCCTCCTGGCGCTTCGTCAGCCAGAACATCGGCTGGCCGTTGTGCGTGCCGCTGATCCGGCCGCGCACGTAGGTCATCAGCTCCAGCTGCTGGCGGATGCCCTGGAGCCCGTAGAAGCTCGTCATGGGCAGCTCGATGGCGCCGGCACCGGGGATCTGCGGGATGTAGAAGATGAAGCTCCCGGTCAGCCGGCACTGCTGCGGCGTGGACTGGTACTGCGGGCACTGCTCGGGCTCGCACCGGCCGGAGAACTCGGGGCGGAGCATGGTCCGGCGGCCGCCGAACGGGCGCGCCGCGCGCTTCGACTGAGGATCGACGCGCAGCGGCTCGTGCATCTTGCAATAGCGCACGCCGTCCGCGCCGTATTCGCTCCAATAGACCAGCTCGTTGCGCTTGTGGGCCTTGAGCGAGTGCGGCAGCACCGCCTGCCAGTTGTCCACCGGCAGCACGATCGGGAAGCGGTATAGGTGACGGCCCTGGCCGCGATCTTCGCCGTACAAATCCAATATCCGATCGGCGATCTCGGGCATGACGAAGTCGGCGCGGCAAACGTGGAAGTAGGGCGTGTTCTGCGGCGTCATCGGCGATCGCGCGTCATCGCCCAGCTTCAGCGCCTGGCGCACCGCCTTCTCGATGGTGCCCCAATCCTGGCCCTTGGCCACGCCTTCGTCGTAGGCGCGGCGCGCGTCGGGGTTGGCCTCGGCCTGGCGCGTGAGGCGCTTGATGCCGGGGCGGATCTTGCCTGCCGTCGGCAGGCGCACGGGTTTTTCGCCGAGAACGGAGGGCCCGCCAGCGATGGCGAGCCCCCCGGTCTGGCGAACAGTTGGCAACGTAGACATAGGTTTCCTTCCTGTTCGTGGTGGTGAGAGTGAGATCAGCTCTTCGCGTCGAACTTGCCCAGCAGCGGCTCGATGCTCTCGGGCAGGGCGTCGCGCAACCGCGCGGCGAACTCGTCCGCGAGGGCCTGCTTCAGCAGTTCGAGCCCGACAATACGGAACCGCACCATGGGGCGATCGCCCGACGTGAGGATCGAGGGCTGGAGAACGATGGTTCGCTCGTCGAATTCGGCGTAAGGCGCGGCCACCCGGAAGTGCACCTCCTCGGGCAGCTTGTGCGCGCTCGACGCCTCGATCGATTGCAGTCGAGACTGGGACTCGGCGAAGTTGCCGACCTTGCTTTCCTGCTCGACCTTCGCCTTCAGGTCAATGGTGCGGAACGCCTTCGCGGCCGCCTTGGCGCTGGACTCCGGCACCGTGATGCAGGCCGCCCAGTCCTCCAGCCAGTTCGAGGTGTCGATCTGGCTCATCAGCTTGCCGTTCACGGCCAGCACCGCCTCGTACTCGACGCTCTTCGTCAGCTCCAGCCAGGCGTTGTGATCGCAATGGCCGGGGGCCTCGGTGTTGCCCATGTCAATGACGACGTGCGCAGCCATCTGGTCCTGGTCGATGAAACAAAGGTCGCCGCTGCCAGCCTCGTTCAGGTAGATCATGAACGATGCCAAGCTGCGGGTATTGAACACGCCGCGGAACCGACGGCGGCCGGGGAAGAACTTCTCCAGGTCCACCAGCTTCGCGCCGCCATCGATGATGACGCCGTCGATGCCGCCAGCCGCGACCTTATCCCAGTCGATCTTCCGCGCGGCCTCGCCCAGCTGGAGAATGCGGTCAATGGTCTGTGCGCTCAGATCAGCCATGGATGCGGCCCTCCTTGCGGTCTTCCTTTCCGAACAGGTCGGAACGGGTGTCGCCCGGCAGCAGCGTGACGCTGCCGTCGTTGTTGACGTACATCACGGTCTGCGCCGTGTGCTCCTCGCTCGCCTTGCCGGTCAACGTCGGCTCGACGAAGGCGAGCTTGTGCTTGATCGACACCTGCGCGCTGCCCGGCACGCGCGAGAACTCGAAGTCCAGGGACACCTGGCCTTTCTTCCCGTGCGTGACGGCACCGGCGGCCGCGAGCGTGATCGCCTTGGCGATCCGGGTGGCGAAATTCCCCGCCTCCAGATCGCCGATGAATTCAGTCGTATCCATCGTTATCTCCTGTATTTGCCGCCGCCGTGATCGACGGTCGGGATTCGGTTGTCCACCATCCACAAGCGCTTCAGCAGCATGAGGAGCACGCACTTCGCGCGCTCCGCAGGCGGCACTGGGCGCGCGGATGGCATGAGTCGGATGAGGGAAGGCTGCTCGGTGCGCTTCACTGCAAGTCCCTCGCGGTGGTGGTGATGCAGTCCAGCTGCTGGCCGGTGCGCAGGCCGTCGTCGGCCCACTCGATCAGCGTGTCCCGCAGCACAATGAGACGGAGCAGGCTTTTCTCCTTCGGGTCGAGGAATGCCGCGGTGTTGATCAGGTGCAGCCGGCGCCGCATGCCCAGGATGATCGGATCGAAGTCGGCGGCGCTCATGACAGCACCTGCCAGCCGACGTAGAGCAGCCAGCAGGCCGCGGCGATGAACGTCCAGGCCAGCACCTCGGGCAGCCACTCCAGCAGCAGCGGGCGCTGGCGGCGCCAGTGACGCGGCGCGTAGTCGCGCATGAGGACCGTGTTCGCCATGGTTCCTTCCTTCCGTCGTGGGCCCGGCGACCAGGCCGAAGCACTGGCCGCCGGGGTGGTGTTGCTCGCCGACTGGTGCCGGACGGAAGGAAGATAGAACTAGCGGTTACTTATTGTCAAGAACTGAAAGTAACCTTTTCGGGCGTGATGGCGTTACCGCGACGTTCGCGGCGGTCAGGGGTTGCGGTTTTCCTCTGGGATGACTCGTCGAGAGCAGCAGTCGACGTAGATGAAATTGCCGGTCCAGCGATCCAGGACGACAGCTTCGTCTCGTGACCTCGCGACTGGCGTGTAGCGGAACAGCCAGGCAACAGCCATGGCTGCAAGGAAGATGAGAATGAGGACCGGCCTCGCGCGAGCAGCCTCCGCCGCTTCACCTGCTTTCAGGCGAATCCATCGCCACGACCACTCCCGGATAATCCTCACAGCTTTCGACCGTTCCACGCCCAGACGACGCGGCCGAGCACCCGCAGCCCGTCGCTTGCTGGGTCGATCACCAGAGGCTCGTACAAGGCATTGTCACTGCGGATCACGACGGCGCCATCCGGCCGGCGCTGGATTCGCTTGACGTATAGCTCGTCGCGAAACTGAAGAACGTAAACCGCGTCGACGGTCAGAGAAGATATACCCCGGTCGACGATGAGGATGTCCCCATCATCGAATGTGGGCCGCATGGAATCGCCGTAGGCGGAGAGGGCGGCGAGATTCCCGAGATTCGAGACGTTTAGGTTCCGCCGGCACCAGTCCTGCGACAGGCGCAGGTTGTCTATGACGGTTTCGTGCTCTTGGACTGGGAACCCTAATCCCATCGACGCAAAACTGCTTAGCAGCGGGATGCTTAGGGTCGGCGGCCGGTCGATGACGCTTGCCGTGCGCGAGGCTTCAGTCTTCCCGCCCTGGCCCAAAAACAGCCATTCCGGTCGCACGTGCAGCTTGGCGCCGAATTCAGGCCAGCGAGTCGGACTCGGCATGCTCTCGCCCTCAAGCCACTTACGCGCTCCTTTCTGCGTGACCCCGAACAGGGAGGCCAAAGCGCCCTGCCGGCCATGATGCTTCGCCGGAACGCCGGCGTCGTCGCACGCTTCGTTCAAGCGCTTCGCGAACGCCAGCCGCTCTCGTTCTGGATCCTTCCCCATACCCCGCGATTCTCCGAACCGAGCGGGGTAACGTGCAGTTCTTGACGAAAGGTAACTTTCGGTACTATTGTCCGTGCTCATGAGCACCGCAAACCCCAACTTCATCACCGTGGCGATCGAACTGGTCGGCCTTCAGCCGCTGGCCTCGGCCTGCGGAGTGACCTACCAGGCTCTTCGGAAGTGGGAGAAGGCAGGGCGCCTCCCCCGCACAGAGTGGACCGGAGAAACCAACTACTCCGAGACCATCGAGGCGCTGACAGGCGGTCGCGTCACGAAGGCCGATCTGCTCCGCAGGTCCGCTGCCTAACTGGGCGCTACGGATGGTCATGTGTCAGCCACTCCAAGATGCGCCCGGCCTGCCGGGCGTGTTCAAGCTTCCGCCGCCACCGCGGCAAGGGCTAGCAAATGATGAGCACCGGACTGCAAGCGGCCGCGATCCTCGATCAAGGCCGATCACGCGGGCGCAAGAACTTTCAAGCCATTCTGAAGCGCCTCACCAGTCGCACCGCCCGGCAGACCGCCGAGGCGCTGGGAATCGACGAATCCACCCTTTCCCGCATTCGCAGCGACGGCCGGCTGGAGCAGCTGGCCGAGCTGCTGGCGGTGCTGGGCCTGAAGTGCGTGGACGAGTCGAAGACATGCTACGCGCCGGACGAGATCGCGCGCCTGCACTACTACGCGGTGCGCGGCGTCCAGCTGCCGCCGCTCGCGGACGATGACCCGGAGTAGGTGATGCAGGACGCCCGCCCAGCGCCGCTAGTCCCCGCCGACGTCGATCTGCGCGACTTCAGCTTCATGCCGCTCGACGTGCGTCGGCTGCGTGACTCTGACCTGGCGGCAGACGAGACGCCCGAGGCGTGCTGGGCGGCTGTGCTCCTGTGGTGCGCGTCCTGGCACCAGGTTCCCGCGGCGTCGGTGCCGAACAGCGACCAGTGGCTGGCCAAGCAGTGCGGCTATGTGGCGCAGGGCAAGGTGTCGCCGCGCTGGAAGGAGGTGCGCAAGGGCGCGCTCCGCGGCTGGGTGGAGTGCGCCGACGGCCGGCTCTACCACCCCGTGGTGGCGGCCAAGGCCATGGAAGCCTGGGAATCCAAGCTGATACAGCGCTGGAAGACCGAGTGCGCGCGCGTGAAGAAGCACAACCAGCGTCACCGCGTCTCACTGCGTGTCCCCGAGTACAGCGAGTGGCTGTCGCAGGGCTGTCCCCAGGGACAACCGCTCCCTGTCCCCGAGGACAAAAAGGATTGTCCCCGAGACGTCCCCAGGGAAACACGATCCAAGGGACAGGGACAGGGATCTACTCAAGATTCAGGGACTATCGTCCCTGCCGATCCGCCTGCCGGCGGACCGGCGCCGAACGTCGTCGAGCTGCCAGTCGCAGCACCCCCCGACGCCCGAGAAATCATCTGGCGCACCGGCGTCACCCTGCTGACCGACACCGGCATCGCCGAGGGGACCGCGCGGGCCTTCCTCGCCTCGCTCTGCAAGGCCCACGGCGAGATCGCCGTCGCCGAGAAGGTCGCCGCGCTCGCCCTCAAACCCGCAGCCGACCCCCGGTCCTGGCTGAGAGGAGCCCTGAATGGAACCCATCGCCCAAGTCGTCCAGCGAGCGCGGTCGATCGCGTCCGAGCAGCCGCAGCGGTACGCGCAGCTGCCGACGGCGGTGATCGATGAAATCTGGGTGCGCATGGCCGAAATCTACGGCCACAAGTGGACCTCGGCCTACGGCTACGAGGACGCCGACGGCACCTGGGCGAAGGGCCTGGCGGACATGAGCAGCGACGAGCTCAAGGCCGGCTTCATCGCCTGCGTGACGCGCGACGATTCGTGGCCGCCGTCACTGCCCGAGTTCCGCGCGCTCTGCCGTCCGCCGAAATCCCAGCGCGAGCACGCGGCGATGTACCGCCTACCGCCCGAGCGACAGCTGCCGCACCTGCTGACCGACGAGCAGCGCGCCGCGGGACGCGCGCACGTCGCCGCTGCCAAGCGAGTGCTGATGCCATGACCGTCAAGCCCTTCACGCTGTACCTGTCCGGCCCCATGACCAGGCTCGCCGACTACAACCACCCCATGTTCCACCGCGTGGCCGAACTGCTGCGCGATGCCGGCTTCACGGTGATCAACCCCGCCGAGAACCCCGCGCCGGCCGACCCGACCTGGGAAAACTGGATGCGCATCGCGATCGTCCAGGTGGTGCAGGCCGATGGGCTGGCGATGCTGGACGGCTGGCGCGACTCGCGCGGCGCGCGGCTGGAAGAGCGGGTGGCCAGCTCGCTCAGCATGCCGTGCCGACACTGGGCGAAATGGCTGTTCATCAACGAACGCGTGGTGGCCGCGTGATGAGCGCGCAGCTGAGCCTCGCGCTTCGTGACCTGCCTGCGCCGTTCCAGCGCGATAGCGAGACGTCCCGCCAAGCGGCCGAAGAGATTCGCCCTAGAGCGCAAAGCTACCGGGCGGCCTGCCTGGGATTCGTTTACGGCCGAGGACGCGCGGGCGCGACGAATGAAGAAGTCGGCAAAGCGCTGGGCATGAAGATCCAAACCGTGTGCCCTCGAATGAAGGAGCTGCGCGAGGCCGGCGAATTGGTTGACTCGCAGATGAGGCGCGAAACAGAAAGCGGCCGCGCGGCGGTAGTGTGGATTCATCGGGAGTTTTGGGTATGAGCATCGAACTGGACATCATCGCGATCTGCGAGGCGACCGACGGGCCGGTCGCGGACCTGGACATCATGGGGCAGCTGAGCGCGCGCAACCGCGGCAGCGTGCGGACCATGATCTACCGGATGATCAACGCCGGCGTGCTGGTGCGCGTTGGTCGCTCAGAGGTGCGCCTGGCGAAGGGCGACGGCCAGGTGCGCGAGCCGCAGCCGTGGGAAGACCGGAGCCTGCCGGCCTACACGCGCGTGAAGCTCTACCTCCAGGCGCGCGGGCCGCGCACGCCGCAGCGCATCCGCCTGGCCACCGGCGTCGGGCGCGACGCGCTGGAGGAAATGGTCGCCAGCCGCGAGGCGCACTGGCCTGGCGACGGCACGCTGACGCTGGGCCCGAACCCGCGCGCACCGAAGAAGCCGCACAAGGCGAACCGCTGGGCCTCGAACCTACCGCCAGACGATCGCAAGGTGGCGTCGTGATCACGCCGGCCGAGTTCCGCCGCATGCCGCCGTTCGCGCGCTACGCATTCGTCGCAGCCAACTGCGCGGCGAAGCTGGACGCGCTCTCGCCCGAGACGCGCTCCGAGATCATCGCCAGGCACAACCGCGGCGAGCGCCACGCAGACATCGCGCGCGACCTGATGCGGTCGACCAGCGAGATCAATGACGTCGTGAGCTACGCCAAGCGCTGCGGCGCGCGCGTCGTCAACCAGCGCGAGGCATTCGGGTACATTGGAGGTGCGGAATGAACAAGTTTCGAGTCGGCGAGATAGCCGAGACGGCGCGCCCTGTCCGTTGTGCTGACGGCAGATCGATCCTAGTGGGCTGCGAAGTGTGCGTCGTTGAGGTGTTCTGGATCAAGGACGAGTTCCTCTACTTCGTTTCTACGCCGCACGGTCGCTGGGTCGTCGTTGAGCGCGATCTTCGAAAGAAGCGCCCGCCCGAAGAACCCGCGCTCACACAGCTGAAGAAGGACATCGAGCAGTGGACGAAGAAGCCGCAGCTCGCCTGAGCTGGCGCAAAGTCGAGTCCGGTGTCTGGTCAGCCCACCCCTATCGGGTCACCTACACCGACGGCGCCGGCGTCGCCTGGTTCAACGTCTACCTCTGTGGGGCGTGGATCGGCCGATCGCCCACGAAAGAGGAAGCGTTCGAAGTCGCGGAAGCGCATGCGCGAGTGCATCGCGATGCTGGTGGACGCGGGTTGCCTAATCCCGGCAGACCACAACGCCAGGCTGAGGCTCAGGGAGCTAGGGTTGCGGCGTGGCGACCTCGCCTTCATCACGATCGTGAAGCTCAGGAACCCGCGCTTTCACCGCCTCGCACACAGGCTGGGGCAACTCATGGCTGAGAGCGTGGAGGCATTCGAGGGAATGGGGGCGCACCGCGTCCTGAAGCGGCTGCAACTGGAGTCCGGCGTGGGCTGCGAGGAGATCGCCTACCGCCTGGCCGGCCAAACCGTGGTGCAGCGCATCCCCTTGTCGCTGTCCTTCGGGGACATGGATGAAATCGAGTTCGAGGAGACCTACAAAGGGATCTGCCGCCAGGCCGCCGAATACTGGCACGACCTGGACGCCGACGACGTCGCGCGCATGGTCGAGCTGATGCCGGACAACCCGCAATGAGGACGCACCGCAGCGACGGGAACCAGGACGAGATCATCGCCCGCTACCAGGCGAACCTGGCATCGGTGATCGTCGTGTCGCGCTTCGCGAGCTGGGACCTGGTGGTGGGCGCCGGCGGCGTGACCGACCTGGTCGAGGTGAAAGACCCGCGCCAGCCGAAGAGCAATCGGAAGCTGACGCCCAAGGAGGACGACCTGCACCAGACCTGGAAGGGCTCGAAGATCGTGATCGTCGAGACGTTCGACGATGTGGATCGGCACGTCGCCAGCATGCGCGAGCGAGGGCGGCGATGAACATGCGCAGCTCGAAGATGCGCGAGGTGGTGCGCGAGCTGCCCTGCCAGCTGAACGTGGCGGGCGTGAAGAACTGTGGCGAGCACCCGAGTGTGCTCTGCCACCTGAACATGCTGAGCATGGGCAAGGGCACGGGCATCAAGGCCCACGACGTCGGCGCCGCCGGCTGCCCGGCCTGTCATTTCGAGGTGGACCAAGGCAAGCGGCTGAGCCGCGAGGACCGACAGTTCTACCTACTACGCGGCACGGCAAGAACCGTCGCGCTGCTCATGACCCGCGGCCAGCTGGTGCTGGTCGCCTGACAAGGAGACGAAGGAAATGCTGATTCTCACGCGCGGAATAGGTGAGTCGATCGTGATCGGGGAAAACATCAAGGTGCAGCTGCTGGGGGTGAGGGGCGGCCAGGTCCGCTTCGGCATCGAGGCCCCGAAAGAGGTGCCGGTGCACCGCGAAGAGGTGGCCGAGCGCATCGCCCGCGGCGAGCCGCGGAAGGGGGAGGCGTGAACCTGCCGCTGTACAAGAGCCACAAGACGGTCAAGGCCGCGAAGATCAACGCCGCGCGCTTCTTTCAGCACACGCCGCGCGGCTGGACGCTCGATCTGGCGGTCCCCATAAAGCCCGAGACGCCGGTCGAGGAGACGCCGCTGGCGTTTTATTCGGTCGAGGTTTCCGAGGAGTGGGTCATGTCCCGCGTGCTGGGCGGGGAAGACCTGCCGGTGACGGCAGGCGAGCGTCGGGCGCTAGCGGAGCACATCACCACCGGCTACTACGTCCAATACGAGGATGGATACTCATCCTGGTCGCCAGCTGAAGCGTTCGAGGCCGGATACTCTTCGGCCGAGGACGCGCCGTTCCACGTCAAGGTGGCGACAGACCCTTCGACCCCTGGCGATCACGATCCCCGCATCTTCAAGGTCGTGCACACCGCCACCGGCAAGCCGCTGGTCGAGGTGACGGTGGACGGCACCACCTACGTGCACAGCCCGCACCTGCACGTCGAGAACTACATCCCCGAGCGCATCGCGTCGGCCGCCGCCGGTGGGATGTCCTTGAAAGACCTGGAGGACCCGGAGTCGAGCGAGGTGCCCGTCTACTTCATGGGCGACGTGGACGTGGTCGAGCTGTCCGAAACCGTCGAAGGGCAATTCATCGTGCTGCGCGCGCTGGACATCAAGGGTGGCGAGCTGGGCGGCGAAGAGAGCCTGGCCGAGCGCGCCGCGCGCCTGGAAGCTGAGGGCAGCACCATGCGCTGCATCATCTTCGAGGCCGACCAGGTGCACGAGGAGGAGGAGCCGGAGCCCGAGGAGAGTTACGAGCTGGAGGCGCAGGCGCTTTGGCAAAGCGGCTTCTTCTCACACCCGGCAGTGAAAACCCGCGTCGGGGATCTGACGGGCCGCGCGGTCCAGTCATCCGGTGTCGCGGCGATGAAGCTGTCCAGGATGCTGGGCTACGAGCATCTGTCACAGGTCCCGCCCGAGGCCATCCGCCTATGGGCGGCCGACAACGGCGTGGCCGACCTTCTGCCCAAAGGATGGGGCGAGATCGACCCAAGCCTGCACTGAGGAGGACCGATGTCCGACGTCACCCCGCACCCGCGGAACCCGCTGACCAAGGTCGCGGAGTTCTACCAGAAGATGATGGTCATGGCCGAGGCCAGGAAGCTGACGCGCACCGAGTCCGAACTGCTCACCTCGCTGATGATCGCATCGTGCCAGGTGGCGGCCGGACCCGACCCGCGCGATCGCATGGCCGCGGCCGTGCGCATCCAGCGCCAGGCTACCGAGTTCCTGGAAATGGGCATGGTGCCCGAGCCCGAACCGCCGCCGGTGGCTGCATGAGCGCGGCCGAGGACATCCTGGCGCGCGCCACGGCGCGAGGTGGCCAGTACGAGGTGTGGGTGGGTGGCGGGAAAGCCGCCTTCACCTCCGCCGAGGTGGGCCACGCCCTGGCCGGGCGTCTTCGCGACGACGGAACCTTCAGAACCCTGCCGGATGGCGCTGTCCGCGTGCTGCTGATCAAGTACGCGGGCGGCGACGAACGGGATGCCGGCGAGCTGGTGCGCGACCTATGCGAGGACGCCGGTGGCTGCCGAACATGGGAGATCCGCGCGGCGCGGATGGTCGTGTGTCGCGCGGTGGTGGCGGAGTTCCTGCGCGCGCGGCGCTGCGAGGCGTGCTTGGGGCGGCAGACCGTGATGCGAGGCGCATCGGTGGTGACCTGTGAGGGCTGCACGGGCACTGGCTATGCCCCGGCTTCAATGCAGGCGCGCGCCGCAGCGCTCGGGCTGGCCTTCAACACCTTCAAGGGCGGCGCGGCCCAGGAATTCTACATGGGCCGGCTTGCGCGCCTAGTGGAGTGGGAGTCCATCGGCGTGCGTCGCGTCGTGGGGAAGGCGAGGGCGGCATGAGGCAGTTGACGGAACGCAATCCGGATGCTCCAATTTCGCCAGGCTGCGGCCCTTCTCATCCGTGAGAGCGCGCAAGCAGCTTTTCCGCCCCTCACCAGCCGCGCCGCGCGAGTCCCGCTCGTGCGAATTCCCTGGCTGTGAGTCTGAGGCGCTGACCTTCTCGATCTACTGCGAGTCCCACTACGACGATCTTGCAAAGCGCGCGCTTACTCCCGACCAGCAGAAGTGCTGGGAGGGCCTGAACGTCACGCCCACGCACGTCTACTTCGTCGAGGCTGGCGGCTTCATCAAGATCGGCCAGACGCGCCGCGGCATCAAGCAGCGGATCGCTGACGCACGCACGTTCTGCCCGCTCCCAATCGTCGTGCTGGCGTGCGTGGAGACAGAGCACTGGGTCGAGCGCGCCCTGCACGCCGCGCTGGCCGAACACCGCGAGCGAGGCGAGTGGTTCCGGCCCGCGCCCGCCGTTCAGGAGGCCGCCGACTTGGCGGCGCAGTCCAGGACAGCCCTCGAAGCATTCGCCAGGCCCCACGCTAAGGTGAAAGGCGGGAAAAGCAAGTATTCCGCGCTCAAGCGAGCGCGGTAAACCCTAGGAGAAAACGCAATGGCCAAGTCCTGCGGACCGAAGTCGAAGCCGCGGCCGAAACCGCGCTGAGTCCATGAAGAAAGTACCGCACACGAAGATGGCCGGCGCCCACCCCGCATCAGCCGGTATGTCTTCGCTGTACGCCAGCCTCGGCAATCCGGCGCACCAGAAGCCAGGTGGTGGGCATGGTGATGGGCGCCGGATTCGCCGAACTAAATCGCGCGACGAGCGCGAGAAGACCCACAATGCCCAAGAAGAGCGAAAAGAGCGCCGCCGGTGAGAAGCGGCCAGGCCCAGGCCGCCCGAGCAAGCTGACGCAAGAGCTGATCGACGAGATATGCCTGCGCCTGGTCCAGCCGCGATCGCTGCGGTCGATTAGCGAAGACCCGGACATGCCGTCCTGGCAAACGCTGCTGACCTGGTTGCTGATGGCGAACCGACCAAACCCGCCGGAATTGCACAAGCAATTTCTTGACCAATACACGCTTGCAAGAGAGGTTCAGCAGGAAGTGAACCTCGACGACGTCCTGGACATCGCCGACGACGGTCGCAACGACTGGATGGAGCGCAAGGACAAGGACGGCAACGTCCTGGGCTACGCGGTGAACAACGAGGCGATCCAGCGCTCGAAGCTGCGCGTCGATGCGCGCCTGTCCATCGCGGCCAAGATGCTGCCGAAGAAGTACGGCGTGAAGGTCGATCTGACCGCGCGCGGCGATACCGAGAATCCGCTGGTGGCAGTCGTGCGCCAGGCATCCGCTACCCCGCTGGTGCCGCCGGGCGCCGTGGGGAAGTGACGTTGCCAGGTGCTGTGGACACCCGCCTGGTACAAGCAGCCGAAGACTGAGGCCGAATGCCTCGCCGATCCGTGGTGGCGCATCACGCACCTCTACGAGATCGTGGACGAGGACGCGAACGCCGTCCCGTTCATCCCCAACGCGGTGCAGACCGACTACTACTGGAACCAGTGGTACTTCGATCTGATCCTTAAAAGTCGCCAGCATGGATTCTGTCTGGACCCCCGGACGAACGTGCTCACAGCTGATCTGCGCTGGGTCCGCATCGGCGATCTTCGCATCGGTGATGAGCTGGTCGCGGTAGACGAGCACGTGCCCGGCGGCAGGGGGCGTGCGCGCAAGATGCGCACGGCCACGGTCCAAGGCGTCGTCTCTGTGTGCCGGAAAGCCTACCGCGTCACCTTCGACGACGGCCGCTCCGTAATCTGCACCGGGCAGCACCCCTGGTTGTCGCGCAAGGCCGCGTCGGACGCGCAGTGGCGCACCATAGAGAAGACCAAGCACGGCCGCCTGACCGTGGGGACGCGAGTCCGATGGGTGACCAAGCCGTGGTCAGCGCCGACGTTTGAGGATGGCTGGGTCGGCGGGCTGATCGATGGTGAAGGCTCGCTCCACACGAACCATAGCGTGACGCTGGGCGTTTCTCAGGTGGCCGGGGCCGTCCTCAACCGGCTGCGCGCCTATCTCGCCGATGGCGGCTTCCACACGGGCGAGTGGGTCGATACGCGCTGCGGCGACCGCAGCAAGATTGGCACGAAGCCTGTGCATCGCATTGAGATCGGCCGGCAGGATGAGTTGTTCCGTCTGCTAGGCAAGACGCGCCCCGCGCGATTCATCGGGACGCGCTGGTGGGAAGGCCGAGAGCTTCCGGGCAAGCGAAACGGCGGCGTGGGGTGGGCGACCATTACCTCCATCGAGCCGCTGGCCGAGCAAACGATGATCGATTTGCAGACCAGCACCGGCACGTACATCGCCGAAGGCTTCGTGTCGCACAACACCACACTGACCGCGATCCAGATGCTGGACGCCTGCATCTGGCGCGAGAATTTCCACGCGCACCTCATCGCACACACGCGTGAGGACAGCGAGCGCATTTTCGAAGACAAGATCCGCTGGGTGGTCCGCCGGCTGCTGGAGAAGCACCCGCACCTGGCGCCGGTCGCCGCCACCACCGAAGACAACGCCCGCGAGCTGACCTTTCCGCACGGCTCGCGGATCAGCTGCGGCACCTCGATGCGCGGCGGCACGCTGCAATGGCTGCACATTTCCGAGCACGGCAAAATCTGCGCGAAGTTCCCGGACAAGGCCAAGGAAATCCGGTCCGGCGCGCTGAACACCGTGCACGTCGGCAAGCGCATCACGATCGAGAGCACGGCCGAGGGCCGCCAGGGCGACTTCTACGAGTACGCCGAGCGCGCGCGCAAGCGGCTGGAGTCGGGCGCCGAGCTGTCACAGCTCGACTTCCGCTTCCACTTCTACCCGTGGTGGCGCGACCGCAAGAACGTCCTGAACCCGAAGACGGTCCAGGTGCCGCGCGAGGTGGAAACCTACTTCAAGGACCTGGCGAAGCGCGAGGGCATCAAGCTCACGCCTGGCCAGCGCGCCTGGTACGCGAAGAAGTTCGAGACGCAATCGGACCTCATGTACCGGGAGCACCCGAGCACGCCGCCGGAGGCATTCCAGGGCGCGACCGAGGGCACCTACTACGGCAAGCAGATGGTGTGGCTGCGCCGCCAGCAGCGCATCGCGCCCGATCTGCCGTTCGACCCGCGCATCCCGGTGAACACCACCTGGGACCTGGGCAAGAACGACAGCACCGCGATCTGGTGGCACCAGTACATCGTCACGCTGGGCGAGCACCGCTGGCTGCGCTACGAAGAGGGCCACTCCGAGGGCCTGGTGTACTGGGTCAACCTGCTGCGCGAGGTGCGCGAGGAGTTCGGCTTCACCTACGGCGCGCACTACCTGCCGCACGACATCGAGGTGTCCGAGCTGAGCCAGGCCAAGGGCGAGACGCGGCGCACGTATCTCGAAAGCCTGGGCATGCGCAACATCGAGGTGGTCGAGCGCGTGCCGAGCGTGCTGGACGGCATCGAGGCCGTGCGCCTGGTGCTGCCCGCCTCGCGCTTCAGCGAGCGCGGCTGTGCACTCGGCATCGCGCACCTGGAGAACTACCGCCGCGATTGGGACGAGCGACTGGAGTCGTTCAAGGACAACCCGGCCAAGACCCCCGCCATTCACGGCGCCGACGCCTTTCGGCAGCTGTGCCAGGAGTGGCACTACGAGCGCGCCTACGGGCGCGACCGCGAGAAGAAGAAGCGGCAGCGCAACTGGCGCGCCGCGTGATTCGAGTCGGGAAACCAGATCGAGGGAAGCTGTAAAGGGCGCGCAAGCGCCGCTGATGGGCCGAGCCCACGGTGCGCCCGATGAAGTCTGGTGTGGCCTGGCCGTCCTAGGCATGACGACTGCGAGGTATCCACCTGGTCACCGCCAGGTGGCGAGCCGCAGGAACAGCGAGCGGAAATGGACGCGGGTTTAGCAACGTGGTGTATCCGCGACGGCGGCAATGCACCCAATGGCTGGAAGCACCCGCGCACGGACCTTGCCGGAGCGCTCGCAGCTCAAAACTGCCGCCTAATTCAACGGAGACACCCCACTATGTCTCAACTTCGCAAGATAGAGCCGATCGATCGCATCGACCTGGTCGGCTTCACCCTGTCCGTCGGCATGGCCGCCGAGGTGACCGACCTGGAGCGCGTGCGCGGCTGCGTCATGGCGACCCACGCGCTGCTGCGCCGCCCGGTGCTGCTGAGCCCGGTGGTCGACGACGCGACCATCGCGCGCAGCGTGGTGGCTGAGATCCGCACGCGCCTGGAAGGGCAGCGCGACGCCGCGCGCCTGGTCGAGCTGGACGAAGAGGGCCCGCGCATCCAGGAGTGGCTGACCGGCCAGTTCCGCTACGGCCGCGAGAAGCTGCCGTCCTTCGTGCGCGGCTACGCGTCCGAGGTGCGGCGCAAGCTGGGCGCGCGGGTGCCGGCGTGATCGAATTCAACGAGGCAACGATATGAGCAAAGCCGGCGGCACCGCCTTCCGTCGCGGCGACCTGGTGATGTTCGTCAGCTACATCCCGGACGGCGCAGGCTACAACGCGAACGGCATGGACTCGAAAGAGCCGTGCCTGTGCATCACGACGCACGAGCGCAAGTCGGGCGACCGCAAGCTGTGGGTCATCCCGCTGTCCACCGCCTGGCGCTACTGCAATTCGGACGGCTACCCGACCAGCTGGTGCTACCAGCGCACCGCGGACATCGGGAACATGATCGGTCTGGGCGATGGCGTGCAGGCGCGCCGGCAGATTTTCCAGATGATCGGCGACTACCTGCCGATGGTGCTCGAAGCGTTCGAGTACGAAATGGTCAAGGATGATCGCCACCCCGACATCCCCGTGGATGGCGAGGTGAAGGTCTACCAGGGCGGCACCCTCGCCGCCGGCGGCCTGATGCACGCGTTCTGATGGAAGTCGAAGCCGCAAGCACCAGCTGGGTCGAACGGTCGATCTACAGCGGCCTGGTGCCCGACGGCGACCAGGCCAGGCAGGCCAAGGGCGGCGACGGCCCGAGCCGGTTCCGCACGCCGGAGCATGAGCGCGACTACCGCATGATCCGGGACTGGTGGCAGAAGGCGCGCACCGACCAGGCCGCCGGCCGCTACGAGCAGGCGATCGACGACGACTTCTATGACGGCCTGCAATGGGCCGACTCCGACCGCGCGGTCATCGAGGGCCGCGGCCAGCCGGCGCTGGTCTTCAACATGATCAAGCCGGTGATCGACTGGATCATCGGCACGCAGAAGCGGACCAAGTTCGACTGGCATATCTACCCGCGGACGGACGACGACCGCAAGCCGGCCGAGGTGAAGACCAAGCTGCTGAAGTACACGGACGACGTGAACCACGCGCAGTTCCACCGGTCGCGCGCGTTCGCCGACACCGCGCGCGTAGGCATCGGCTGGCTCGAAGATGGCGTGCGCGGCGACCCAACCAAGGAGCCGCTGTACACGCGCTCTGAGAGCTGGCGCAACATCTGGTACGACCACCTGGCCACCGAGCCGGATATGTCGGACGCGCGCTACCTGTTCCGCTCGCGCTGGGCGGACGTGGATGTGGCCGTGGCCTACTTCCCGGACGCCGAGGGCATGATCAAGGCCGCGGCGCGCGCGCACGACCTGTATGGCGCGACCGACGACGACGATCTGGACGTCCAGCTCTACTACCGCGTGGACTCCACCGGCCGCGCCATCACGTCGTCCACCTACACCGAGGACGTCAGTGGCCAGGTGGGCAACCGCCGCGAGCGCGTGCGCCTGGTGGAGTGCTGGTATCGCAAGGCCGTGGCGCGCCAGGTGGTGCGTGTGCACGACCAGCTCGCGCCCGAGTACACGCAGGCCGACGGCCAGGTGTTCGAGCCCGAGCAGCACCAGGGCATGGTGCAAGAGGGCCTGGCCAGCGTCTACAACGCGATCCGCATGGAAGTGTGGTGCGCGATCTTCGTCGAGGGCGGCTTGCTCTCCAACGCGCCGAGCCCCTACAAGCACGACCGCTTCCCCTTCACGCCCATCTGGGGCTACCGCCGGAAGCGTGACGGCGCCTGCTATGGCGCCATCCGCAACCAGCGCGACCCGCAGGAGGACATGAACAAGCGCCTGTCCAAGGCGCAGCACATCCTGAACACCTCGCAGGTGATCGCTGAGGAGGGCGCCGTCGACGACATCGACGAGGCGCGCGAGGAGGTGGCCGCGCCGGACGGCTGGATCACGGTCAAGCGCAACAAGCGCTTCGAGATCACGCGCGACAACGCGGTGGCCGCCCAGCACATCGAAATCGCCAACATGAACCGGCAAATGATCCGCGAGGCCGGCGGCGTTACCACCGAGAACCTGGGCCACGAGACAAACGCCACCAGCGGCAAGGCCATCGAGGCGCGCCAGAACGAGGGCGCCGTGGTCACCACGGAGCTGTTCGACAATTTCGCCTTCGCGCTCCAGCTCCAAGGCGAGATCCGGCTGTCGCTGATCGAGCAGTATTACAGCGCGCCCAAGATCATCCGCCTGACCAGCGACCGCGGCGCGACCGAATTCATGACCATCAACGACGTGGTGGGCGTGGGGCCGAACGGCGAGCCGACCGTCGAGAACGACATCACGGCCACGAAGGCCGACTTCGTGGTGGACCTGGCCGACTACCGGAAGAACGCGCGCCAGGCCATGTTCGATCAGCTGTTCGAAATGCTGTCGAACTTCACGCAGATGGGCGAGGCGGGCGCCAAGGTCGCGCTCGACATGCTCGACCTGGTGATGGAAATGTGGGACGGGCCGAACAAGGACGAAATAGTCGCCCGCATCCGCAAGATCAACGGCCAGCCAGATCCGACGCAGGAAGGCAGTCCCGAGGCTGAGCAGCAGCGCATGGCGAAGGAACAGGCCGAGGCCGCCGCCGCCGCGCTCCAGCAGCGCGCCGCGGAAGCGGAGATCGCGCTGTCCGAGAACCAGGCGCTCACCGCGCGCGCCGAAGCGCTGCTGAAGAAGCAGCAGGCGATCGCCGCCGGCGTGCAGAACCTGCAAGCCGCCATGCAGACCAGCACCGACATCATCATCAACCCTCAAATGGCTGCCGTCATGGACCAGCTGATCGCGTATGTGAACGACACGATCGCCGGCGAAGAGCAGGCCATTACTACACCACCTGCGGCACCCATCGCCGCGTAAGCGAGGACCTATGGACCCGGACAACATTCAATCGCTGGGCGCCCTGAGCGAAGAGGAGCTGGAGGCGCTGCGCGACGCTGGCGAGCTGCCGAAGGACGAGGAAGACGAGGAGGACGAAGAAGCCGAAGGCCAGGACGACGCGGATGAGGGCGCCGAAGACGAGCCCCCTGCCAAGGCCGCGAAGGCTGACGAGCCGCCCGCGGACGAAAAGGCCGAGCCCGATCCCGAGGACGAGGAAGACGAGAGCGTCATCCCCGACTACGGCGCCGATCCGAAGCGGCTCGAAGAGATCACCGCCGAGCTGAAGGCCCTCGAAGCCGAGAAGACCGCGCTGCGCGACCGCTACGCCAAGGGCGAGCTGGGCCAGGACGAGTACCTGGAGGAAAGCGACAAGCTCTCCGACAAGCGTGCCGACCTGGTGTCCGACAAGCGACTGCTGGAGCACGCCGCGCACCAGGCCGTGCGCCATGCCGAGGCCGTGTGGGACGCCCAGCAGAAGCGCTTCTGGTCGCGCCCGGAGAACGCCGTCTTCGCGCGCGACAAAGACCCGGTGCTTTTCGAGGCCCTGAACACGCAGGTGAAGCTGCTCGCGCGCGAGAACCCCGCTCTGTCCGGCGCGGCGGTGCTTCGCCAGGCATCGGAGGCCATCCGCACGAAGTTCAACCTGGGCGGCACCGCGCCGAAGGCGGAGGACGCCAAGCCAGACCCCGAGAAACAGAAGCGCGAGGCCATCGCGAGGCGCGCCAAGCAGCAGGCCGATGCCCAGTCCAGGGCGCCGCGCACGCTGGTGGACGTGCCGCCGGCCGCAGAGAGCGACGATCAGCTGAGTGCGGACGAGTTCGCCGAGCTGGACGCGCTGCTGGGCGATCCGAATCTCGATCCGCTGGAGGTGGAAGCGCGGATCGCGCGACTGACGCCCGACGCCGAGCGCCGTTTCGGCACGGTCCGGCACTGATAGAGCGATCGCCGAATGCTGGCGCTCAATGTCCCGTTCGGCGATTCCCTGGTGATAGACGAGGGCCGCATCGTCATCACCTTCCAGAAGCGAAGCGGCGCCGATGTCCGCGTCCTGGTGGACGCTGACCGGTCGATCCCCGTGAAGGTGTCGCCGAAAGAGCGACCCAACCCGATCAGCAAAGGGCTGACGGTCCCGAAATAACCGCGCGCAAGAGTGCGCGGCTTTGAAAAAACCGGGTGTGCATGAGTACCCCACCGATGGCTAGGCGCCAGTGGAGAAATACTCATGCCTCGCACCATCATTGGCCTCAATGACGCAAAGGCCGTAAAGCGCTATTCCGCGTTCCTCGCGGTCGACACCGCCAAGATCAGCTACTGGTCGAAGCGTTTCATGGGCGCCGGCGAAACCGCCAGCACCCCGATCCAGATGCTCACGCAGCTGGAGTCCGAAGCCGGCGAACAGATCAGCTTCGATCTGTCCATGCAGATGAAGATGCAGCCCGTCGAAGGCGACGACACGCTGCGCGGCCAGGAAGAAGACCTCAAGTTCTACACCGACCAGGTCTACATCGACCAGATGCGCGGTGGCGTGAACACCGGCGGCCGGATGACCCGCAAGCGCACGGTGCACAACCTGCGCAACATCGCGCGTCGCCGCCAGTCCGAGTGGTGGGCTCGCCTGTTCGACGAGCTTTTCTTCATCTACCTGTCCGGCCCGACGCCGGGCGCGACGACCGGCTTCCAGAATCCGGGCTACCTGTTCCGCAACACCTACACCGGTTTCGCGAACAACAGCCTCCAGGCGCCGGACTCGAACCACATCATGTACGGCGACGGCACGTCCAAGGCGACGCTGACCTCCGCCGGCAAGATGACCCGCAACCTGGTGGAGCGCGCGTCCACCAAGGCCGAGACCATGGGCGGCGGCACCGAGGAGCTTCCCCAGCTCCAGCCGATCATGATCGAGGGCGAAGAGCACTTCGTCCTGCTCATGCACACCTACGTGGCCTACGACCTGCGCATCGAGTCGGGCGCCGGCGGCTGGCTGGAGATCCAGAAGGCCGCAGCCACCTCCGAGGGTCGGAACAACCCGATCTTCAAGGGCGGCCTGGGCATGCTCGCGAACGTGGTCCTGCACAAGCACAAGAACGTGCTGCGCTTCACCGACTACGGCGCGGGCGCCAACGTCGCGGCGGCTCGCAACCTGTTCCTGGGCGAACAGGCGGGTGTGTGCGCATTCGGTTCGCCGGGCACCAACCTGCGCTTCGACTGGAACGAGGAAACCGAGGACCGCGGCAACCAGGTGGTGATCACCACCAGCTCGATCTTCGGCGTCAAGAAGACGCGGTTCAACAGCCAGGACTACGGCGTCATGGCGATGGACACCGCGGCGGCCGATCCGGGCTGAGCCCTGGCCTGACCCTGTAACCACAAGGGCGGGCCGCGTGGCCCGCTCTCAATCGAGAGGATTTTCAAATGGCTGTTTTTGTCGCAAACGCTGCTCGCCGGAATCGCCCGGCGCACGTCGGCGCGCAGGCCGTGGGCTCCCCCGTGTTCCTGCCGTTCCTTCTCACCATGACCGCCGCCTGGGCGACCAACGACCAGCTCAAGCTGTGCAAGCTCCCCAAGCAGTACATCGCGTGGGACCTGGTCATCGACTGGCCCGACATGGACTCCGGCGCCAACCTGGTCTACGACGTCGGCCTCTACCAGGACGACACCGCGACCGATGCCACCGTCGGCACCGTGGTGGACACGGACTGCTTCATCGCAGCTTCGACCACCGCGCGCGCTGTCGGTCGCGAGCGTCTGGGCAACGCGCTCCAGGCCGCGCTCGCCGCGGCCTACGCGCCGTCCGACACCGACCTGATCGTGGTCGCCACCGCCACCACCGGTGGCGCGGGCACCGCGTCCAAGGCAATCCGCGGTTACCTGATGGCGTTGCCGGCGGGCTACGACGACTGATGATGGCGGGGGGGCGCTCCGGCGCCCCCTTGCCGTTTCCCCCCACCAACCGGAGAACGACATGCTGATCCAATCCCTCACGCACCAGGAACCCTTCCAGCTGCCGCTGGGCGGCCGCCTGCTGCGCAACCTGCCCGATCCTGTCCAGGTGAAGCGCGGCATCACGCGCGTCTACGACTTCGCGCCGAACGAGAAGGGCGTGATGGTTTGCGATGTGACCCACGAGGCCGACATCCGCCGCCTGCTGGCCATCCGCGAGGGCTTCGCGCCCTACGGCGCAGAGGCTGAAGCGCTGGCGACCGAAGCCTACGGCTGGACCGAATACGACGACGACGACCAGGCGCCGCGCATGGCCGCCGGCCAGGTCGAGATCCGCACCGAATACGTGGACGACGACGACACCGACGACGGTGGCGACGCCTACACCGGCGAGGATGACGACGACGGCCTGGCGCCCGCGTCTGCGCTCGGCGGCGCGCTCCCCGAGATCCCGCCGGCCACCGCTGACGGCGACGTGTGGATGGCCTACGGCCGCGCGCTGCCGGGCGTGACCGATCCGAAGAACCACGCGCAGCTCGCCCAGTACGCCGAAGAGAACTACGGCGAGACGCTGGACCAGCGCCGCGGCACGCTGAAGCTGCTTCAGCGCATCGCCGAGCTTCAGGCCGCGAGCGCCTAAGTGGCGACGCTGGAAGACTTCCTCCCGGACGTGCTGCCGCACTGTCCGGGGGCGCCGATCCCGGTGGCAGAGCGCCAGCTGCTGCACGCGATCCGGGACTTCTGCGCGCGGTCTTCCTACTGGCGCGCCGATCAGCTGTTCACCACGGTCACCGACGAGGTGGCCGCGGGTGAGTACCAGGTCGCGCCGCCGGCCGGCGCCTACCTGGCGAGCGTTCTGATCCCCATCGAGCATGCCGGCGAGCCGCTGTTCCTGCGCACGCCGGAGTGGCTGGCCGAGAACTATTCGACGCAGTGGCGCACCGCGACCGGCGCGCCCGCTTACTTCACCATGACGACGCCCACGCGCGTGCGCCTGGTGCCCTATCCGACTGTCGCGGTGACGAACGATCTGCGCGTCACGCAGATCCTCCAGCCCGCGCTCAGCTCGCCGACGCTGGACGACGTGCTGCTCGACTACGTCGAGGCTATCGGCCAGGGCGCGGCCGCGCGGCTGAAGATGATGCCCGACCAGCAGTGGACCAATGAGCAGGTAGGCGTCGCGCTCGGCGCGCTTTTCGAGGAGGCGATCGAAGAGGCGAAGAGCATGGCGATCGCGAAGTGGCAGGACCGCCGCCACCAGCGCAAGCGCAAGACCATGGGGTATTACTTCTAATGGCGCTCCAGGTGCTCGACATCAAGCAGGCGGCCGCCGAGGTGCTGGAAGATCGCCAGTACGTGACCTACCTGGAGGAGCATCACCTGCGCTGGGTGAACGACGCGCAGCGCACGCTCGCGCTGGTGCGGCCGGACGCGCTCAGCTCGATCCAGAACTTCAGCCTGGCGCCCAGCCTGTCCCGCCAGACGCTGCCCGCGACCGTGGCGCGCCTGGGTGGCCTGCTCCGGAACATGGGCGCCGACGGCGCGACGCCTGGCCGTGCAATCGTCGGTCCCTCGCCGCGCGAGCCGATGGACGCGACCGATCCGCTCTGGTCGACGCGCACCGGTGAGTACGTGCGCACCTACGTCTACGACGAGGAGACGCCGCGCGACTTCTACGTCTACCCGGTGGTGTCCGGCACCTGGGTCGTGGAAGCGAAGCTCTTCCTGGTGCCGACCGAGCTGACCGACGAGAACGACGCGCTCCAGGCGGGCGACGTCTACGCCGCGCCGCTTCGGGAATGGGTGCTCTACAACTGCTACGCGCGCGACTCCGAGCGCACGCCCAACTACGTCCGCGCCTCGCGGCACTTCGCTAACTTCTTCCAGCTCCTGGGCATCAAGGTCCGGGCCGATCTCGCTGTGTCTCCGAAGATCCTGGAGCACGGCAAACAGCTTGAGGTACGCCAATGAGCCAAGTAGAGGCCCTGAAGAACGTCGTCGCACAGCCGGTCACGGTCCCCGCGGCGGGCAACACGCTTATCGGCGAGTGGGATGTCGGCCGATTCACGAAGCTACTGATCGAGATCGTCAACGCGGCGCAGGCGTTCGATGCGTTCATCTTGTCGGTGCAGGTCGCCGGGTCGCCCAATTGGGTTCCTATCGCGAGCGCCGGCGGCGACTTTTCGACGCCGCTTTCGCCGCTGCTCCGCGCTGTCGGAGCGCCGGTCACCCTCGCCGCCGGCGCGACTGCGCTCCTGTATCTCGACACGCGAGGACTCTCACGCGTTCGCATTCAGGCCAGCGCTGCTGTCGACTCCGCCACCCCGACCGTTTACGCCAGCGCAGTCTGAGTAGGCGCCATGCCCACCTTCAGTGAAGAGCCGATCAAAACCGGAGCACTCGCATGATCACAAGTGACGTCTTCAATGGCCTGCGTTTCTACCTTGGCCTGTCGACCGACACGAAGCCCACGCCGCCTACGCCTTACCCGCTGAAGCGAGGCGACGAGTTTTTCGAGACCGACACTCTCACAAATTACCGGTGGGACGGCAAGGCGTGGGGCCGAGACGAGTTGAATCTTAACACTCTGGTTGGCCTTGCCAAGCAGAACCAGATGCTCGATCCGACCCGCCAGAACAACGGGCGCGGCACTCTGATTTGCGACTGGTCGAACGGCGCGAGCGGCACCCCGTCGACGGTCGACGTGTGGCCGGAAAGCCCGACGATCTACACGTCTATCCCACAGGGCTCCGGGTCTTCCGGTTCGTACATCGCAAACCTCTCGGCCAATGGCGCGGCGATAACCAACGTGCCGTCGACCTTCAACAACCTGAATTTCTGGTTCAAGGCCGATCCGACTGCCGACGGCGAAAAATACGGCATGTACCAACTGCAGATGTCCAGCGACGACGCGGCGACCGCAATTGGGAACTCTTGGGCGAACAAGGTCTTTGGAACCTTCACGGCACGTCGAGACGGCAAGTGGAGATTGCTGAGCCTGCACAAGCAGCAACTTGGCGTATCTGGCACTTTTACGCTCGGCAGCTCGAACATGAACTCGGCGCGAGTGATCGATACCGCGCCGAATACCAGTCTCACTTTGACTGGCGCGCCGGCCGTGGGCGACTTGTCGGCCACTCTCAACGCGAACTTCGCTGGCACGTCCAATCCTTACCGACTGCGCTTCTCCAGCGGCGAGGTGCGAAACGCTCAGCTTACCAACGGCTCAACGGCCGTGGTGTGGGACCGCCCGCTGACGGCAGTGGCAACCACGGCCGTTGTCTACGGCGGCACGTCGGTGCGCCTGGGTATGCAGGTCGGCGACAGATTTCAGATCGGCCCCGTCTACACCAATTCGGGCGGCCGCGGCTTTGCCTACGTGCGCTTCGACGACTGCACCAGGGACCAGATCGCAAAGCGCATGTCGATCGGATCGCCCTTCAACGGCGCGAGCGGCGTTGTGATCCCAGCCAACACGCCGATGAGCATGATCGACATCGTCGAAGCGTTTGGGCTGAAGGCTTCGCTTTTCGTGCTGACTGGATACCTACAGGTCGTCCGCCAGGGGTACGCGACCGTCGAAGACCTGCTCAACCTCCAGGCGCGCGGGCACGCGATCTGCCTACAAGCGCACGCCAACCCGTTCGATGGTGGCAACGCCGGCGCACGGCTTCTGGGGCCTTACGGCTTCTACCTTGCGCAGAACCGGTATGGCTCGATTTCGAGCGTCGATACCAACTCGGACACCATCACAACTTCCGCGACGCACGGCATCACGCGCGTCGTCGGCGCCAACCTCTACGGCAACCAGGGTTACCCGGTTACCTTCTTCAACACCACGGCCGCGAACGCTCTCCCGGCGCCTCTGGTCGCTGGACAGACGTACTGGCTGCGCAACACCTCGACGACGGCCTTCGCCGTGCACCTGACCGAGGAGGATTCCTGCGCGGGCGTGAACACCATTGATCTGACTAGCGGCGGAACCCCGGCTAACTTCGGATACCGTTACGCTGGCTCTGCGCCCAACGAGAGCGCAATTCTTGCGGACTTCCGCGCCGGCCAAGCGCTGATGAAGCAGTGGGGCCTGAACGGCTACCAGCACATCGCGGTGAATCAGGGCGCTATCGACGTTTGGGTGGAGGAGGCGCTTCGCCAGCTCAAGGCGTCGGGCGAGGTGGCGTCGGTGTCGCTGGTGCTGGGCTCTACTGGCGCCAGTGCGTCGAACTTCATCCCGCGGAATCCGGTGTCGCACAGCACGGGCGGCCTCGGCGCGGCCGGCCAGGGCTTCGCCGCCACGGTAAGCGACATCAACACGTTCCCCGTAGCGCTTCAGACCGACTCCGGATCTGACATCACGTCGACCGGCACGAACCTGGTGGCGCCGTTCATCGACGCGCTGGCGACTCAGGGGCAAATCGCGTCGAACTACCACCACTTCCTGCTCGACGCCGTCAGCATGACGAACTTGATCAGCTTCTGCGACCGCCTGGCTTTCCGGTCCAGGCAGAACGTGATCAACACCGGCACCGTGATCGACGCCTACAACGCGCTGGTCAGCATGGGGGTCGAGCCGTCGCACGTCTAGAAATCCACCAGGCCCTGCTCAACAAGCGATCCACTGCACCCGCGCCCCCAGGAGGCCCCATGTCCCGTGACCGCGTAGAAGGCAAGCAAGTCCGCGAGCTGATCGTCCGTCCGGTGCTTCAGGAGCTGGGCCTGTGGTCGGAGGCGGCCGAGATCCTGGTGTGGGGCACCGGTGCGCACGAGGGCGACGGCTACGACGCCGTGCAGCAGTACGGCGGGCCCGCGCTGTCTTGGTGGGGCATCGAGCCCGAGACGTACTACGACTTCCTGCGCAACACCGCGCCTGGCCTCACGCGCTCGCGCTCTGCCGTGATGGTCGCCTACATGGCCATGGTGCCGAAACGCTACTCGGGCTACCCGCCGGCGGAGCACCTGATCCGCGACATCGGCTTCGCGTGCGCGACGTGCCGGCTGCTCTACTTCCGCGCGCCGCGCGCGCTGCCAGCGGCGAACGACTTGCCCGGCCTCGCGGCCTACTGGAAGCAGTTCTACAACACCGTGCACGGCAAGGGCACGGTCGAAGACTGGCTGGCGAACTACCGCCGGCATTGCGAGGGCTGACCATGAGCGCCGAATTGAAGGTCTACAAGCAAGACTTCCAGAGGTGCGCGGGAGATACGCTGCGAAAAGTGCTGGCGACGAACCCCGATGAGGTTGTCGTGTTCGTGACCAAAGACGACGAAGTGAACGTCTTCTGGTCGAAATCTCAGAACATCCTCACGAGGCTGGGAATTCTCGAATACGTCAAGGCGAAACTTCTGGTTCGATTGATCGAAGAGGACTGACCATGGCGCAGTGGCTGCAAGAGATCGCCGCGGCGCTCGCCGCGCTGAACACCGTCCTGGCGCAGATGGGCATCGACCTGGCGGCGATGGCCACCTACTTCGGCGCCTACGTCGTCTCGCCGTTCGTCGCGCACGCGCACGTCGAATTGGCGAAGGACGCACGAAAGAGGGCCGGCAAACCGAAGCTCGGCAAGTGGCAGCTTCGCATCCTGGCGGCCGCCTTCTGTTTCCCGTGCGCGATGCTGGTGACGGTCATGGTGGCGCAGTGGCCGCTCGACCGCGCGCTCGGGCACTCGCTCTTCGTCAGCTGGGCCTACCCGGCCTTCATGAAGGTCTACATGGACTACCTGAAGGCCAAGCGCCCGGCGCTGGCCGCTGACTTCGGATCTGGAGACACCACGACGGAATTGCGCGTGGTGTCGCCGCCAGAATCAAGCACTGAAGGAAGCCAGCCATGAGCGTAGAGAACCAGGTGCCGCGCCTCGATCCGCTGCGCACCGTCGAAGCGATCGCCAACGCGAAGTCGGTGGGCGAGTCCAACTCAGTCGAGATCGGCGACATCCGCCGCGACCTCGACAAGATATGGGCCGAGCTACACATCACCCGCATGGAGAACAAGCGCTCTCGCGTGGTGGAGACGCTGGTGATTCTGCTGGCCTCCGCCCTGATGTCCTACGCCGTCGCCTACAGCACCACGAGCAACACGATCCGGTGGCTGGTGGAGCAGGGCGTCGTGCACCCGCATGTGATCACGCCGTAATGGTCCCGTTCCAGACCTACGCCACCGTCGCGCTGATCGTCATCGCGGCCTACGTGACGTGGGACTGGCAACACCAGCGCCAGGCGCGCGCCGCCGAGGCCGCGCAGCACGCCCAGGCCATGCAGACCGCCCGCGACAACCTGGAGGCCAAAGATGCAACCATCGGCCAGCTCAAGGCTCAGCGCGAAGACGCAGATCGCGCCCTGGCATCCGCCGAAGCGGCCGCCCGCGCGGCAGTCCGCGAGCACGACCGCGGCGAGCAGGCGCGCGCAGCGCTGGCGCGAGAGCGTCCTGACGTTCGCGCGTTTCTCGATACTCGCATGCCTGGCGAGCTGTATGACTGCCTGCGGGACGCCGGCCCCTGTGCAGACGAAGACGGTGACGGAGTGGCTGCGCCCGCCGGCGCACCTGGCGACGCAGCAGCCGGTGCCGGTGCTGGCGGGCGACACGACCGAGGACATCGTGCAGGTGTGGCGGGCGACCCGGCGCGAGCTGAGGACGTGCAACGGCCGCGCGGCGGCGCTCGCCGAGTGGATGGCGGCGCATCCCGAGGCGAGGGCGCCTGAGTGATCTGGGATATTCGAGCGTTCGGCGGCCTGGTGCCGCGCGTCGACCCGAAGATGCTGCCGCAGGCGGCCGCGCAAGTCGCGGTGAACTGCAAGCTGTGGAACGGCGTGCTCCAGTCCCTGAAGAAGCCGAAGCTGATCCAGGTGCTCACCAAGCCGGGCGCGATCCAGTCGATCTACCGCCTGCCCTACCTGAGCGTGGACTACTGGCTGCACTGGGCGGCTGACGTCAACGCGGTGCGCGGGCCCGTCGCCGGCGACACCACGAAGAAGCTGTTCTACACCGGCGACGGTGAGCCGCGCGTCACGCACGCGGAGCTGTCCGCGGCGAAGACCGACACCATCGACGGATCGAACAACTACCCCGGCGGCTACGGCGAGGCCGTGGCCACCGATTACCCGCGCGGCTTCTATGCGCTGGGGATACACCCGCCGATCACTTCGCCGTTGCTGGGCACGCCGTCCGGCGGCACTGGCACCACGGAAACCCGCGCATACGTCTACACCTTCGCCGATGCGTGGGGCTGGGAGTCGGCGCCGTCGCCGCCGTCCGGCGTGCAGAGCGGCACGCCCAATGGCTCTTGGCCGCTGTCCGGCATGGACACCGCGCCGCTGAACACCGGCAGCATCATCGGCGCGACGCACGCTTCCGGCGTCGTGACGGTCTACTGCTCGGCGCTGCACTGGCTGCGGCAGTTTCACAGGGTCACGCTGGCGAGCGTGGGCGGCATGACTGATCTGAACGGCACGCGCCAGGTGACGGCCGCGGTCAACCGCACCTCGCGCACCGTGTCCCGCGCGCGAAACGCCAACGTCGCGACGGTGGTGCTGGAGAGCGTGTCCGGCCTGGCGGTCGGCCAGGTGGTGGTGGTGTCGGGCCTGGGCGGCGCCGGCTACAACGGCAACGTCACGCTGACCGGCGTGAACACCACGACGCGGGCGATCACCTACGCATCCGTCGGCGGCAACGAAGGCACGACCGCGGACACCGCCGGCACGGTCATCCTCGCCATGTTCCGCGTGGCGCTGACCACGGTCCAGGTTTACACCGCCGGCGGCACCTGGACGCGCGTCGCGCCCTACAACGTGACGAACATGGTGAAGCGCATCTACCGCGTGCTGTCCGGCGTCAACGGCCAGGACTACCGGTTCGTGGATGAGATCCCGGTCGCCACCACCAGCTACACCGACACGAAGCGGCCCGAGCAGCTGGGCGAGATCCTGCGCACCCAAGACCCCGACATCGTCGGATCGGCCTGGGACATGCCGCCCGGCGACCTGGTCGGCATCGTGTCGATGCCTGGCGGCTTCTTCGCCGCGTTCCGCGAGGGCACGAACGAGCTGTGTTTCTCGGAGCCGTTCGCGCCCTACGCCTGGCCGACGCGCTACCGGAAGACGACCGACTTCCCGATCGTGGGGCTGGGCAACTACGGGTCGACGCTGTCCGCGCTGACCACGGCCATCCCCTACAGCCTGAACGGGTTTCACCCCGAGGCGCTGGCGCTGGAGCGCGGAAAAGAGGTTTACCCCTGCGTCTCGAAGCGCTCAATCGTCAGCGGCAGCGCCTTCGGGGTGCTGTTTGCCACCGATCGCGGCCTGGCCATGGACGCCGTCGGCGGCACGCGCCTCATCACCGAGATTTTCTACGACCGCGAGTCCTGGCAGACCGGCGTGGATAGCGACTCGATGTTCTCCATGGAGTTCGAGGGCCGCTACTACGGCTTCTGGCCCGTCTCGGCCGAGGTGGGCGGCGCGATCATCTTCGACCCAAGCGACGTGCGCGGGGCGATCAGCACGAACGACTTCGTGGTCGCGGGCGCCTGGTTCGATGCGGAAACCGGCCTGGCCTACATCGTGAACGACGACGGCATAAGCCAGTGGGACGCCGACGACGCCTACCGCCAGATATTCGAGTGGCGGAGCCTGAAGCGGGTGGAGCCCATGCCCGTGCAGTACAAGGCGGCCAAGGTCGAGTTCGACCCCATCGTGGACGCGGCTGAGTCGGCCGCCATCGCGGCGGCCAATGCCGCGGCCGAGGCTGCGAATGCCGCGGTGATCGCCGGCACCCCGACCGGCGCGATGGAGGTGGGCGACCTGTTCGGCGAGATCGGCGAGGCGGCGATCGGCGACCTGGCAATCGGCGACGACGAGCTGACGGACATGCTCAGCGGGGAGTTGAATAGGCTCACCTTCGAGCTGTACGGGGATGGGAGTTTGATCTACAGCACCCAGGTTTCCGCCTCGCTGCCGTTTCGCCTCCCGGACGGCAAAGACCACGGCGTGCACGAGATCCGCATGACCGGCAACGTCAAGGTGCAGAGCGTCCAGGTGGCGCCGACGATGAGCGAGCTGGCCGCCCGATGAGTGCGGTCAAGCCAGGCATCGGTCGCACTGAGCTGACGGAAGGCTGGGCAAGCCGCATCCAGACCGTGGTCGAGATCATCGCCGGCCGCCGCGGCCGCAAGGCGCAGCGCGCGGGCCTGACGTCTGTGCTGCTCGACGCCGCTGGCCCGGCTCCCACCGCCGCCGACTACAACAAGGTTGTGAGCGATCTGAACACGCTCGCGGCCCGTTACAACGAGCTTCTGGAGCAGGTGCAGGACTGATGGCCATCACCGATCTGAATCTGACCAACGTCGCCAAGTCCTTGCTGGTCGGCTCGATCAACAACGTCGACGACCCGGCGACGTTCTCCATGACGCCGGGTGACGGCAATCTGAAGTTCCCGAGCACGGCGGGCGGCAAGTATTTCAAGCTGTTCGTCATCAAGCCGGACAAGACCTTCGAGATCATGAAGGTCACCAGCCGCACGAACGACTCGCTCACCGCGGTGCGCGCGCAGGAAGGCACCTCGAAGCTGGCGTTCACCGCCGGCGCCGCGCTGTCCGTCCGCCTGACCGCGCAGGACATCCTGGACATCATCGCCGCCCAGGCCGCGTCGATGCCTTCGAGCGGCGGGGCTTTCACGGGGTCTGTCTCGTTCCAGGTGGGGGCGGACGTCGCCAGCGCATCGGCGCTTGCGATCGACATCCCCGGCAACATTTTCGACATCACCGGCACGGCCACGATCAACACGATGAACACGAAGGGCGTCGGCTCGATCGTGGTCTTCCAGTTCGACGGCGCGGCCCGGCTGTTCCACCACGCGACTGACCTGGTGCTGCCGGGCGGCCTGCACATCACCACCGCGGCCGGCGACGTGGCAGTGTTCTACGAGTACCTGGCCGGGAAGTGGCGCCTCATCAGCTACACCTATGCGGCGAGCCCGCCGGCGACGCAGAAGGACGCCAAGTTCCAGTCCTTTGTGCAGAACCAGAGCCTATCTGGCGCGGCCCCCATCACTCTGGGGGCGACCGGCCTGAGCGGCGAAGGCTATTACGAAGTCGATCTCATCCTCAACGGCGTGAAGCTGAGCGGCACGGACGATCTTCTGATTCAGTTCAGACGCCAGGGCGGCTGGCAGACCGCCAGCTACGTGTCGCGCAGCGCGACGGTCAACAACGGCGTTCTGCCGACGAACAACTTCTCCGGCAATGGCTTCCGAGCCAACATTGGCGGCTCAGGGAATTCTCTGTCTGGGCTGATCGTTTTCAAGCGAGCCATTGCGGCCGCCATACCTGGCGGCGACGTGTGGGCCGCTAGCGGCGAGCTGACGCTGACCGGCATAGGCGCGTCGGTGTCCGTGAGCGGCATCGTCGACTTCGATACCGCCTCCCCGACGAGCGTGCTCGACGGCATCCGCCTGGGTGTCACGGGCTCGAATACGTTCGTGAGCGGCGAAGCCAGCGTGGTCGGGAAGCGGTGATGGCAAGCCCCGAGTTCCAGACCGAGCGGCTGAACTACTTCCTGAAGGGTTACCGACCGGCGATCGACTTCGTCGCCACGTTCTCGTCCCTGTGCCAGGTGTGGGACGACCTGGTGGACGGCGACAGGCCGGTGACAGCCGACGACATCAACCGCGCTTTCGAGGGCGCGCTGCTGCACCTGGCGGTCGATCCGTTCTACCAGGAGCACTTCGCCGCGCTGCACATCCTGGTCCGCATGGGCATCAACGCCTGGCTGGACAGCAACAAGCTGATCGAGTTGGGCGGCAAGGACCACCTCATCCTCGCGTATGTGCTGCGCGACCTGGTCGGCGAGGTGGCGATCGCGAGCGCGGGCATTGTCGGTGGCTACGAGTGGATGCGCGAGGTGTCCCTGGACATTCGGCTGGATCTCTTGAACGACGAACCGTTCGAGGACTTTGTGCGAGGGCTTGGCGATGTCGATTGACAAGATTCTGGGCGGCGGCGGCGGCGGCGGCGACGGCGACGCTGACGAAGCCTTCGATCTCTCCAGGCAGACCCTGGAGAAACAGAAGGAGCTGCTGAACAAGGCCGGCACCATCTACGAAGACCTGCGCATGAAGGGCCGGTCGCAGATGGCGCGCTGGCTGAAGGCGGGGAAGCCTATCGAGGATCGATTCCTGGCGACCGCGCGCCGCGGCCTGGCGCCGGACTACCGCGGCATCACGAACATGAGGGGCGCCGCCTCGCGCGAAGTGGGCCGGCAGTTCGGCATCGCGCGCCAGTCGCTGATGCGCGACCTGGGCCGCTATGGCATCGCCCCTGGGTCCGGGTCCGGGATCTCGGCGCTGGGTTCGAACGCCCTGGCCGAGGCCGCCGCGCGCGCCGGCGCCATGACGCGCGCGAACGTCGAAGAGCAGGACAAGCGGCGCGAAGAGCGGCGCTACGCCGAATCCGAGACGTTCAAGCGGCGCGGCGTCGCGGCGGAGTACGGCGCCGGGCGCTACGACGCGGGCGCGAACATGCTGTCTGTGGCGGGCAACGGCCTGACGGCCGGCGCCGCGGCGTTCGGTGGTATTTCGAAGGACATGCGCAACTTCGCCCAGGAGCAGGCGCAGACCAGTGGGGGCGGGCTTGGCGACCTGATCAAGACCGGCATCCAGATTTACGGCATGACTCAGGGGGCGCCGCCGGGCGGCTGATGACACTATGAGCTTTTCTACTCCTTACCTTATCGCAGGTGCGGCCCGCGGCCTGAGCGAGGGCCTGGACGATCTTGACCGGCAGAAGCGCCAGCGCGTGGACGACCAGTACAAGGCGAACGCCGAGATCCGCGCGCAGAACGCAGACGCGCGCGCGAGCGAAGAAGCGCTCCGGGCCAAGGACCGAGAGGGGCGCGCGAAGCAGTCGCACGACCAGAGCATGAAGCTGGGCAACATCCGCCTGGAAGAGGCCGAGGACGAGCAGGAGCACAAGCAGTTCACGCGCGAGCTGGACGACGTGATGGGCCGGCTGATCGCCACCGACGGCGAGGACTACAAGGGCCTGGAAAGCCTGTACAACGAGCGATACCCCGACGGCAACAAGGTGGTGATCAACCGCGACCCGGCGACGAAGAAGTTCACGCTGGACTTCGGAAACGGCCGCGTAGCGAAGGATTTGGACCTGGAGCAGGTGGCCGGCATGGCGAGCTACATGGCCGACCCGAAGGAGTACATCGAGGAGAAGCGGAAGCAGCGCGAGCGCGACGCCGAAGAGCAGCGCCTGATCGACCGGGAGGACCGCGCCGAAGAGCGCGCCATCGCCCGTGAAGACCGCGCCGAGAGGCGCCGCGCGCCGGCCTACAAGGTGGGCGACGACGGCGGGCTCTATGCCGTGCGCGGTGAAACCATGCGCCCGGTGACGGTTGAAGGCGGCGCAGCGCCCGCTGACCCGGCGCCCGCCGGCGCCGCGCCGGCGGGTCCGCAGCGCGGCCTCACCCCGACCTTCAAGGGCTCCGAGCGCGGCGGGCAGAGCGCGCTGATAAAGGACGTCGAGGCGTTTGCTGGCCCCCCCAAGGCGGGGGAGACTCGCGAGCAGCGCTACGCGCGCGGCGCGGCCGAGCGCGCGAAGGCGATCGGCGGGCGCAACAACGACCCGATGCGCGCCGTCATGGCCTACGAGCAGGCCATCACCGCGAAGATGATCGACTCTTCTGTGGCGCGGAATCCCGAGCGCCTGGCGCAGGCGCGCGAGCAGATCACGGCCATGGTCCAGGACTTCAAGCAGCGCCACCTGGGCATCCCGCCCACGACGCCGGGGCCGGCGCCGGGACAGCCCGCGGCCGCCCAGCCTGGCGCGGCGCAGCCTGGCGCCACCCTCCCCGACGCCATGGTCGGCCAGCTGAAGGAAGGCGTCGGCACGCGCTTCCGCAATGGCCAGGTGTGGACGCTGATCAACGGCCAGCCGGTGCAGGTGGAGTAAATGGCCGTCAACGAGTGGGACGTCGTCGGCGAAGGACCGCTCGAACCGCAGATCATCGGCCGCATGAAGAACGGCCGTCCCGTGGTGATGAACCCGGACGGATCGATCTCCACGCACCTCGAAATGACGGTCACAGACCCGGACATCAACGAGGGCCGGCCGACCAACATCCCCACCATGTATGGCGGACAGAAGTATTCGGCCGAGGAAGCGCAGGACATCGCGCGCCGCTCGAACGACGTCGATCCCGACACCGGGCAGCCGTTCCAGTCCTACGACACGGTGGACGACGCCGAAGTCGACTACATGCTCCGCGAGCACCCGCAGATCGATCGCGAGGCGTCGTGGATCAGGCAGCAGTACGAAGAGAACGAAGACCCGTGGTCCGTCGTCGATGAACAGCCGCTGACCGATCCGAATTCGCTGTCCGGGCGCGTGCGGCGCGGCCTGACGACCGGCCAGGCCATCGAGCGCGCCTACCTCGAAGAGCTGGCGCCGCGGAGCGTCGAGGACGGCTTCACCGGCAACCTGGGCCCCGCGCTCGCGCAGGGCAGCGTGCAGGCGATAAAGGGCATCGGCCGCGGCATGGAAGCGGCCGGGCGCGCGTTCGATTCCGTCATGGGGCCGACGCGCGACTTCTACGGGCGCGTGTTCCGCGACAACGTGGCAGAGGAGGCGCAGCGCCGCGTCCAGCTGTCGCCCGAGGAGCGCGAGAAAGCGGCCAAGGAGTGGCGCAAGCAGTCCGTCCTGGCTGAGCCCGCCTACGCCGACGTGCCAGGCGCAGAGCCGCCGCCGGAGGTGCTGGATGCGGCGCTCGCCAAGAAGCGCGAGGCGTGGGTCGAGCAGCAGATCGGCAAGGCGCGCGAGACGATCGAGTCCAGCCCCACGTTCGGCCTGCTGACCGGCGAAGCGCCGGCCGCCGCGATCAAGGCCGGCGGCGCCGAGATCACGAAGTACGCCGAGGACGTGCTGAAGCGGAACCCGCAGTGGGAGCGCGCGCCCGAGCTGGTGAGCCGGCCGTGGACCGAGCTGATTGCCGATCCGCGCACCCGCGGCGCCTGGTTCGCGCGCGCCATCGGCGAGAACACGCCCAACCTGGCCGTGGGCATGGCCGCTGGTGTCGCGGGCGGCGCGGCCGCCGGGATGGCGGGCGCCAACGCCGCGGCGTTCGGCACCACCTACCTGCTGGAGTCGGGCTTCTCCTACGACGAGCTGCTGAAGGTCGCGGGCTCGCCCGAGGACGCGGCCATGACGGCCCAGGCCGTCGGCGTGGTCAACGCGGTGCTGGAGACGCTGCCGATCTCGAACCTCATGCGCCAGGTGCCGGCGCTGAAGAAGGCGTTCGGCGAGGCTGTGGTGGGCGAGTTCGCTACCAAGCCCATGCTCCGCCGCATCGCCATCGAGGGCGCGAAGCAGGCGGGCCTGGAGGGCAGCACGGAAGCGCTTCAGGAAGTGGTCAGCAACATCGGCAAGGCGGTGTACGACCAGAACCAGGAGCTGCTGTCCGGCGTGGGCGAGGCGGCCTTCATCGGCGCGCTGATGGGCGGCGGCATGGGCGCCGGCGGCCAGGCGCTCTCGCGCACGCAGCCCGCGCTTCCGGGCGCGCCGCCAGGCGCTCCGCCGGCTGACACTATGGTGCCGCCGGAGGTGGCGCCCG
>JAIEQK010000112.1 GCA_019747795.1 Gammaproteobacteria bacterium | reverse complement strand
CAGCGGACGACCGGCGCCCATCACGTCCATCAGCGCCTCGCGCACGTGGATGCCGCGCTTCCGTGCGATGCCGGCGACCGAGTCGTCGAAGGACGGCTCGTAGCTCAGATCGGTCGGCAGGATGAACATCTTGTCCCAGCCACCGACCATGTCGGCGGTGGTCTGGTCGCGCGGCACCTTGGGCGTATCGGCGAGCACTCGGGCGCGGAACGCCGGGTCCAGCAGCTGACGGCGCTGTTCTTCGATCGGCAGGTGGCGGATGGCCGCGTAGGACGGGAACTGCCGCATGGGGTTCACCGTGCCTTCGAGGCTCATCAGGATCGACGCCGGTCGCGCGCCGACCTGCGGCCGCACGCGCAGGCCCTCGGCGTTCAGCCGCGCCGCGAAGTCGAAGATGCCCTGGCCGATGCGCGCGGTATGCAGGATGGTGACCGGCTTGCCGGTGCGTCGCGCGAGCCATTCAATCCAGCGCTGCTCTTCCGCGTCCTGGGTGCGATCGGAAATGATCTCGATGGCACCGTGTGGCACTTCGGCCAGCACCTCGCCGAGCGCCATCAGCTCCTGCGCGGCGGCGTGGGTGCCCGGCACTTCGTTGCCGAACTTGTCGAGGTGTCCGTAGAAGCGCGAGGTGGTGAAGCCCAACGCGCCGTCCTGCAGCGCCTGGCGGGTGATGGCCGCCATGCGCGTGATGTCCTCCGGCGTCGCGTCGTCATAGCAGCGCTCGCCCATCACGTAGTGCCGCACCGCGACGTGCGGCACCTGCGCGCCGACGTCCATGGTGTAGGGCGTGTCGATCGCGGCGAGATACTCGGCGAAGCTCTCCCAACCCCACGGAATGCCCTCGTGCAGCGCGGTGCCGGGGATGTCCTCCACCGACTCCATGATTTCGATCAGCGCGCGCTCCTGGCCGCGATGCACGGGCGCGAAGCCGACGCCGCAGTTGCCCATCACGATGGTCGTCACGCCGTGCCAGCAGCTCGGCGTGATCTGCTTGTCCCAGCACACCTGGCCGTCATAGTGGGTGTGGATGTCGACGATGCCGGGCATGAGCAGGCGCCCCGCGGCGTCGATCTCGCGCCGCCCACGGCCGGCGACCCGCCCCTCGCGCGCCACTTCGACGATGCGCCCGTCGGCCACCGCGACCTCGCCCATGAAGGCCGGTGCACCGGAGCCGTCGACAATCTTGGCATTGCGGATAACGAGGTCGTGCATTGGGGTTCTCCTGACGAGGCGGGTGGAGAATTGTAGGTCGGACTTCAGTCCGACATTCCCCCCGTTTCAGGGGGGATCGCCGCCGATAATGCGCAGAAAGGAATGTCGGACTTCAGTCCGACCTACAATGCGCATCGGGTAAGGGAGGAGAGGTTCCGATGCACGATCCGAAGAGCGCCCACGCCGCGGAGCGCGCCGCCTGGCGCGCGCAGGTGCGGGAAGAGGTCCTGTGGCCGACGCAGCGCATCTGCGACGCCCATCATCACCTGTGGGGCCACGACGGCGATCACTACTTCGCCGCCGACCTGCTGGCCGACGCGCGGGACGGCCACGATGTCCGGTCCACCATCTATGTCGAGTGCGGCTGGAGCTACGACGAGGCCCGCGGACCGGCGCTGGCGCCGGTCGCCGAGACCGAGTTCGTGGTGCGCGAGGACGAGGAGATCCAGCGGCTGGCGGGACGCTCGCTCGTGCGCGGCATCATCGCCTTCGCCGACATGCTGCGCGGCGCGGCCTGCGCCGACACCCTCGAGGCCCATGCCGCGGCCGGCGGCGGCCGCTTCTGCGGTGTGCGCCACGCGGTCGCCTGGGACGGCAGCCCGGACATCGTCGCCCATCAGAAGAGCCCGCCCGCGGGCCTCCTGCTGGACAAGACCTTCCAGGAGGGCGTCCGCACCCTCGGCCGCCACGGCGTGGCCTACGACGTGTGGCTCTACCACCCGCAGATGACCGAGCTGGTGACCTTGGCCAAGGCGGCACCCGACACCACCATCGTGCTCGATCACCTCGGCGCGCCGCTCGGCATCGGCCCCTACGCCGGCAAGCGCGAGGAGGTGCTGGCCTTCTGCCGCGAACAGCTCGCGACACTCGCCGAACTGCCCAACCTGCGGCTGAAGCTCGGCGGCATCGGCATGACGGTGTTCGGCAACCGCTGGCATCGCCGCGAGGTGCCGCCGAACTCCGCGGAACTCGCGGAGGTGTGGTCCGATCACATGCGCTGGTGCATCGACACCTTCGGCCCGGCGCGCGCGATGTTCGAATCGAACTTTCCGCCCGACCGCCGTTCGTGCAACTACCGCACGCTGTGGAACGCGTTCAAGCGCATCGCCGAGCCCTACGCGCAGGCCGAGCGCGATCGCCTGTTCCACGACACCGCGGTCGACGTCTACAAGCTCACGCCGTGAGCGGCGCGGGTCACGGCACGGCGGCGCTCGAGCATCTCGGCGCCGCCGGCGAGGTCACGGGCTCCTGCCATCTGCTGCACTTCGACGGGCGCCGCGTGCTGCTCGACTGCGGCCTCATCCAGGGCAGCCGGCGAGACGAGGCGCGCAATGCCGAGCCCCTGCCCTTCGACGTGGCCGGCATCGACGCGGTGGTGCTGAGCCACGCGCATATCGATCACGCCGGCCGCCTGCCGCTGCTGGTCAAGGCCGGCTACCGCGGCCCCATCTACGCACAGGCGGCGACCCGCGACCTCTGCGCGGTGATGCTGCGCGACGCGGCCTTCATCGCCGAGAAGGAATGCGAGTGGGAGAACCGCAAGCGCGAGCGCAAGGGTCTCGGTCCGCTCCTGCCGCTCTACACGCGGCGCGACGCCGAACGCGCGATGAAGCATTTCGTGCCGCTCGACTACGGCACCGCCCACGAGATCCTGCCGGGGATGACGCTCACCCTGCACGACGCCGGCCACATTCTGGGCTCGTCGATCGTCGAACTCGTGCTCGCTCATGCCGGACGCCGTGCGCGCCTGGTGTACTCGGGCGACCTCGGTCACGCCGGCGCGGCCATCCTGCGCGACCCCGCGCGGCTGCGCGAGGCGGACCACGTGATCCTGGAGAGCACCTACGGCGATCGCGAACACCGCAGCCACGACGACACGCTCGGCGAGATGGAAGCGGTGCTGCGCGAGGCCCACGCGGCGGGCGGCAACGTGCTGATCCCGGCCTTCGCGGTCGGCCGCACCCAGGAGCTGCTCTATCACCTCGGGCGCAACTTCGCGCGTTGGAATCTCGAGCGCTGGAAGATCGCGCTCGACAGCCCGCTCGCCATCGAGGCAACGCGCATCTACCTCTCCCACCACGAGCTGTTCGACGACGACGCGCGCGCGCTGTTCGCGAGCCATCGCCGCCTGCCGCTGCTGCCCAACCTCGAGTTCTGCGCCACGCCCGCGCAGTCCATGGCCTTGAACAGGCGCGGCGGCGGCACGCTGATCATCGCCGGCAGCGGCATGTGCAACGGCGGACGCATCAAGCATCACTTGAAGCACAACGTGTGGCGACGCGAATGCCACGTTGTGATCGTCGGCTACCAGGGGCGCGGGACTCTCGGCCGCCAGCTGGTCGACGGCGCGCGGCACATTCGGCTGTGGGGCGAGACCATTCGCGTCAATGCGCGCGTGCACACGCTGGGCGGCTTCTCTGCCCACGCCGATCGGCGCGAGCTGCTCGGCTGGTACGAGCACTTCACCGGCCGGCCGCCGGTGACCCTGGTGCACGGCGAGGACGGCGCGCTGGCCGCGCTCGTGGCGCGCCTCGCGCAGGACTTCGGCGCGCGGGTGCACATCGCCGCGCGCGGCGAGACCCTCCCCCTGCCGCTCCGCTGACGCGGACTTCAATCGGCGATGGTGGTGGGCGCGCGGCGCGCGCGGTAGTCGTTCAGCACGCGCGCCACGCAGTCACCGAGCTTGCCGCTGCGCGGCTTGTCGTGGCGTGTCTGGCAACGCTCGACGAACAGCGCGACCTCGGACAGCGACGGCGGCGTGGGGATCCGATCGGCACGATCCAGGCACTCGAGGTTGCGGTACTCGAGGTAGGCGCGCACGCCGATCGCCGGATTGGCGTAGACCTCGTCGATGATCATGTACATCTGCCCGGTCAGCGATGGATGCCTGTGGCGCGGCGCGGCGCCCGGCGTGCCCGGCCGCGGCGGCAGGAGATCGGTCAGGAATTCCTTGGGCCGGCCATGATCGCGGTAGTAGACGATGTTCTCGGCGGCCTGCAGTTCGATGGAACACTGCGGGCGGTCGCGCGCCGCGACCGCGGCGCTCTGCAGCAGTGCGGTGCACAGCGCGACGCACTGCGGAAGGCGCCCGACGAACGACATGGCCATGGTCGCTGCTGCTCCTCGCCCGGCGACGGGCAGCGGCGCGACCGCGCGCCGCTGTATCCTGGAAGCGTAGACGCTGCGGTCGCGAATGACAGCGCCCCGCCGCTCAGGGCACGAGCACGGGCTTGATGCACAGCCCGCGGTGCTGGTCCTCGATGGCCCGGTTGATCTCGGCCAGCGGGTAGCGCGTCACCAGGCGTTCGAAGGGAAAGCGTCCGGCCATGAAGAGATCCACCAGCCGCGGAATGAAACGCGCCGGATCGACGTCCCCCTCGGTGATGCCCTTGACCGTCAGGCCGAGCCCGAGCAGCGCGATGACGTCGAAACCGAGGGTGGCATCGGCGGCGCTCGCCGGCACACCGACGATACCGAGCGTCGCGAGCGGCGCGACCGCGCCCACGGACGCCAGGATCACGTCTGCGCGTCCGGTGGTGTCCAGCACGTAGTCGACCCCGCGGGGCAGGATGGCACGCACCTGAGCCGGCAGTTCGCCGGCAGCGGGGTCCAACGCGTGGGTCGCGCCCAGGGCCAGCGCCATATCTCGGCGCGCGGCGTTCGGTTCGAGCACGATGATGGTGGCGCAGCCCTGCACCACCGCGCCCAGCACCGCCGACAGGCCGACCGAGCCACCGCCCGTCACCAACACGCTGCTGCCGGCGCGGCAGGCGAACGCCTGCATGATGCTGCCGGCGCCGGTCTGCACGCCGCAGCCGAGCGGGCCCAGCAGATCGAGCGGCGCGTCGCCGCGCACCTTGATGGCGTTCCGCGCCTGGACCAGGGCGTGGCTGGCAAAGGACGACTGGCCGAAGAAATTGCTCGCCACGCGTCCGCCCGTCGCGGCCAGCGCACTGCTGCCATCGGGCCGCGCGCCGCCGAAGTTGCGCGGAAAGAATTCCGCGCAGTAGCCGGGCGCGTGGCGCCCGCAGTCGTGGCAGTGGCCGCAGGAGGCAAAGGACAGCACCGCGTGGTCCCCGGGCGCGAGTTCGCGCACCTCGGCGCCGACCGCCTCCACCACGCCCGCGCCCTCGTGGCCGAGCACAATGGGCAGCGGTACCGGCAGGGCCTGGTCACGGGCCACGAGATCGGTGTGACAGACGCCCGCGCCGGCGATGCGCACCAGCACCTCGTCGGCGCGCGGCGCGTCGAGTTCCAGGGTTTCGACGCTGAACGGTTGGGCCGCGGCGCGGGCCACGGCGGCGGTGATCTTCATGCTGGACCTCCCGGGCACGCGCGCCGACGTGAGCGCGCTGGCCGGCACGCTAGCACGTGGCAGGCATGCCTGCCATTGGCCGGGCGCGGGACTCGGTTGCCGGCCCGACGCTGGCGCGCCTGGCGGCCACACGCCCCTCGGTGCCACGGACCACCGGCCTGCCGGTGCATGCATCACCGGCGAACGACCAGGCACGCGGGCCCGAGATTGCGCGGCGTCTCGGCATCCTTCGACTCGGCCAGGTCACTCACTGCATGACCGCCACTCGCTCCCAGACACTCGTGGCAAGGCAGGAAAGAAGCGCGCAATTCGCGATGCGGATGACGAGTCGATCGCCCTGCAGACGGATTTCGTAGCGATTGCGGTGGTCACCCAGAGTATCGCCGTTGGACGGCAGGTAGATGCGACCGGCGCGTTGGCCGAATTCGCCCCCGCCTTCCCACCGGTCCGACGCGATGCGCTTGAACCCGGACACGATCTCGAGCCCGAGCAACGGCCGCTCGCGCAGGGCCGGGTCGGCGTTGTGCTTATCGACCTGTGGCGATTCCGGCGGTACGCGCACGATGCGTCCGCAAAGATCTTCCGGCGCTAGCGGGCAGGGATGGAGTTCGACGTCGATTCCTGCGCCGGGTTCGCGCCAGATGCCGACTACTTCGCCGGCGGTGGCGTTGCAGGCTGCGCTGGCGAGCAGCGCGAGAGTGAAACTGCGAGCGGAGAATGTCCGTGAGCGCAACCTGATCTCCCTGGGCGGCGCGCGAGAATTCGCTTCGTGTTCTCGATGCCAGTTCTCGATGCCAGCGTTGTCGGGCGCGAGACTGCGTCGGGCGGTTCTACGCCAACCAGGGTCGGGCCATCGAACCGGAAAGAATCGAGCGAGTTTCGACCTTCACCATTCGCGGACAGCGACGGGCGCCTTGCGCGCGATGGCCCACCCAACGACGGGCCGGCACCAGCGCTCGCAAATCTCCCCTGCTTCCGCGCGAGCCGAAGCGCCACGTCGCCAGCGTTCGCCCCGCCGCACGCCGCACGTAGACGGGATGCATAGGCCGCTCCCGCGCTGCGGCGCCGACCCGTTCAGCGAGGCCGGCGGGTTCGGCCGACCTGACCCGAATCTTCGTGCCACATGCCTTGTCGGTATGCCGGATGGTAGTGCGCACCGTGTTACATCGAGATGTCGCGACCGTGACCGCGACGAGGCGCGTGCCGCTCCCGTTCACCTGCCACGACAACGGCCGTACATCCTTCACGCCACCATAACAATGGCCACCGATCATCTGAGCGCCACCCGCGGGCACTCCGTGGGAACCACCAAAGAGCAAAGCGCGAGGCCTTCAGTGATGCAACCCACACTCGTAACCCTGTTCACTGTTGCTCTCGCGGCGAGTACCGGTGCCGCCCAGGCAGCGTCCTTTGGCCTGTCCCTGATCGGCGCCCACGCGCTGCCCACCGGCACCTTGTTCGAGGGCGTGGAATTCGGCGGCATCTCCGCCATCGATCGCGCGTCCGACGGCAGCTACTACGCGATCTCCGACGATCGTGGTGGCGAGCGCGGCACGCCGCGCTTCTACAACCTGAGCCTCGACTACGACGGCGACGGCTTTCACGGCGTCACCATCAACAGCCAGGTCAACATGAAACGGCCGGACGGAAGCACGTTTCCCGCCACCAGTCGCACGGTCGATCCTGAAGGCCTGCGGGTCGCGCCCAACGGCAACCTGTACTGGTCGAGCGAAGGTAACTTCAACACCAACCCGGCGCTGCGCTTCCAGCCTTTCGTGCGTGAAATGGGCACCGACGGCAGCTTCGTGCGCGAATTCGCCACGCCGGCCATGTTCAACTACGTCGACAGCGCCTCCACCGGCGGACGCAGCAACAAGCTGTTCGAGGCGTTGACAGTGACGCCGAACGGCACGGTCTACACTGCGAACGAGGACGCGCTGGTGCAGGATGGCAACATCACGACGCTGAGCAGCGGCAGCGTGGTGCGCGTCACCGCGCTCGATCCGGTGACCGGTGCGGCAGGTGCGCAGTACGCCTATGCGCTGCCGCCGATCCCTGTGAATGCCGTGTCGGGCGCGCCCTTCGGCCCGGACAACGGCCTGCCCGAACTGCTTGCCCTGTCGGACACGAGTTTTCTTGCCGTCGAGCGCGCGTTCGCTTTCGGGGTCGGCAACACCATTCGGCTGGTCGAATCGCACATCGAGCCAGGTACGACCGACGTGAGCGGCATCGCGAGCCTGGTGGGCGCGAGCTATACGCCTATGAGTCGTGAAGTGCTGCTCGACATGGCGATCAGCTTCCAAGGCGTCACGATGGACAACATCGAGGGCGCGACTTGGGGGCATACGCTGGCGAACGGCAACCGCACCTTGTTGCTGGTGGCAGACAACAACTTCTCAGGCACCCAGGTGACGCAGTTCATCGCCTTCGAAGTGACGCCTGTACCCGTACCCGCGCCGTGGGTGTTCCTGCTGAGCGGCGTGGCGGCGGTCGCGACCCGCAGGCGCCTGCGCGGCGCGCGCGACTGATGGCCGAGTGAGGCTCGCTGCCGCGCCTCACCGCTCATCCGCCGGCCAGTCGCTGACGCGCCTGGTCCGGTGGCAGGCACAGCGCGGCCAGCAGCGCGATGCCGAACACGCCCGTCACGACCCAGTCGTAGCCCGCTTCCATGCCCGCGCGCTTCATCGCCAGCGCGACGGTCTCGGCATTGCCGCCGAAGATCGCGAGCGCGACCGCGTAGGACAACGACACGCCGAGCGCGCGCACGTGGGTCGGATAGAGCTCGGCCTTGATGATGGCCGACAGCGCGTAGTAGCCGCACAGGCAGAAGAGCGGCAGCAGGCACAGCAGGTAGACCGTGAGCGGATCGCTCGCCGTGCGCAGCGCGCCCAGCACCGGCACGGCGAGCAGCGCGCTCGCGCCGAAGGCCGCGACCATGGTGCGCTTGCGCCCCACCACGTCGGCCAGCGCGCCGACCAGCGGCGGCAGGAACAGCAGGGTCGCGAGCACCCAGGTCATGACCTGGGCCGCGACCGGCTTGGCGAAGCCCGCGCTGTTGACCAGGAGCTTCTGCATGTAGACCGCGTAGGTGTAGAAGCCGATGGCGCCACCCGCGGTCAGGCCGAGCACGATGGCGGTCTCGCGCGGGTAGTCGCTGAGCAGCGCGAGCGGCCGGCCGCGCGCAGCGGGCGCGCCGGCCTCGTGAGTGAAGACCCCGGTCTCCTCGATGCCGCGCCGGATGAAGAACACCACCACCGCGAGCGCCGCGCCGACCACGAAGGGAATGCGCCAGCCCCAGGCATAGAGCGCGTCCTCGCCGAGCAGGCGCTGCAAGAGCACCTGCAGACTCATGGCCGCGAGCTGTCCGCCCACCAGCGTGACGTAGAGGAAGCCCGACCAGAAGCCGCGGTGGCGCGTGCTCGCCATCTCGCTCACGTAGGTCGCGGACGCGCCGTACTCGCCGCCGACCGCGAGGCCCTGCAGCAGTCGCGCCGCCACCAGCAGGAGCGGCGACAGCACGCCGAGCCCGGTCGGTGTGAGCGCGATCAGGAGCGCGCCGCCGCACATCATGCCGACCGAGAGCGTCAGCGCCGCGCGGCGACCGGCGCGATCGGCGTACATGCCGAACAAGAGCGCGCCGATGGGTCGCGCGATGAAGCCGCCGGCGAACACGAAGGCGGTGTTCAGAAGCTGCGCGGTCTGGTCACCGGCAGGAAAGAAGGCGCGGGAGAAGTACAGCGCGAAGGACGCGTAGGCGAACCAGTCGAACCATTCGACGAAGTTGCCGGCCGAGGCACCGAGGATGTTCTTCAGTCTGCGGGCGGGAGTCATGGGCGCGACAGGGTAGCAGCCCGGCCGGCCGCCAGGGGCGTGGAGAGATCAGTGGGCGGCGGGCGCCGTCTCGCCGGCCAGTTCGAGCCAGATCTCGTTGCGTCTCAGGAACCAGGGCTTGAACGGCGGATCGTAGCGCGCGTAGACAGGCTCGCCGGTCCACACGAGCCGCGCGCTCTCGAGCGCCTGGCGGAGCTTGGCCAGGTGCTCATCGTAGTTGGCCTTGGACCAGGTGCCCGAGTAGCGGATCACCGCCACGCGCTTCGCAGGGTTCTCGCGCAGCACGATGCGCGGGTCCTGCGGCCTGGGCGCGGTGGCGAGCGTGACATCGGCGGGCAGCACAAACTGCACGACGTAGCTGCCAGCCTCGGCCTGCTGGATCACGGGCGCGGTCATCTCGAGTTTGACCGGCGCTCGTACTTGCGCCACCGGCGCGGTCATGGCGAGGCGCTGCTCACCCTGGTTCTTGCCGAAGATGTAGCCCGCCAGGATGCGAAAGCCCTGGTTGCCGGTGTCCTCCGCCGAACCCGTGAGCGTGACCTCGGCCACCACGTAGGGCGCGTAGGCGCGCAGTTCCACGTCGCCCACCTGGCCGACCACGTCGAAGCGCGGTTCTTCAATCGCCACGCAGGCGAGGCTCACGGCCCACAGCGCGAGCGCGGCGAGCAGCGTGCGCAGGCGCCGCGCGGCATTCATGGCTCCGCGGCTGACGGTGACGCGAGGGCGGCCACGCGGCGGTCATCCCAGATCATCTGCGTGGTCCGCTCGCGGCCGAGCAGCTCGATGGGATCGCGGTTCGCGATGTGGCCGTACTGACCGCGCCACACGCTGTAGCCCATCAGCTCCTGCAGTCGCCGCGGCATGCGCGCCGCGAGTTCCATGGGCACGCCGAGCTGCTGGTTCTCCTGCTGGCGCATCCAGCCCACGCAGTAGTAGCAGGAGATCGCGTAGCGGCGCTCGGCCGTGGTGTTGGTGCCCCCCGCATGCCACAGCTGACTGTCGAACAGCATCACGCTGCCGGCCGGCATCTCGGCGGCGACGGTCGGCAGTTCGGCGCCGAAGGGCGGCGGTCCGTCGTAGCGGTGGCTGCCGGGAATGATGCGGGTCGCGCCGTTCGCCACGGTGAAATCGGACAGCGCCCACATCGCGTTCAGCGCAATCGGCGGACGCGGCCGCGCGAGGGGGATCTGCTGGGTGTCCTCGTGCAGCGGCTGGCCTTCCTGTCCGGGCCCGAGCGTGATCGCGGACAGCGAGGACAGCAGCAATTCCGGGTCCAGCACTTGCTCGGCTATCGGCAGCACGGCCGCGTGCAGCGGCACCTGCCAGAACGGTTCGCCGTAGGCCAGCAGGTTGTAGATGCGCACCGTCTGGTAGCCCTCGAAGCGCGACGCGGCATAGCCGAGCGCGTGCTCGCGCTCGACGCGGTCGAGCGCCGCGCGCAGTTCACCGACCAGCACGGACGATACCGCGCCTTCGATGACCGTGTAGCCCTGCTCGGCGATGCGTGCCGCGTGCTGTGCCTGCTGTGCCGTATCCATTCGCTCCCCCTTACGTTCTACGCTCGCTGCTCGCCGCTCGGACCAGTCATCGCCAGACGCGGCGCGACCCCGTTCTACACCGACACGCGGGCGATGGCGAGAGCTCATGGGCGTTCGGCAAGGCCCATGGATTCCTGCTTGCGCAGGAATGACGGGTTGAGGCGGGGGTGGATGCGTAAAGTCCTTCGCCCCCACCCACTTCCCATCGTCCTCGCGCAAGAGAGGAGCCATCGACGCTCGGCGGAGCCCGTGGATTCCTGCTTGCGCAGGCATGACGGGGCGAGGCGGGTGTGGATGCGTGAAGTCCGTCGCCCCCACCCAGTTCCCATCGTCCTCGCGCAAGTGAATATCCATCGACGATCGGCGGAGCCCATGGATTCCTGCTTGCGCAGGAATGACGGGTTGAGGCGGGTGTGGATGCGTGAAGTCCTTCGCCACCACCCACGACCCCATAATCCTCGCGCAAGTGAATATCCATCGACGCTCGGCGGAGCCCATGGATTCCTGCTTGCGCAGGCATGACGGGGCGAGGCGAGGCGGGTGCGGATGCGTAAAGCCCTTCGCCACCATCCACGACCCCATCATCCTCGCGCAAGTGAGGAGCCATCGACGATCGGCGGAGCCCATGGATTCCTGCCTGCCCAGGAATGACGGGGTCTCATGGGTCGGTGGGCGCATGACGATCTGTCCCGCCACCCACTACACCGTCACCCCCGCGAAAGCGGGGGTCCATCGGCGCTCGCAGAAGCCCATGTCATCCCCGGCCTGCGCGGACATCACGGCGCCGCGGGGCGCGGCGCTATCATGCGCCTCTCAGCCGACTGACTACCCGGGAGTCCTCCACCATGCATCTCGTCCGCTCATCGCTTTTCGTACCCGGACACAAGCCCGAATGGGTGCCCAAGGCGCAGGCCGCGGGCGCCGACGAGCTGATCCTCGATCTCGAGGACGCGGTGCCGGACTCACACAAGACTGCCGCGCGGCCGCTGGTGCGTGAGAGCGTCAGGCAGCTGGCCGCCGCCGGCCAGTACTGCTCGGTGCGCATCAACGGCTATGCCACCGGCCGCACGCTGGACGACCTGGACGGCATCATGTGCGCGGAGCTGCGCGCGGTGATGCTGCCCAAGGTGGAGAAGGTGCAGGATCTGCAGATCCTGGACGGCATGCTCGGCCAGCTCGAACAGCGTCACGGCGTGCCGCTCGGCACGGTCAAGACCACGCTCCTGCTCGAGACCGCCGGCGCGATGCGCAACGCCTACCACATCGCCGTGGCTAATCCGCGGGTGCACCAGCTGGTGCTGGCCGCGGGCCCCGGCGGCGATGCCGCCCGCGCGGTCGGCTACCAGTGGACCAAGGGCGGTGAGGAGACCTTGTTCCTGCGATCTCACGCGGTGCTGGACGCGCGCGCCGCAGGCATTCCCTACCCGATGACGAGTTCCTGGTGGGACATTCGCGATCTGGAGGGCCTGCGCGCCGATGCGCTGCGCAACCGTCGTCTCGGCATGCGCGGCATGTGCGTCATGCATCCGACCCACGTGCCCATCGTGAACGAGATCTTCAGCCCCTCGGCCGACGAACTGGCGCACGCGCGCGGTGTATTGGCGGCGATGGCAGCGGCCGAGGCGGAAGGCCGCGCGGCGGTCATCTACGAAGGCGACATGGTGGACTACGCGATGGTCGCGACCGCCCGCGAACTGATCGCGCTGGCCGAAAGCATCTGAGAAAAAGAGGACATCCCACATTGGCAAGTCTCTGATGCTGCTGCGTGGCGCCGGGCTCACCCCGAACGTCGTCGCAGCATGAGGCAGATGCAAACGTGAGATGTCCCCATTTAATCGGCGGCTATTCCTCGGCGAGGGCGAAGGCGCGCACGAAGCCGGCGTCGTACTGACTCAGGCGCGTGGTGCCATCGGTCGCCTTGGCGTCCAGATCCAGGGTCGCGGCGAAGGCGGCGTTGGCGCAGCTGCCGGGATGGCCCGGCACCGGCCCCAGCAGCACACCGACCGGGAACGCGTGACTGAACTCGCCGTTGCCCGCGCTGGTATAGGCGCCGCTGCTCGCCGCGCCCACCTCACCGCCCGCGCCCGCCGCCGGCACGGCCAGCGCGCCACGGGTGAGCGAGAAGCTGTAGGTGGCGTGGTTGTGCGGATGCAGCGCGTCGAAGGCCAGCGTGAGACTGGTGCCGGCGCCGTAGCGCAGGAAGCCGCAGTCGTCGACGTCGACACCGCTCGACAGGCTCGGCGCCTGAATGTTGGCCGTGCAACGCGAGTTGTCGACATACACGGTGAACACGAAGCCCGCGCCGTCGAGTTCGCTCGGCGCGGCCTGCCGCGTCAGCAGCGTGTCGCCGACGAAGCTCTCGGGCACCACGAAACTGAAGGTCGCCGGCCCCGGCATCACCAGGTTGCCCAGGCTGTCGAATACTTCGAGCTTGACCTGGTAGTCGTCGGCGAGACCCGGCGCCGCGGCGGCATTGGCGGCCCCCGGCGTGGTCCAGCGCGCGGCGTAGAGATCGCCGATGCTGTTGTCGACCGGCCAGTAGTACTGCGTGCCGAGCGGATCGCCGGCGGTCGGCACGCTCCAGTCGGCCGGTGAGAACAGCGCGGGCTTGAAGCGGAACAGTTCTCCGGGCAGCGGGCCGAGCTGCACGGCAGGAAACTGCACGCCGGGGCCGGGCACGTCGCGCACGTAGGTGCGGCTCACCGGGTCGAGCATGCGCGTGAACGCGCCGGTGGTGCCGCGACGGAACGACCAGCGGTAGTAGTACTGGCCATTGGCGCCCACGTTCGGAATGGAGAGCGCGTGCTGCTGGCGAAAGCCGAGCGTGCCGCCAAAGGGCGCGTGCAGATAGGTGCCGTAGCTCGTCTTGCCGTCCGGCCGCACCCAGCCATCCGGACTCGCGCCGCTGGCGGCGGTGCCACGAATCCAGGTGGCGCCGATGGCCATCGGCATCACCCAGCGATCGACGCCCGGCGGCGGCTCGGTGGGCACGTCGGGAATGCAGGGCTGCGCGCGCGGATCCGTGACCACCACCGTGATCTCGTCGCCGCAGTGATAGTTCCAGATCGTGTGGCAGCGCACCGGCGGCGCGTGGATGGTGGTCCAACTGCCGCCGAGGAACTGTTCGGCCGACACGTAGATGTCCGGTTGATCGCGGTCGAAGCAGTCGTGCACGTAGAGGAAGCTGAAGCGCCCCTGCTCGTCTGTCGCGACCGGGCCGAAGCACTGCTTGGTGTAGACGAACCACGGCTCCAGCCAGGGCAGCCAGCAGAAGTAGGGACGCAGCACGTCGAGGTGCGCCAGCAGATCGGCGCGCAGCAGCGCGGCGCTGCCCGCGCGCAATCCGGTCACGGCGCCGCGGAACTGCGCGTCGCTGGCCTTGCTCGCGCGCACGGTGTCGGGCCGCGGCGCCTGCTGGCGCAGCAGCAGGCCGTCCAGCGCATGGGGAAAGGGATCGGGCTCCGGCTCCGGAAGCGGCGGCACGAACTCGATGAGATCGAGCAAATCGTCGCGCAGGCGCAGCAGCTCGCGCGATGGCAGTCGTTCCAGGATCAGCCACCAGCGATCGACTTCGCACACGGTCACGCGCGCGTGGCACACCGGCAGGTCGAGCACCTGGCCGTCGGGCAGCGCGACCCGCTTCACCAGGCGGCCGCGTATCCAGCAGATGCACAGCCGCGGCCAAGGTTCCCAGTAGGGACGCGGTATCTTCACGTCGAGCCGCGGTTCGCGCGGGTCGAGCTGCACCGGCACGGTGTAGCCGCCGAGCTGCTTCTCGAGCACGCGGCGGTCCGGCGTCTCGCCGCCGCCCACGTCGACCGCGGGCGCGATCACCAGGCGGCCGGACTGCAGCTGTTCAGGCGCGGCCTTCAGCTGGCCGCGCGCGTTGAGTTCCGCGCCTTCCTGGCTGAGCTTGAGCTGCGCGCGCGCGACCAGCGCGCCGTGGCGATCGAACAGCGCGGCCTGCAGCAGTTCGAGCTTGTCCTCAGGCGTCGCGCCGACGAGCGCGACGCGCAGTGAGACGGTGGTGTTGTCGGACTTGGTGGGCATGGTGGACCTCCTCTGGTCTTGATCCCTCGATGACGCGCTTCCAGCCTTGCCGCACTCACGCCGAAGGCGCGGTGTGACGAGGGCGTGCGCGGTGCTCATGTCAGGTCATGCGGCGATCGCGAAATGCAGGGCAGGTCACGAGTGGTGGTTTCGCACAGCGGCGAGCGGTGAAAGGGCGACGCGGTTTGCAATAAGGCGCGAGCAGGTACCGGGCGCATCCCCTGTCCACCTACCCGGAACCGGGCAGCGCATCGCGCGCGTTGCAGGTGCGATCTCGCGCGCCATGCGATCAACCCGCCTCTTTCCCGGGCGCGTCGCCTGCACGATGATGCGCGGGACACCTGAAGGGGAGCGTGCGATGAACAACCGACTGTGCGAGATGTTCGGCATCGACGTGCCGATCTTCGCCTTTTCCCATTGCCGCGACGTGGTGGTGGAAGTGTCGCGCGCCGGCGGCATGGGCGTACTCGGCATGGCGCGCATGAGCCCGCGCCGCCTGCGCGAGGAACTGCGCTGGATAGACGCGCACATCGACGGCCGCCCCTATGGCATCGACGTGCTGATGCCGAGCACCTACAGCGAGGCGGGCGAGCTCAAGTTCGACATGGAGCGTCTCGTGCCGCACGAGCACGTGGAGTTCGTGCGCGGACTGCTCGATGCGGCCGGTATCCCACCGCTGCCACAGGAGGAACGGGACGAGATCGTGCACAACCTGCTCTCCGAGCTGTCCTTCACGCCCGCGGAGAGCATGGCGATGGTCGACATCGCCATGGAGCATCCGATCAAGCTCATCGTCAATGCGCTCGGTTCACCGCCGCCCGCGCTGGTGGAAGCGGCGCACGCGCGCGGCATCAAGGTCGCGGCCATGGCAGGCAAGGCAAAGCATGCGCAGAGGCATCGGGACCGCGGCTGCGACTTCGTCATCGCCGTCGGTGGCGAAGCGGGCGGCCACACCGGCACCATCAGTTCCATGGTGCTGTGGCCGGAGATCGTCGACGCCGTCGCGCCGCTGCCGGTGCTCGGCGCGGGCGGCGTGGCGCGCGGACGGCAGGTGGCTGCTGCACTTGCGCTCGGCTGCGAGGGCGTGTGGTGCGGCTCGGTGTGGTTGCCGAGCGCGCAGAGCGAGCTGATGCCGGAGATCAAGCAGCGACTCATCGAAGCATCCGCCGAGGACTCGGTGCATACCCGCGCTGTGACCGGCAAACCCTGCCGCACGCTGCGTTCGGCCTTCACCGACGCCTACGAACGGCCCGGGGCGCCCACCCCGCTGCCGGCACCGCTGCAGAACCTGCTGTGGTGGGCCGAAGGGCGCACCCGCGTCGAACGGGTGCGGGCGCGCGAGTGGCTGACCTACCCGGTCGGGCAGGTGGTCGGTTCGCTGACCGCCACCAGCAGCGTGCGCGACATCGTCTACGGCATGATGGAAGAGCTGCTCGGCGCCCGCGAACGCCTGAACGACATGTTCGACTGACGTTCGCGCCGCGCTCAGCCCGCCTCCACCCGCGGGATCACTTCGCGCACCAGGAGTTCCAGGCTGCGCATCACCTGCGCGTGGGACTGCCCGGGGAACTGCATGCGCAGGATCATGATGTCGATGCCTGCTTCGTCCTTGAAGCGCTTCAGTTCGCGCGCGCAATGCTCGGGGTCACCGATGATGTGGCGATCGCGCCGGTAGTTCTCGGATTCGAAGTAAGGGTCCGCGGGATCGGTGACGCGGCGTCGTGAGCCGTCCGGATTGACGTCGTGGAACACCAGGAAGGGCGGGCAATAGACCTTGCGGTAGATGTGCAGGAAATGCGACTTGACCTCGCGCCACGCCTGTTCGTGATCGGGCGCCACGTAGAACTCGCGAATGAGCGCGCGCGGGAACTGCTTCGGATCGCGACCATGTTCGATGAGCGCCGCGGTGTAGTCGGCGAACTCGGCCTTGGTCTCTTCGAGGTCGGTGATCAGGGAGACGAGCAGCGGCATGCCGAGCGCCGCGACGTTGCGCCGCGCGGCGGCGACGCCGGCGCCGGACCAGAGTGGCATGGGGTTCTGCACCGGTGTCGGCGTGAGGCGCGCGTCCCGCACCTGGTAGTGCTTGCCATCGAAGCTGAAGCGCTCACCCGTCCAGGCACGGCGCAGGATCTCGATGCCCTCGTTGGTCATCCCCATGCGCTTCTTGATGTCCATGCCGAAGCCCTCGAACTCGTGGGGCCGGTAGCCGCGCCCGACGCCGAGTTCGAAACGTCCGCCGGATACCACGTCCAGCACCGCGGCGTCCTCCGCGAGGCGCAGCGGGTGGCCGTAGAACGGCAGCAGCACCACGCCCTGGCCGATGCGGATCTGCTTGGTGCGGCCGGCGATGGCGGCCGCGGCGATCATCGGCGACGGGCAATAGGCGTCGTCCATGAAGTGATGCTCGGTCAGCCACACCTGGTGGATGCCGAGCGCGTCGGCGTGAGCAATCTGCTCGAGCGCCTCGGCGTAGACCTGTTGCGGGGTGACGCCGAACTCGGCTGGGGCCTGCAGGCTGTAGAAGATGGCGTACTTCACGGCGCGACGCTCCTCGACGGGACCGACCGATGTTAGCCGCGGCGCCCCGCCCCCGCGATACCCCAAGCGACGACACTCAGCCCTCGCGGGGCTCGGCAAGCGCCGCGAAATGCTCGATGATGGCTCTCGAGCCGCAACCAGGACGCGCCCATGACGCTCGCCGGCAAGACCGTCGTCATCACCGGTGCCAACAGTGGCATCGGTCTCGAGACCGCGCGCGCCCTCGCCGCCGACGGCGCCCGGGTGGTGATGGCGTGCCGCGACCCGTCGCGCGCCGCCGAAGCACGTGATGCGCTGGCCGCGAGTCTGCCGGGCGCCGCGCTCGAACTGCTGACCCTCGATCTCGCCTCCCTCGCGGACGTGCGCCGCGCCGCCGCCGAGCTCGCCGCCCGTCATCCGCGCATCGACGTGCTGATCAACAACGCGGGGCTGTTCCCCTTCTCACGCCAGCTCACCGCCGACGGCTTCGAGATGCAGTTCGGCGTCAACCACCTCGGCCATTTCCTGCTCACCCGGCTGCTCATGCCGCAGCTTCGCGCGGCGGGCCAGGCGCGGGTGCTGAACGTGGCGTCGATGATGCACCACCTGGGACAGCTGGATTTCGGCAGTCTGCGCGGCGAGCAGCCCTACGGCGCGATGAAGGCCTACGCCCAGTCGAAGCTCTGCAACGTGCTGTTCGCGCGCGAACTCGCGCGGCGCCACGGCGACGAGGGGCTGCTCGCCTTCAGCCTGCACCCGGGCCCGGTGGGCACCAACATCATGGGTCGAAGCTGGCTGCGGCGTACGCTCTACCGACTGGTGGGCGCCTACATGAGCCCGCGACGCGGCGCCCGTACCAGCATCCACCTGGCCCAGGCCGCCGGGCTCGAAGCGCACAACGGCGCTTACTTCGACGAGTACTGCAAGGTGAAGCCCGGCTCGGCGCGCTCGCGGGACATGGCGCTCGCGGCGCGGCTGTGGGAGGTGAGCGAGGCCTGCGTGAACGGCTGACGCCGCAGCCGTTCGCCGCCCGACCACGTCAGGGCAACGGCCCTCCCACGTACAGCCACTCGAGAGCCCTTTCATCCGCGCACCACTCGCGCGCCGCCGCGCGCAGGTCGGCGGCGAGCGCCGCGGTCATGCCGTCCTCGTGCGCGCGTCCGGCCTCGCCCTTGCGCACCATGCCGCCCGGCTTGATCGGTGGGATCTCGGCCGACAGTCCGTCGAAGCGCTCGCTGTGCTGCTTCATCCACGCGAACGAGGTGTACTCGAGGATGCGCGGCCAGGCGTCGGCGCTCGGCGTCACGCCGAGAAAGGCGGCGATGCGGCTGAGCGCGCCCGCGTGATCGCGCTTCATATCGTTGTAGTGCAGGCACAGCACGTTCGACGCGTGGCGCAGTGGCCACCAGGCCGCGAGGAAACCGAAGATGCGCGGCGCGAGCGCGTGCTTGCCCATGCCGGCATAGAAGCTCGCGAAGTCCGGAAAGGAGAGCGCCGCGCGCGGCACCTGCCAGGCGGCGAGCAGTTCGTCACTGTGCGCCTCGAGGAAGGGCCGCATCGACACCAGCGCCTCCTCGGGATTGCGCATCACGACCAGGTAGCGCACGCGCGGCCCGGCGCCGGGCGCGACATAGGGCAATTCCGGCGGCGCGCCGTGGGTCTTGAAGGCGCGCGGGCGCATGGTCGGCATGGCGGCGATGCGCGCTTCGAGTTCGGCGCGCGGCATGCCGGGGCGCGTGACGAATTCTATCCACGGCACCTCGGCGTAGATGTCGACGAAGTCGCCGTCGCCGCCGGTGAGGAGCTGATGGACGATGTTCATCGTCCAGGTCGTGCCGCTCTTCGGCGGCACGGCGATGAGGATATCGTCGTCCCGCCACGCGAGATGAGTCTGCATGGTGGGATCGATCCACGGCGGTGGTCCGCCGGCGGCATTCGGTGCTGACATGAAAAGCGACCTCCAGGGGTGGTGGTGGGGCGCTACGCGGGACCGCGTGGGCTGGCGATAGTAGCATTGGCCGGCAAGCGGCACGCCGTAACGGCGCCGCGGCTCGCTGTCGTCGTCTCCATCTTCGAGGAAGCCCGCATGACCCGAGAAGCCATCGTGATGCCACCCGCCGCGCGGCCACGCGCGCTCAACATCGTCGGCGAACGACTGACCGTGCTGGCCGAGCAATCCGCCACCCAGGGCTACGAAGTGTTCCTGCAGGAAGGACCGGCGGGCAGCGGCCCGCCGCCTCACCATCACACTTGGGACGAAGCGTTCTTCGTGCTCGAGGGCGAGGTGGACTTCGGTGTGGGTGAGCGCCAGCTCACCGCCAGCACCGGCACCTTCGTGCACCTGCCGGCCGGCACCAGCCACTGGTTCCGCTTCGGACCCGCGGGCGGCAGGATGCTGTCGCTGACCGGCGCGGGCAGCAAGGCCGCGGCCTTCTTCACCGGCGTCGACGCGGCGCTCCCGCAGGGCGAGATGGACGTGGCGGTGATCGGCGCGGTGGCCGCGGCGCATGAATTGACCGTGGACCGCTGACACGCGGATCGCGCGCCGTCGCAACACCTGCGACGACCCATGAGCGTGGTGAGGCACGCCGCCTGCGGCGCGCGCCGCAAGTCGCGCGTTGCCGCGCGGCTGTCACATCCACGCATCGCAACCGTCACGGGCCCGTAGGCCTCGTGCAACAAGCCCTCCGCAAGATGCCCTCCGTTCGTTGTGGCATCCCACGCGCACCCGGACCCGGACGCCAGACGCCGGGCGCGGCGCGCGCGCTCCACGGCGACGCAACTCTGAACCCTTGCGATCCTAGTGGAGGACTTTCCCATGATCCGGCCAAACAAGTTGGCTCTCGCTGTCGCGCTCGCACTGATCTCGTCCCACGCGCTTGCCGTGGACACCGAATTCGACAACTTCACTCCGCTGTCCAGCTCGGCGGGTCCGATCCCGGTGGGCGGCGCGGGCGAAGCCACCCCCATCACGCTCTCGAGCCCGCAGTTCTCGCAGCGGACCATCGTCGAGCGCAACGTGCAGCTCGGCCTCGGCCAGTTCAACAGCGGCAACTTCGACATGATCACGACCAACGAGAATGGTCCTGACGCCGGCCGCTACCTGTTCACCGTGTTCGAGACCGGCCAGGCCGGCATCATGCGCCATGACCTGCAGACCGGCGCGACCAGCACCATCTGGCGCAGCCCGGCCGCGGCGCCATCCAACGCCTCGCATGTCGCGTTCGACGCCTCCTACTGGACGCCCTGGGGCACGTTCATCACCGCGGAAGAGAGTTGGGAAACCAACGCGGCGGGCTCGACCAGCCCCTACGGCCGTCTGTTCGAAGTGACCAATCCCTTGAAGCCGACCGGCACCGTCGACACCGTGCATCGCAATGCCATCGCGCGCGTGTCGCATGAAGGCCTGCAGTTCGATTCCGCCGGACGCATGTACTTCATCGACGAATTGAACGGCGGCGCGCTCTACCGCTACACGTCCACCGCCGGTCTTGGTGACAGCTACTTCGACGGCGGCGTGAACGAAGTCTTCCGCATCGGTGACGGCAATACGCCGAATGCCGTCGGCGCGGGCTCGTGGGTCGCTTTCACCGACAACACCGGCGCCGGCCTGGCCGGCGCCATCACCATCGAAGACGTCAACGGCGTGGTCTCGGTCGACGGTCGCAATACCGTCAACCTGACGCAGTTCAAGGGCACCGATTACCAGCGTCCGGAAGACCTGCAGATCGGCACGACCAGTGACGGGCGCGAACTGCTGTACATGGCGACCACCACGCTGCACCAGATCTACACGCTCGACGTCGCGACGAACGAGATGTCCCTATTCGCCGACCGCAGCACCATCGATCTCGCCACCGGCCTGGCCGTCGGTTCTGCGTTGGCCAATCCCGACAATCTCGCGCGTGACGCCGCCGGCAACATCTACATCGTCGAAGACCGCAATGGCGGCGTGGACGACGACATCTGGATGGCCCTGGATCTGAACCGCGATGGCGATCTGAAGGATGCCGGCGAGGGCCTGGCGCGCTGGGCCTCGAACGGCACCCAGGGCTCTGAGTTCACCGGCCTGTACTTCGATCCCTTCAACGCCAACCGCGCGTGGGTCAACATCCAGCATCCTGCGAGCGGCAACGATCGCATGATCGAAATCACCGCGACCCCGGCCCCCGTGCCGGTGCCCTCCGCGGTGTGGATGCTCGGCTCGGCGCTCGCCGGCCTCGCGACCGTGCAGCGCCGCAAGCGCGCCTGAGGCGACAAGACGCGCGCCACGTCGGAGACCACCCGTCTCCACGCAACGAAGAGGGCCCGTCGGGCCCTCTTCGTCTCCTCTCTCAATGCATCTCTGAGCGGTCTACGGGCTCATCACGCGCGGCCCCTCTTCGCATCTGCCGCGCAGCGCGTCCCGCAATCGGGGTAGCGATTCGCGAACTGCGGCAAAGTACATCGCGACTCCCAGGGTGTGGTGCTAGCTTCGCCCTCGCTTCGCAACCGCGACCTCGTTCCAAGCGACGCGCGCGATGCGGTTCAGCGCCACAGCCACACGTCGGGCATCACGCCCTGGCAAGGAGGAGATCATGAGCACCACCGTGTCCGATGAAGCCTGGACAGCGCTCGCCAAGACGCTGGACGTCGAAGTGCCGGCGCTGAAAGCCGTGGCGGCGGTCGAGGCGTCGGGCCAGGGCTTCCTGCCCAATGACCCGCGCCCCAAGGTGCTGTTCGAGGGCCACGTCTTTCATCGCCTGACCGGCGGGCGCTTCGCCGCGCAGGCGCCCAATCTCAGTCATCCCAAGTGGGACCGAAAGCAGTATTCCGGGAGTCTCAAGGGCGAATGGAAACGGCTCGAGGCCGCCTGCCAACTCGACCGCGCCGCCGCGCTCCAGTCGGCCAGCTGGGGGCTCTTCCAGATCATGGGCTTCAACTACGTCTACTGCGGCTGCGCCGACGTCGAAGCCTTCGTCGCGCAGCAGTACGCGGGCGCCGAGGGCCAGCTCGCGCTGTTCGCGCGCTTCATCGCACGGCCGCCGTTCCTGGCCGCGCTGCGCGCGAAGAACTGGGACAAGTTCGCGGCCGCCTACAACGGTCCGGCCTACGCGCAGAACCGCTACGCGGAGAAGATGGCCGCGGCCTACGCGCAGTTCGCGGACGGTGCGGCGCCGGCGCGCGCCGCGCGCGGCAAGGCGCGCAAGACCGCGCCCGACAGGACCCTGCCGCCGGGCCGCCCGCGTTTCGAGCCGCTGCCGGCGGTCACGCGGCGCACCCAGCACAAGCGCAACGTGCGGCCCGACGCGGTCGACCTGCGCGACTGGGAGTACCGCCCGAGTATCGCCCTGTCACCGCGCGATGCGCTGATGCCCCTGGATCCGCGGCGCATGAAGCAGCAGGCCGACACCAACGCCTGCACCGGCTTTGCGCTGGCGACGGTGATCGAATACCTGCTCGAGCGCTCGGCGCGACCGGCCGAGGAGATCTCGGGCTACATGCTCTACAGCATGGCCCGTCGTTACGATGAATGGTCGGAGGACGAGACCGAGGACAGCGGTTCCTCGCTGCGCGGCGCGCTGAAGGGCTGGTCGCGCCACGGCGCCTGCGCGTCCCGACTGTGGAAAAAGCTCGCCATGCCGCCGGCGACCAACACGCCCGGTGAGGACTGGTGGCTGGACGCGGTGCGGCGGCCCATGGGCGCCTACTACCGCATCGCGCCGGAGAACGTGCGCGACATCCACGTGGCCTTGAACGAAGTGGGCGTGGTTTACGCCAGCGCCTTCACCCACGCCGGCTGGGACGCGCTGCTCGGCACCCGCGCCGAGCCCTCCGCCACCGCGGTCGACCAGTTCCCGGTGATCGAGGATCGACGCGGCGCGGCGGACCAGGGCCATGCCTTCGCCATCGTCGGCTACACCCGCGACGGCTTCATCGTGCACAACTCCTGGGGCCCGGAGTGGGGGCGCGGGGGTTTCGCGGTACTGCGCTACGGCGACTGGCTGCGCAATGCCATGGACTGCTGGGTGGTGCAGCTCGGCGTGGTGACGGCGGAGAACGAAAAGGTCGCCTCCGCGCCTTCGCTCCGGATCGACGCCAAGAGCGGGCGCGCGCTCCTGTCCAGCAACGAGACGCTGGCGGATCACGAGATCTCGCCCTTCATCGTCAATGTCGAGAACGAAGGCCGGCTCAGCCGTCGCGGGCGCTTCCGCACCAGCGAGGACGATCTCGCGGCGCTGCTCACCAATCACGTCGTCGAAGCGCGCAAGGCCTGGAAGCTCAAGCCGAACGCGCCGCTCGACGTCGCCATCTACGCGCACGGCGGGCTCACCGACGAGGACGCCGCGGCCGAGACCGCGCGCGCCTGGGTGCCCCATCTCTACTCTCACCAGATCTTTCCCATCTTCCTCATGTGGGAGACCGGCGCCGGCGGCACGCTCGCCAACATGTTCAGCGACGTTATCCGGGGTGAGGCGGAACTCACCGCCGCGGGCGGCCGCTGGGCGCGACTCAAGGATCGGTTCGACGACTGGAAGGACCAGCGCCTGGAGGGCATCGCCCGACTGCCGGGCGGCAAGATGTGGGGCGAGATGAAGCAGAACGCGAACGCGCTCTCCGGCCACAACGAGGCCGGCATGGTGAAGCTCTTCAAGCTGTTCAAGGACGCCACGGTCAAACGCGCGCTGCCGGCGGTGCGCCTGCATCTCATCGGCCATTCGGCCGGCTCCATCGCGCATGCCTATCTCGGCAAGCGCGCGCTCGACCAGGGCCTCGACCTCGCGTCGCTGGCGCTGCTCGCGCCGGCGGTGCGCATCGACCTGTTCCAGCGGCTGCTGGGTGATCAGCTTTCTGCGCGACAGATCCCGATGCTGATAGCCAACCTCACGGACGCCGCCGAGCGCAACGACGACACCTGCCGGCCCTACGGACACTCCCTGCTCTACCTGGTGTCACGCTCCTTCGAAGACCACGAGGAGACGCCGCTGCTCGGCATGGAGAAGCACCTGGTGCCGGCGCTCGCCACCAGCGAGTGGAGTCAGCGCGTGCGCCAGCTGCATTGCCCGGGCGGGCGTTGGGATGGATCCTCCGCCGCGACCCGCGCCACCACCCACGGCGGCCTGGACGACGACGAAGCGGTGCGTCAGGCGGTGGTCGACTTCATCCGCGCCGTGTGACCGGAATGACGCCGCCTCTCAGGGCGGCAGCAGCTCGCGCGCCGCGCCGATGAGCGCGAGCGCGCCGGTGCGCAGACTCGCGTCGGCGTCGGGCGCGTACTCCGGCGCGTGCAGGCTGGGCAGGGCCGCGCCGCCGGCACGCGCGGCGTCGAGCGCCTTCGGCGCGCTGCTGCCGACGTAGAAGAACATCATCGGCACCGCCGGCGTGTAGGCCTTGGAGAACTCCACCGTCTCGTCGGTGCCGATGAGCGGCTTGCCCTCGATCACGTGCGCCGCACCCAGCGCGCGGGTGAAGCCAGCCGCGGCCCGCGTGGTGAGCGCGGAGTCGTTGTAGGTGGAACTCGTGCCGTTGGGCGCGAAGCGGACCAGCGGCAGACGATCGTCCGGCATGCCGTGGGCGCGCGCCAGGTGTTCCGCAATCTGCGGAATGCGCGTGCGCAGGAGATCACGGACCGTCTCGCCGTAGAAGCTCATGCTGAGCCCGAGCTTCACTTCGGCAGGGATCGCGCTCACCTCCTGCCCGCCGTGGATCGAACCGATGTTGAGCGTCGCGTCCTCGAGCGGCGGGATCTCGCGCGCCATGAAGGTCTGCAGCGCAAGGACCGTCTCGGCCGCGAGCGGCACCGGGTCCTTCGCATCCGACGGAAAGGACGCGTGCCCCGGCACGCCCCTCACCACGATTTCGGCGGTCTCCGAGCCGGCGAGAACATCGCCCTTCACCCACGCCACCTGGTCGCTCCGGTAGTCCGGCAGCACGTGGTAGGCGAGGATGAAGTCCGGCTTGGGTACGGCTTTGACGAAGCCGTCCTTGAGCATCTTGCGCGCGCCGAGGATGCTCTCGTCGGCCGGCTGCGTGACCACCATGAGCGTGCCGCGCCACGCGTTGCGATGCGCGGCGAGATAACGCGCCGCGCCCAGGCCGGCGGTCATGATCGCGTCATGGCCGCACACGTGGGAGACCGGCACCGCCGTGCCGTCGTCGGCCTTGGCGGTGGCCTTGCTGGCAAAGGGCAGACCGGTGTTCTCGGCGATGGGCAACGCATCCATGATGGTGCGAATCATCAGCACCGGGCCGGCGCCGTTCTCGAGCACGCCGACCCTGCCGTGGCCACCGAGACCGTCGATCACCTTGAAGCCCGCCTTGCCGAGCTCGTCCGCCATGCGCGCGCCGGTCCATTGCTCCTGGTCGTGGAGTTCCGGATGACGATGGAGATCTTCGTAGAGCGCGCGCAGGTAGGCGTGATCCTGAGCGAGCGCAGCGGCGAGGGCCGCGTCGCCGTCGTCGGCGGCCGCGGCGAGCAGGGGACAGAGCGCGGTGAACAGGGCCAGGGCGCGGCGCATGGCGAGTCTCCTCACGTCGAGTGAATGGATGGCGTCGCCGCGGATTATTTCACGCGGAAATTCAGGCGGGCCGCGCACCTTCCACCGAGAGATAGTCGACCGTCAGTTCCTCGCCGGCGGCGATGTCCCGCGCCGCGCGGTCCACGCCATGCTCGTCCACCGTGAAGTCGGACTCGATGTTGGGCGTCGCGTCGTGATTCACGAAGCGGTAGTCGTCCGCGCACAGGATGAAGCGGCCGAGGCGCGCGTCGATGTAGCCGTAATGGCGCAGCGCCTGCTGTGCGAGCGCGGGCTGGGCATCGAGCAGCGCAACCGGCAGATCTAGATCGAAGTGCGGCGTGAAGCGCCAGATCGGCGTGCCGCGCGCGATGGGCGCGCGCGCGAACAGGCCGAGCCCATGGCGGACGCTGGGTACAAGCAAGGTGGGAACGAGCAGCATGGCGCGACTCCATGTTGACTGTGCGGCGCACTGGGCAGGCCGTGCCGCGCGCGAATGGCAGATCTTGTCTCCTGGTACTGTCGCGCTCGTAGATGGCGGTGGGTCGTGTCGGTCTCGGCTGCACGTTCGAGCGCCGTGCATGGCCGATTGAAATCGGCCCTACAGGGGATGAGCCCGTCGTTCGGGTTGCGACCCGAAATCTCTGTGCAGGCCGGGGTTTCAACCCGCCAGGCACGGATGCTAACGCACCTCGCCCAGGAACCGCAGGATCTGCGCGGTCGTCGCTTCCGGCTGTTCGACCTGCAGCCAGTGGCCCGCGCCCTCGATGAGTTCGACGAAGCGCAGGTCCGTCACGCGCTGCTCGAGCTTCTCGCGCCAGCCGGGTGAGAACTCGAGCACCGGGTCCACGCTGCCGGCGACGAAGGCCGCGGGCTGGGACACCGGCTTGCGTTCGAGCTCCGGTGTCAGCGCACTGTTGGTCGGAATGTTGCGGTACCAGTTGATCGGGCCGCGCAGGCCGCTCGCGGTGTATTCCTGCACGTAGTAGTCCATGTCCGCCTCGCTCATCCAGGCGAGCGGCAGCGTGGGCGCGGGCGGCAGGACGTCGGGCATCGGCGTGCCCTTGGGGAAACCCAGTTGCGCGAGAAACGCGCCGCGCGGCGCGTCGGCCGAGGCGCTGTAGTAGAGCCTGAGCAGGTTGGTGCGGAGATCGGCTTCCATCTCGCGCTCGGCGAGACCTGGCGTCTGGAAGTGGCGCATGTACCAGAAGCGGTCGTCCATGCCGGGCGGGTTCAGCGCCTCCACGCCGAAACGCCAGCCGGGCACCGAGAGTCCCATCACGGCACGGCAGGTATCCTCATGCAGGAGCGCGGTGTTCCACGCGACGATGCAGCCCCAGTCGTGGCCGACCACGATGAAGCGCTCGTGGCCGAGCGCGCGCGCGAGCCCCGCGACATCGCCACACAGCGCACGGATGTTGAAGTCTTCGATGTTCGGCGGACTGTCGCTCTCGCCGTAGCCGCGCTGATCGGGCACGGCGACCTGGTAACCGGCGGCGACGATGGGGTCGATCTGGTGACGCCACAGGTACCAGCACTGCGGAAAGCCGTGCAGCAGGATGACCAGCGGGCCTTCACCTTCGACCACGCAGCGCAGGCGCACGCCGTTGGTCTCCACCGTTCTCATCGCGCGCGGCTGCATGGCAGGGCTCCTCATCAATGGGCGAGCGGGTCGGGCCGAAGCTGCATCTTCGCCACGTAGGACTGCTGCACTTCGGAGTGGATCATGGGATCGAGGCCGTTGGTGTACCACAGGCCGCGGCCCTTCCACCCAAGCTTCTCGTCGTCGATGCGGCCATCGAGGCCACGCGTGTAGGTGTTCAACGGGTAGGGCACGCGCAGCGTGACGAAGCGCTCGGTCGCCGGCTGGAAGGCGATCAGCGCATCGGAGTTGGTGCCGTTCACGATCACCGTGTCCGGCCCGAGACCCAGCGTATCGAACTGGTCCACCCACAGGTAATAGAACATGTCGGCGCTCGCCACCGGGCCGGCATCCGCCAACACCGCGACCCGCGGTCCCGGCACCTCCCAGGTGGTCCAGCCTTCCGGGCATTGCGCGCCCGTGCCCCAGGTCTGCTTGCACTTCGCGCGGTCGAACATCGCGAGCTGGCCGCTGCCGGCGAGCGCGGTCCACACGCGTCCCTGCGTATCGACGTCCACGCCGCGCGGTCCCGTGCCGGGCGCGGGCGGCGAGAACGCTTCGTGGCGGTCGGTCGCGGGGTCGTAACGCAACAGCCAGCCCGGCGTGCCGGGCGCGCTCGAGATGCCGGGCGGCACCGCGCTCCACACCGAGCGATCCTTCGGGTTCGGGATCACGCCGTAATGGAAGCCGACGATGGACTGGTCCGCCTTGCCGTCGCCGTCGCTGTCGATGCGCACCTCGGAGTGGCGCTGTGCGGCGCCTTCACTCTCCGGCTTCGCCGGGTCGAACTTGCGCGGGTCGAAGCCGCCGATCACGAAGTCGTCGCCGCTGGTCCACAGCACGCCGTCGGCGTCGAACTGCAGGTGATGCGTGCCGTAGCAGGTGTCGAGCAGCTGCCAGCGCTTCGCCTTCGGTTCGTAGTAGCCGAGCTGGCGATGGTGAGACTTCTCGATGATCACCGCGTCCTGCTTGCACCAGGCCGGCGTGTCCTCCGCCCACTGGCGGCGGATCTGGGTGGTGAGCCACACGCGCCCTTGGGCATCCATCATCGGGTTGTGCGGGTTCGCCGGGTTCTTGTAGGCGCCGGGCGCGCTGGACTGGCCGCCGGGCCAGGGATCGCCCATCGAGCCGAAGCCGAAAGGCCGCTCCGCGCCGCCGCCGAGCGGCTTGTAGGTCTGCTCGGCCCAGGGTGTGGCGAAGCCGTTGCGGGTCGGCACCTTGATGCGATCGGCGGTGTGGGTGCGCGGATCGACCACCAACAGGTAGTCGTTGGCGAGATCGACGCCGTACACCGGGCCGCCGGCGTTCACGCGCGGATCGCGCTTGTCGGTCGCGACCTCATCGTGGGCGTAGGTGTAGCGATCGCCCCAGGCCCACTGCCTGATGACGATGTTGCGCTCCACGCCCATCGGCCGCGGCGGCGCCGGCGGCACCGCGCCCTCGCCGATAAGCTTGCCCCACTCGGCGAGCGCGCCGGTCAGCCGCTTGCGCCCCATGACCTCGGCGAAGTAGTTCATGCCGCCGGCCTTCAGGAAGCCGTGGTCGAAGGCGCTCGCCTCGCCGAGCCGCGTCGGCGCGCTGCCGACCTGGTGGCACAGCACGCAGTTCAGCTTCATCTGCGCGAACCACGCGGCGGGGGTCTTGAAGGGATCGTCCCCGGCGCCCGCGCCCGGCGCGGCGAAGAGCCCGGCCGCCGCGCTGCTCTCGGCCTTGCCGCCGAAGGCGGCGGCCGGCGGCGGTGTGAAGAGCGAGAACCAGGCGTTGGCGGGGTAGACCAGCGCTGCCTCGAGGGGATCGCTCGCGATTGTGGCGGTAAGTGCGACGTCCGCCCCGGGCTCGGCCTCGACCGGCGTCGAGTCTGCGAGCCCGTAGCCGCGTACCCAGACCTTGTACTTCGCCGCGGGCAGTTCCGGCAGCACGAAGCGGCCAGCGTCGTCGGTGACGACGATCTTGCGGTAGGGCGTGGGCAGGTCGGCGGTCTCGGCGATGACCCACACCCCGGCTTCCGGCGCGTGGGCGGCGTTACGCACCGAGCCGCTGATGAAATCGGCCGCCATCGCACTGCCCGCGCCACACAGCAGCGCGCCGGCCAGCGCGGCGCGATGCCGCGCGCGGCCCCCATCGTTTTTGCGCATGTTTCCTCCCCTCGACACCCCGCGGCCCCAGGCGGCGGCCGTGCATCGCGGAAGCGTATACCCGGTCCAGGTCGAAAGCATGTCCCGCGCGCGGACCCGCGGTCGAACGCAGGACCTACGCCGAGCAACGACTTCCACGCGACATACGCCGGGCGTGGTATCGTGCGAGGGTGCCGGGAGTCGGCATCGCCCGATCGCCGCGTGTCTCGACCGCCTGCCTCGCGCGCCCATCCATCACCCTCGTCTCCGCGCCGCGCTGCCACGCGCGACCAGCCCGGGGTTTCACAGCCCATCGCGCCGTGACACCGAGCGCCACGCCGACCGCGTCGATCGTCGGCCGTCGCCGGTTCGAGAGCCCAACAGCCAGGCGTCATCCAGGACGCACGCGCGGCACGCCGCGCCCCATTGCCCATTGGAGGCCACGATGCCGCGCTTCGTCATCCCGCCCACCGCCCGCGCCGCGGCATGAGATTCCCGCGACCGCACTGGTTGCGAGACTGGTGGCAGCCCGCCGCTGCCCGGGCGGGTCACGCCCAGGCGCTGGACGGCCTGCGCGCTGCGCTGCGGACGGTGGTGCGACTGGCCAACAACGTCGAGATGGTCGACTGGCCGGGCGCCGCGCCCCAGGTCGACCCCACCGCCCATGACGATCGGCTACGCCACGCGCTCGCGAGCGCGGAAACGGAACTCGGCCGCAGCATCGCCCGTGCAATGGCGCGCGACGTGTCGGTCAGCGCGCTCGAGCACGACGTGATCGCGCCGCTGCTGCGCAGCGAGACCATTCTCACCAACACCGCCCGCGTCTCCGTGGGCAAGGCCGTACTCGCGGCGCGCTCACGCTAGGCGCCGTTCCCCCCGTCGACGTTCAACAGGAGCCGTGTCATGAAGAAACCAGAAGCCACCAAGTACGAGCGTCGGCGCGAGGCCTATCGCGGCGCATCCCTGATCGTCTGCCGAACGGTCAGCGGCGCGCTCGGCAAGGCCTGGAGCGATGGCCGCGAAATCGCCTCGCTCACGGGGACCTCGGAGGACAGCGTGCTGGAACTGCTGTGCGCGCGCGTCGATGCCTCGATCACGCTCGAAGTCGAACGCGATGCCGTGCCCTATCCCGATCAGCAGGCCTACGGTCGCGCGCTCGCCTGGCATGCGAAATCCGTGGGCGCCAAGAACCGGCTGATGCTGACCGCCCATCGCAAGGCGCCGGCCTGCACCCTCTCGGGCGAAGCCCTGGCCGAAGTGTCCGGCTGCCGTTCCTGGGCCAGCGCGCGCACCCAGTACTCGCTGCTCGGACGCATGCTCGCCGAAGCCATGCTGTTCCAGCCCTTCGATCGCGTGCAGGGCTCGCCGATGTGGCTGTCCATGCTGGCCGTGCCGGATCGCGAGCAGAGCCTCGGCGCCGACACGCGCTGGCAGATGCGACCGCAGCTGGCAGCGGCGTTGGTACAGGTGGGGGGGTTCTGATCCGAAGGCGCCCCGCTTCGCCCGTCACGGCACGGCACGCAGCGGCCGGTGGCGGGGATTCGATGGCAACGCTGTAAACGACGAAAACCCGGACGCCGCAGCCCGGCTGCGCGCGCGAATTGGAGCGCGCGGTCCTCTGCAACGCCTTGGATACATAGTAGAGTCGCGGCTCAGGCTCGAGGGAATGGGGTTAAGTCCAGTCGGGCATCGACGATACATTGACGCGTTGCCCGGAAGACCGAGTCATGCCCTTCAACATCGAACTTGCCTCCCGGGACCTGGAAGCGCTCGGTCATTTCGTGTTCGAGTGGGACGTCAGCCGCGGCTGGCGATCGACCGACGCCGGTCGTGCGCTGCTGGGCTTGTCGAATGGCCCGGAGTTCATGGACGACGCGACCTGGTGGGCGCACGTGCATCCCGACGACCGCGCAAAGGTCATGGCACTCGGCGAATCGCTGCGCCAGGGAGGCGAACCGCGATGCGAATGCACGCTGCGCATCGCCCGCTCGACGCCGCGGGATGAAACCTGGATTCTGGCCCGCGCCCAGGCGCACGATTTCGACGCTGACGGTCGGCCGGGCCGGATCGTCGGCACGCTGACCGAGGTCGACGACTTCGAGCACACCTCGCGCAAGCTGCGTCAGCGCGAGGAGCGCATCTTCGATGCCCTCGACCATGCGCGCATCGCCTGGTACGAGCGCGAGGGCACGACGGTCCATGGGTCGCCGGTGCTCGCGCAAATGTACGACCTCGATGACCCGGTTGGTCCCTGGGACTACGAGACGTTCATGGAGCGCCTCGAACCGCTGGAGCGCGAGCGTCGCCGGCAAGACGTGCAGGCCGTCACGGCCGCCGAGGATGCCCTGACCGCGACGCATGTCGCCAGTTATCGGATCATGCGCCGGGACGGTCAGCCGCTCGAGATCGAGATCCGCTACCGCGTCGAGCGTGTCACCGATCCGGTGCGCACCTACGGCCTGATCTCCGACGTCACCTCGACCAAGGCACGGGGAGCGAAATTCGAACTCGCAATGGACCAGGCCGGTGTGGCCTGGTTCGAACGTGATATCAACTCCACAGAGGTCAGTGGCTCGCGCTCCCTGTGGCGTCTCTACGGCATCGAGCCCAGCGAGCAGCCGATCTATTTCGAAACCCTGGCGGCTCGCGTACACCCCGAGGATCTCCAGCGCCATTCCGCCTATCCCGACAGCCTGCGCGCAATGAGCCACGCGCTGAACGGCGTTCCCGGTGACGGACCGTCCAATACCTTCCGCTACCGTGTCCGACAGGCGGACGGCCGCTGGCATTGGACCGAAGTACGCTATGCGACGCGTTTGGACGGCAAGGGAGGCGGCAAGGTCAGCGGCCTCGTCTTCGATGTGAACAGCATGCAGATGGCCGCGGACGAACTCCGCGCGGCGCGTTCACGCCTGCTCCTGGCGCTGGACGTCGCGCGCATGGCGACCTGGGAAATGAGTGTCGAAACGTCGATGTTCCAGTCCCACGACGTGTTCGCAAGTCTCGTCGGCCTGCCGGGCATGGGCCCATGGCGTCTCGAAGAGGTCCTCGCGCTGATTTACGCCGAAGACCGCGATGCCGTGGCCCTGGCGCTGCACGAAATGCTGGTCTATTCCCCCGCGTCCCACATGCGCAGCGCTGAATTCAGGATTTCGCACCCCGTCGAGGGCATCCGGTGGTTCGAGGCGCGCGCCCGTCGTACGGGGTCGACCATCATCGGTGTCACCGCTGACATAACCACACGCAAAGAGGGCGAAGCTGCCACGGAACTGCTTCGCCGTCAGCTCCAGCAAGCGCAGAAGATGGAAGCCATCGGTCAGCTCACCGGCGGCGTCGCGCACGACTTCAACAACATCCTGGCCGGCATCCTCGGTTATGCCGATCTGGCGCTCATGCGCTTCGGCCACGACATGGGCGACAGGCTCGCCGGCTATATTCGCGAGATCCAGTCGGGCGGTCAGCGGGCGCGGGACCTGGTGCAGCAACTGCTCGCCTTCAGCCGCCAGGAGGAAAGCGAACTGTCCGCGACCTCCGTCGAGCAGGTCGCTGCGCAGTCGATCAAACTGCTTCGCCCGACCCTGCCCGCCAGTATCAACGTCGAGCTCCGGGCGGACAGCTACCTGCCCCTGGTGATGGCCGATCCAGTCCAGCTGCAGCAGGTCATCATGAATCTCTGCATCAATGCGCGGGACGCGATGGCGGGCACCGGCCATCTCACCCTCGAACTCGAACGTCGCAGAGTGCACGCGGCACGCTGCGCGTCCTGCCAGCAGGACTTCGATGGAGATTTTGTCGTCATCGCCCTGCGGGATGACGGCCCGGGCATCGCGCCCGAAATCCAGGCGCGCATCTTCGAACCGTTCTACACGACCAAGGCGCTGGGCGAGGGCACCGGCATGGGCCTGTCGATGGTCCACGGCATCGCGCATCGGCTGAGCGGACACGTGAGGCTGGACAGCGCGCCCGGCCAGGGCTCGGTCTTCGAGATCCTCCTGCCCCTGGCGGCCGAACCCGTTCGCGAATACCAGCCTCCGCCGGCGACAGCGCGACCGCCGGCCGCGGGTGGCACCATCCTGGTCGTCGACGATGAGCCCACGGTGGCGCTGTTTGTCGCGGAGCTGCTCGATCTCGAGGGTTACCGTGTCCACACCTTCCATGAACCGCAACGCGCGCTCACCGAGCTCCTGGCCGGTGAACGCGAAGTGGACCTGGTCATCACCGATCAGACCATGCCGGACATGAGCGGCATGGAGTTCGTCACCCGGTTGCACGAGGCCCGCCCGCACCTGCCCGCCATCATCATGTCCGGCTACAGCCCATTCCTGGATGGCACGCCAGCCCGCGACTCCGGCGCCTTTGCCTACTTGCAGAAACCAATAGAGGCCCACGCGCTGCTGCAGGCGGTGGGCATGGCGCTGGCCGCGAACGCAGGCTGAGCAAGCCGGTATCGGGTCGAACGTGACGGGGTGCCGCGTCGCCTGGAAACACGTGCGGCGTCGGATGGCGCGCCCGGCGGGATGGACGCGCGTGCGCTCGAGCGGATGCTCGCCCCTGCGGGCCAGCGCCCTGCGCGCGAAGTCGGTCGGACGGATAGTTCAGGCGCGTGCCCGGCAATGCGAGGCTCGGAAGCTCGCGCCATGCATCGAGGTCTGGATGCGGAGGACGGCGCATGACAAACCGCACAGCCGTCGACTACATGGAGCGCTCGCGTGTGTATTACGCGGCCCAGGGCTACGACACGCCCTAACAGTGGGCTCACTACGACGACCTGCCGTTTCACGCGCGCCCCAAGCCGCTCGACGAATGCACCATCACGGTCGTTATGACCGCCATGCCGGATGCATGCTACAGCGGGCCGGGACGTCGGCTCGCGATCGGAGACCTCGCGCTCACGCCCCGCTGAACTGAGCCCGCGCTGCAAGCGCCAGCGATTCGATCTCGGCCGACAGCGGCTTCTTTGCATCGCAATGGCCCGCATCGCTATCTCTCGCTCGAGGAGCAGGTGGGCGCCAAGAACCGGCTGAGTCTGGCGGCCCTCCGGCGCGCGCCGGCACGCCCTGCCTGGCCGCACGCTGGCCGAGGCCAGGCTCAGCCAGCCTTTCGATCGCGTGCAGGGCTCGTCGATGTGGCTGTCCATGATCGCCCTGCCGGATCGCGACCAGAGCCTCGGCGCCGGCACGCGGTGGCGAATGCGGGCGCAGCTCGTGGATGCGCTGCGTCAGGTGGACGGGTTCTAGTCCAACCGTTCACGGGTTCCGAGATCGCGCGTCGCCCGCCGCGTACGACGCTTGCGCGCCCGGGGACGCGCCCATGGCATCGCGCGGTTGCAGCTTCTCGAGGATGAGATCCGCGATCTGGTGGGACGTCACCGCGAGCGCATCGGGCGCGCTCGGCATCATGTAGCCGACAACCGTCGTCTCCTTGCGCGGATCGATCAGACGGAACTCGACTTCGTGCCCGCCGTCGTGCGCGCCCGCGACGAGACCGACGACGAGGTAATCCGCCTTCGAGCCACGCCAGGTCGCGAAATCAACCTCGCGCAGGCGCGTTGGCCTGGCCGGCAGATCGGCGAGTCCGGTCGTCGCGAGATCGCCGCGCGCCTCGAGATCGGTGCGGATGATCTCGGCGACGTCGTAGGGCGGCGGGCTGGTCCCCGCGGCGAGCCCGAAGGGGACCACGGCGACCTCGATCGACCGGTCGACCTCGGGTGCGCTCGTAAGCGCGGCAGCCGGGCCGGACGGGGCCTTGCCGCAGGCCGTCATCAGCACGGACAGGACACAGAGGAGCAGGTGCTTTTCGAGTTCGGGGCGCTTCACGATTCGCTCCTGACGCGCAGGTCGGGGCTGGAAGCGCCAGCCCCGATCTGCGCCATTGGTTGCTGTACCGAGCGGCCTAGTCAGGCACGCCCACCACCGAATCCGGCTTCTTCAGGAAGTACCGCTTCGGAATGAAGGCCGAGACGACCTGGGTCCGGTCCACGACTTCGCTGTTGACGTAGTCGACGCCGATGCTCGCGAGCGAGAACGCCTTCGCGTCGGTCAAGCCCATCTTTTCCGTCAGGAACTTGATGGTTTCGATGGTGGCGTTGCGCATCGCCCGGTCGAGATCCCAGTGGAAGCCCATCAGGATGTAGTGGTCCTTGTTCTCGGCCCACGGCCACTCCTGGCCCGTGTTCTTGTGGAGCACGAAGCGGAAGACGCCCGCGAGCGAATGCTCGAGCGCGGTGCCGCTGACCTCGCCGTCGCCCTGCACCGAGTGAGTGTCGCCGAAGAAGAACTGCGCGCCCGACTGGAACACCGGGAAGTACACCTTGGCCCCCTTGCGCAGCACGTGGCTGTCGATGTTTCCGCCGAAATTCCAGGGCTGTGTCGAGCTCTGGACGCCGGTGGCCGGCGGGGGCGAGTCCTCGGTGTTGCCGATGAACTGGCCGGTCGGCGGCGCCACGCCCATGACCCCGAAGAAGGGCCGCAGCGGCACTCGTATGTTGTCCGAGAACAGCGCCACGTCCTCGCCTTTCACCTTCGCGGTGCGGTAGACGTGCTGCCGAACGTCCGGGAACAGCCCGCCCGGCGCGCCGGGGGGAGCCGGCGCGATGTCGAGAGGCTCGTCACCCGCGCGGAAGCCCGGATAGGTCGTGCTCAACACGCCGCCCTGCGGCGCCGTGTTGTTCACGCCGTACGGAACACGCTGGTACACGTCCAGGATCTGGAGCTCGATCGTGTCGCCCGGCTCGGCGCCCTCGATGTAGATCGGGCCGGTCAGGATATGGGGTCCGTAGCGGACCTTGGAGGGCAGGCTGTTCCAGAAGTTGATCGCATCGGGAAGCACCTCTTCGGGCTTGACGCCGAACGCGCCGAAGAAGGCAACCGGATCGACCGTTGCGCTCGTGGCGCCGGACTGGTTGATGACATCCACTCGCACGATGTCACCCGACTTGATGTCGAGTACCGAGGGCGAATCGATGATGAAGCCGCCCAGGTTGGTCGTCTCGGGCGTGGACTTCAGATGATGGATGAAAGGTTTGCTCTTCGGTGGGTCACCAGCGACAGCCGGCCCGCAGGACATGGCTACGCTCAGCGCGACCACGAGCAGACCGCTTCCCCAGCGGTTCACCCGGTCGGCTTCCTGCGTGGTTCGAATCTGGAAGCTCATCATTCTCTCCTTTGGCGCATGAACTCTGGCGTCCGCACGCTCGAATGGCGCGAGACGGTCGAGTCGCACCGCTGTGTTACGGATCGACTGCCTGCCGTCGGGTTGCGACGGTTGAGAGAAGGCGGGAGCAACGAACGAGCCAAACTGGCAAATAGCTGCGAATCAAAGGTTTGCTATTGCTGGTTATCGGATGGCCATGCACCGTGCGCGCATCAGCTGTGCGCTTCGCACCTGCGTTGCGCGCGGTCGTATGCGGGTGCAATGGGTTGAGGGCTTAGCGTGGGGTTCGATCTCGCTGATGGAGGTCGGCGAAAGGGGGGCGGATCGGGTACCGGGAGCGGTGGGTCATACAAACAACAAGCAGGCGGCGGGTGGACTCGCATCCGCTTCGACGGATGCCCGCCCCTGGGGGCCGCCGGGCAAGCTGTCGAACCGGTGGGTCGAACCAGGCCATAACCCGGACTTTTTTAAGGCTTTTGCAAAAAAAACAGGTGCCCGCTATGCTCAGAACTAATGCATTCGGTCCATTGCTTGTCCCCGACGCGCGTTGGGACCTTGGAAATGGAGGGTGCGACATCGGCAGTTGACTGCCCTCCAGTGATGGGACTGACAAGGAGTGTGAATGATGAACGCCAAGCTTCACGCGTTTATCGCGACGCTGGCCTGCTTTGCGGGAGGAGCACTTTTCTTCTCCTCGTCAGCGACGGCTTATACCCCGGTTGATGCATGCTACGCAGGTGGGTTCGTAACTGACTCCGTACCTGGAGACATGCTTCTCATCAACAGCAGGACGGCAGATTTCGGCGGTGGCCCTCATGTCAATGGCGCACCGACTGGCAGGGCCGCAGTGTGCTGGGCCGAGGGCCGAGTCAGGATGGCTCTGATTGGCAAGCTGTACATGGATGCGACTGGTCTTGATCCCAAGAAGCGCTACTGCGCGAGACTTGATGTCCGGGTCTTCAACCTGAGCGGACAACGCGTCGCGACCCAGCAGTACTACGCATGCAACCAAGGCGGCAATTCGACTGCGGCAGAGGTTCCTGTCCTGGTTCAAGTCAACGCGCCCAACGCTGACTTGAATAGGGTGAGAATCCAGGTGTTTTCCGGGGCCTACGATTGCTCGGCCGGCGCCTGCAGTAGCCGCACGCGCTGGGTGTCACAGGGCATATCCAACCGATCGTTCGATTAAGCAATCTCACATCGCTGAGATCGCATCTCGGTACAAAAGACAAGGGGCGGCGGGATGGACTCGCATCCGCTTCGGCGGATGCTCGCCCCTGTGGGGGGCCGCTGCGCGGCGTCCAGCATCGCTGCGCGATGTTGTCGAACCGGTGGGTAGGACCAAGGTCACCGAGTGCGCCATACAAACGACAAGGGGGCCGATGGCCCCCTTGTCGTTTGTATGGCGCGCCCGGCGGGATTCGAACCCACGACCTCTGCCTTCGGAGGGCAGCACTCTATCCAGCTGAGCTACGGGCGCAACGTGCGGGGCGAAGTATAGCGGGATTCGGCACGGGTCGACGGGTCGAGACGCGCGGCGGGATGGACTCGCATCCGCTTGGGCGGATGCTCGCCCCTGCGGGGCGCCGCTGCGCGGCGTCCAACATCGCTTCGCGATGTTGTCGAACCCACGACCTCTGCCTTCGGAGGGCAGCACTCTATCCAGCTGAGCTACGGGCGCAACGTGCGGGGCGAAGTA
>JAIEQK010000074.1 GCA_019747795.1 Gammaproteobacteria bacterium | reverse complement strand
CGGGCGCGACCAGGCGCACGCCGGGCTGCGCTTCCAGCGCCGCGACCGCGCCCGCGAGGCGCGCGGCCGGCACGCGCACGGTCAGCACCTGGTCGGCGTTCGGACCGGCCAGCACCTCGGCTTCGACCGTGCGCAGCGCGGCGGCGATACGCTCGGACGCGAGCCCGGGTTCGAACGCGACGTAGAGCACGTCGGCCCCGACCACCTGGCCGTGATCGCGGGACAGGGTATGAAAGGTCTGCATCGCGGTCGGCGCGCCGCCCTGGAACTGGACGATCCCGACCGTCACGGCCGCGAGCGTGGCGGCCAGCGCCAGGCGCCGCGCCAGCGGATGGCTCAACGACCGACCGAAACGTGGCCGCGGGTCGAGACGCGCGACCTTGGACGGGATGGACTCCGCGCGCGCGGCGGCGAGGATCGCGGCGAAGCGCTCGTCACCATCGGCCAGCGGCGGCGCACTCTGCTGAAAGGCCTGCAGCAGCCCCTGCTCGGCGGCCAGTTCGGCGCGACAGGCGGCGCACTGCGCGAGATGCGCTTCGAGCGCCACGCGTTCATCGCCGGCCAGGGAGCCGTTGGCGAAGAAGGGCAGCAGTTCCAGCCAGCGCTGGTGCGCGGCAATGACGTTCATGGCATTCGGGTTCGATGGGGTGTGCATGTCATTCACTCGCGCCGACGGCCTCACCGGACAGTTGCGGCCACACTTCGCGCAGCCGGCGCCGCGCGTGGAAGATGCGGGTCTTGACGGTGTTCTCCGGGCAGTCCAGCAGCTGCGCGATGTCCTGGTAGTGCAGGCCGTTGAAGTACACCAGTTCCAGCACCGCGCGCTGCTCGGGCGACAGGTGCGCCAGCGCCACCATCAGCAGGTCGTCCTGTTCGACGGTGCGCTCGGCCAGGCGTTCGTCGTCGCCGCGCTCCGCGATACGCGCATCGCCGCCGCTCACCACGCCCTGCTTCCGCAGCGCCTGCAGCGACTTGAAGTTCGCGATGCCGAGCACCCAGGTCGAGGCCAGCGCCAGGCGCTCGGTCCGCGCCGCCTGCTGCCAGACCGCCAGCATCACCTCGCTGACCACGTCGTCGACCAGTTCCACGCGCCGGGTGACCTGGTAGACGAAGCGCTCGAGGTAGCGGCGATAGCGCCGGTAGAAGATTTCGAAGGCCTGCTCGTCGCCGCGCCCGATGCGGGCGATGAGCTCCCAGTCGCCATCGTCATCGCGCACCGCGAGACTGCCCGGCTGCGCGGACGGCGCTCGAAACTTCACGACGGTCGGACCGTGGGCCATGGCTGCTCGATAGCTGATGTACCGGTGTATCGCAGCGGGCCGGAAAAAGGTTCAGGGGTGGGGACGGCGGAGCGCACGTTCAGAAGCCCACCGACAGCGAGAATTGCGCGCGCGGCCCGATCTCGGCGGCGGCGAAGCGCGACTCGCCTTGCGGCAGGTGGATCTCGTTGACGTAGCGCTGGTCGAGGTAGCGCAGCTCGGCCACCAGGTAGCGGCCGATGAAGTAGCGCGCCCCGGCGCTCCACCAGCCGACGTCGTAGCTGGTGGCGCGCGCGAGATTGTCGAAGCCGGCGCTCGCGACCAGGTCGCAGACGTCGGTCAGGGGATAGCGCGCGGTGAGTTCGGCCGAGGGCGTGGTGGCGGCCCCGCCGTAACTGTCGAAAGCGGCGGCGACGCGCGCGCCCAGGAGGCGCCGCCAGTCCAGCGCCAGCGAGACCTCGCTGTAGTCCGCATTGCGACCGAACACGTTGGCGTCGTAGATGTAACCCGACAGCACCGCGTCCAGCCTGAGATCGGGGGCCAGTTGGCGCTGCGCGCCGACATAGGGAATGGCTTCGAGCTGGGCGCCGCCGAAATCGAGCTGGGTCAGCCACAGGCCGCCGTAGACACCACGATCGTCGACCACCCCGGCGTGCGCCTGGGTGACGGGATGACCGTCGCTCTTGTCATAGCCGTGGTAGACGTAGCTGGTGGCGAAGCGCAGCAGCGCGGTCGGGCGCCACTCGGCCTGCGCCGTCGAGGCGCCGGCGACGGCCAGCAGGAAGGTGAGCAGGCGAGTCGCCATCATCGTCCACCGAGACCGGCCGCGCCGCCCTGCGCGCCACCTCCGCCGGGGTCGATCATGATGGTGAAACTACTTTGTAAAAGTGGGCGGGATTATGCCAGCACTATAGCGGCCGGGTGGCCGCGGCCCGCAGCGCCGGCGTGCGCGCCATCACGTTTCGCGCGGGGCTCACGGCAGGCGACGCCAGGCGCCGGTGGACGGCTGACGCCAGCCATGGTGGGGGTGCCCCTCCAGCAGACGCCGGTTGACGAACAGCCGCACCAGCAGCGCACCGGCGCCGAAACCGCCGACGTGCGCCCAGAAGGCGGTGCCGCCGCCGTCGGCGCCGAGCGAGTTGAAGCCGCCCAGCATCTGCACCAGGAACCAGTAGCCGAGCATCCAGAAGGCCGGCACCGCGAAGGTCGTGACGTAGAAGCCGAACCAGAACAACATGTGGACGTTGACCCGGGGAAACAGCACCACGTAGGCACCCATCACGCCGCCGATGGCGCCCGAGGCGCCGACCATCGGCACCACCGCCGCCGGGTTGGACAGGATCTGGGCGCCCGCCGCGGCCAGCCCGCACAGCAGGTAGAAGGCCACGAAGCGCCCCGCGCCCATCGCATCCTCGACGTTGTTGCCGAAGATCCACAGGAACCACAGGTTGCCGATCAGGTGCATCCAGCCGCCGTGCAGGAACATGTGGGTGAGCAACGTGAGGGGATTGCCGACCGCGCCGATCACACACTCGTGTCCGGGCGCCAGCGGCAGCGTGCTGCCGGGCGGCGCGCCGCCGAACAGTTCACCGGGCACCAGGCCCAGGGTACACACCGCGCGCGCCAGCGCGGGTTGCGCGCCGAGCCCCTCCACCAGCGCCCAGGCAGCCACGTTGAGCGCCACCAACGCCCAGGTGGCGAAGGGCGTCAGGAGCTGCGGGTTGTCGTCGCGTATCGGGAACACGGCGTCAGCGCGGCGCGCTCGCCAGCACGCCCCGTGCGCCGAGCGCGTCGATGCGCGCCTGGTCGTAGCCGAGCACCTCGGCCAGTACCTCGGCGTTGTGCTGACCCAAGGTCGGCGCGACCAGGTCGAGCCGCTCGGGCTGGGCGGAGAAGCGCAGCGGAAAGCCCGGGATGACCATCGGTCCCAGCACCGGGTCGTCGATGTGCTGCACCGTGCCACGCGCCTTGAAGTAGGGATGCTCGATGGCCTCCACCGGGCTCAGCACCGGCGCTGACGGCACGCGGTGCTGCTCGAGATGCGCGAACACCGCGTCGTTGCCGGGGAAGGTCGCGAGCCAGGCTTCGATGACAGGGATCAGCTCGCGCTGGTGCCGGGCACGCGCGTCGGCGGCGGCGTAGCGCGGGTCGTGCTCGAGATCGGGCCGCTGCATGGCCGCGCAGAGATTTTTCCACTGCAATTGCAGGGCGAGGATCACGAGGTAGCCGCTCGGCCCCTTGAACACGCCGAAGGGGCAGATCTTCGAATGATGGTTACCCATGCGGGTGGGCTGCCACTCGCCACGCGTGAGGGAATGCCCCTGCAGCGCGAGGTCCTGCAGATGGAACATGCAGTCGACCATGCTGAGATCCAGCCACTGGCCCTCGCCGGTGCGGCCGCGATGGAACAGGGCGTAGCCGATGGCGGAGAAGGCGTGCACGCCGGTGCCGACATCGGCGACCGCGAAACCCATGGGCATGGGCGGCCCATCGGGATCGCCCGTCATGTGCATGAGACCGGCGAAGGCCTGGGCGGCCCAGTCGAAGCCGGTCTTGTGCGACAGCGGGCTCTCGCGGCCGAAGGCGGACAAGGACGCCATGATGATGTCGGACTTCAAGGCCTTCAGATCGGCGTAGGCGAGCCGGCGCTTGTCCATCACGCCCGGCCCGAAGTTCTCCACCACCACGTCGGCCGCCGCCACCAGCTCGCGCACGACGGCGTCGGCTTCCGGCTGGCGCAGGTCCAGGCACAGGCTGCGCTTGCCGCGGTTCTGCTGCACGAAGTAGCCGCTGCGGCCCTCGGCAGCGATCGGCAGCAGGCGCGAGGGATCGCCGCCGGGCGCGAGTTCGACCTTGATGACTTCCGCGCCCATCTCGGCCATCAGGCGGGTGACGGTAGGGCCGGCCAGGTACTGGGTGAAATCCAGCACGCGAATCCCCGACAGCATGAGCATGTGTCTATCTCCCCGGCGCCGCTCGGCGCGCAAGGCGCGAGTGTACACGGGGCGCCGAACGCCGCCCGCCGGCCGACCGGCCGTGTCAGGTCGGTGAACGGGCCGTCATGATCCAGTGGATGACGTCATCGGTGTCGCGCCGGCCCCACACGCCGAGCGCGCCGCGTCCGCGCGCGCCGCGTACTTCGTCGACCCGGCGCCACTCGGCGGCCACCACCCGGTGCGCGATCTTCCACTGCCCCGCGCGGCGCTCGAAGCGATCGACGTAGCGCACGCCGATCAAGTCGTCCTTGCCGTTGCCCTCGGCGTCTTCGCGACGATGGCAGGCGACCGCGTAGGTCTCGGCCCGCGCCTGGTCGCCGTCGACTTCGATGAGCATGTTGCCCATGAAGTGCTGGGTGACCGTCCAGCGCTGCAGGAACTCGCGCGCGGCGGCGATGAACTGCTCGACGCTGCCCTTCATCGAGCCGTGGTCGTCGTAGGCGTCCGGGTGATAACAGTCGCGCATCAGGTCGAAGTCGAGACGGTCGATGCCGCGCGCGTAGCGCAGGATGACGTCGGCGATCGCCTGGCGATCGATGAGGGTCTCCAGGGTGTAGGGCTGGGTCACGGCGCGTGCTCCTCTGTGCGTGCTCGCGGCTACCATAGCAGCGTCGTGAGCGGCGGCGCGTCCCGAGCGTTCTCGTATATGCTGCCGGCACCCCTCGAGACGAAGCGGAGTGGAATCATGAGCGAGCCTCGCCTGTCCTGCTGCATCACCTTCGACTTCGACGCCATGTCCTCGTGGATAGGCTCGATGAAGACCAACAACCCGAGCATGATTTCGCGCGGCCAGTTCGGCGCGGTCGCCGTGCCGCGCCTGCTGAAGATGCTCGCCGCGCGCGGCATTCGCGCCGGCTTCGCCATTCCGGGACATACCGCCTATGCCTACCCGCGACTGGTCGAGGCGATCGCCGCCGGCGGTCACGAAATAGTCCACCACGGCTGGGTGCACGAGAATCCCGCGGCCTTCGACGAGGCGGGCGAACGCCGCGTGCTGGAACAGGGGCTCTCCGCACTCGAGCGGGTGGTCGGCGTGCGCCCGCGCGGCTATCGCTCGCCGGCCTGGGACTTGAGCACGCGCAGCGTCGACCTGCTGATCGAATACGGTTTCGAGTACGACTCGAGCTGCATGGGGCACGACTTCCACCCCTACTACCTGCGCACCGGCGACAGCTGGTCGCTGGACGGCCCCTACCGTTTCGGCGCCACCACCGGCCTGGTCGAGATGCCGGTGACCTGGATGCTCGACGACTTTCCGCCGGCGGAGTTCGTGCTCGGCATGAACACCGGCCTGCAGGCGCCGTCGCAGATGGAGGAGTGCTGGCGCGCGGACTTCGACTACGCTCACCGCGACTGCGCGGGCGGCGTGTTCATCCTGACCATGCATCCGCAGACCATCGGACGCGGGCGCTACTTCCTCATGCTGGAGCGGCTGCTCGACACTTTCGCCGCGCGGGACGGCGTGGTGTTCGAGACCATGGGGGACTACGTGGCGCGCTGGAAGACGGCCAACCCGCGGGAGGCCTGGTGCGCGGCCCACGCGGACCTGACCGGCGCGCACGCGATTACCCCCTGAGCGCGACACGCCACCGAGAGTCCGCTGAAGTTCGAGGCCTTTCGGCCGCTGCCCACAGGGAGCGGCCGGGCCGCCGCGTGTCACTTGCGGCACGCGCCTCGTGAGTCACCAGGAAAGCCACCGCCTGCCTGCGCCGATGTCCCGCTCTTCGCCCCTTCGCGTCATCGAACGCGCGCTGCTCGGCTATGTGCTGGTGGTGATCGCGGTCCTGACCCTGTCGCCGTTCCGCTTCGCATGGCCCACGCAGTGGCGCGTCTCCTTCTGGGGGGACGTCAGCGACATGCCGCTGAACATGCTGCTGTTCCTGCCGGTGGGCTACTTCTTTCGCCTGTCGCTCGCCCGCGAGCGCCGCTGGGCGGTGCCGCTCGCGCTGCTGTTCGGTACGGCGTTGAGCGCGCTGGTCGAGACCACGCAGCTGTTCCTGCCGGCACGGCTCTGTTCACTCGCGGACGTCATCGGCAACGGCGCGGGCGCGGGCGCCGGCGCGGTGCTGTGCGCGGCCGTGCGGCGGCGCTTCGATCGCACGCTGCCCTCGGTGCTGACCCTCGAGCACCCCCTGCTCAATCTCGTCTACCTGACCGTGCCGCTGATGTGGCTGACCGGGATCGGCGTCGAGCGCGAGCCGGCGCGGGTGTGGCTGCTCGCGCCGCTCGGCGCGATGGGCGCGCTGACGCTGTCCGGCCTGTGGCGCTACCGCTTCTCGGCGGCGGCCCATCTGCCGCGGCCCGCGCTGGCCGGCGCGGTGCTCGGCTGGTTCCTGTTCGGCGCCGTCACCGGCCTGGGCTTCGCGCCGATGGTGGTGGCGCAGTGCGCGGCGGGCATCTTCCTGCTCACCCTGCTCCGGCTCTTCATCCAGCGCGGGCCGCGGCCCGCCGAGCGGCGCTTCGAGCACCTGGTGCTGCTGACGGTGTGGCCCTGTTACCTGGTGTACCTCGCGATGCTGGTGCTGTGGCCCCATCACGCGCCCTTCGAGCCCTTCGACCTGGCCTTCGGCTACCCGGAACGCAGCTTCGACCGGGATTTCACCCTGCGCATCGCCGAGCAGCTCGGCGCGTTGACCCTGCTCGGCTACCTGCTCGCTGAGACCTTCGGCCGCAGCACGCGGAACTCGCGAACGCTGCTGGCGTGCAACGTGGCGCTGGGCGCGCTATGCGCGCTGCTGATGGAAGTGGGGCATGGTTTCCTGCCCTTCGATCGCGCGAGCGTTGCGCGCTGGCTGCTCGGCACCGTCGGCAGCGCGTTCGGCGTGACGCTCTACGCCGCGCAGATGAGCGTCATGCAGCTGCTGCGCGGTGGCCCGGCGAGCATGCCGACGGGCGCCGAGCTTCACAGCAGAGGCAGCGCGCTGAACGAGAGTTCGAGATAGAGGAAATCGCTGCTGCCGGCGGCTTCACCGAGCGCGGCCTGCTGGCGCAGCCGCACGAAGCGTCCGTTGGTCCAGTGCGAATAGCCGAGCGTCGCGTCGACGTGGGCGTTGGCCTTCCAGCGCACGCGTCCGTCGATGGCGTGCCCGAGGAAATCACCGCTCGCGCCGCTGCGATCGCGATTGAAGCGGCTGTCGCCATTCATGCCGTTCAGCAGGTTGTTGAACCGATCGCGCTTGCTCGCGAGCCAGTACCACGCGTAGCCGAAGTCGAAGGCCAGGCCCCGACGCGGCTCGAATTCCACCTTGAGCTTCGGCACCTTCACGTTCTCGAACACGATGTTGTCGTCGGCCGACCACGGACGCGCGAAGCCGAAGAACCGTTCGAAGCGCTGATCGACCCCGTCCTCGGGGTCGCGATCGCCGCTTGCGAAGGCGTAGAAGGCACTGAAGCGCGGCTTCCACGGGTGCGGGACGGTGTAACCGAACTCCAGCAGATAGGCCCACGCCGACTTGCGACGCGCGCCTTCGTGGCCGAACTGGTGGAGCAGCCCCACGTCGAAATCGGCCGCCGTGCCGGGCAGCACGCCAAAGGCGCGCAGACCCGGCGAGTGCACCTCGCGGCGCACCAGCGTGCCGCGTTCGCGCTGGCTTAGACCCATGTAGTAGGGCTGCACGGTGACGAACTCGGACCAGCGCCGCCAGTTGACGATGCCGCCGTAGAACCACACGTCGTGGTTGCGGGCATCAAAGCGTTCGATGTCGCGCAGGATGGGCTGCACACCCCACAGGTCCACTTCCCAGTCGTTGGCTTCCTGGCCGAGGTTCAAGCGGAAGCCTTCGTGGTTGTTGGTGGTGTTGCGCCACTGGTTGTTGCCGAGCAGGCGGCGATCGAGCGACTCCCAGGACATGCGTCCCGCGCGCAGGCGCAGCGGGCGCTGGTTGCCGCGTGGGTCGGCGCCGAGCGCGCCGACGAAGTTCAGTTCGACATAGCCCTGGATCAGCTCGTGCTCGTTGAAGTCGCGCGTGTCGCGTGCGAACTCGCTGTTGGACGCGCGCGAGTCCTGGTACTCCACCGCGAAGCGCAGCGGGTCGAGCAGCTCGCGAACGCCGAGGAAGACGCGGGTGCGATGCAGGAAGTTCTCGTCGGTCGCGAGGAACGGGCGGCGCAGATCATCACGTCGGTATTCCATCCGTTCGCGGAAATCCATGCCCGCGTCCAGCCAGTCGAGTCCATCGAATGCCGCGATGCCGGTGCCGCCCAGGTTGCGCACGTAACGCGGCGGATCGGTTTCGGGATGAGTACCATAGCTGCGCGCCTTCACGGCATAGGACCGCGGCGGCGGCGCCCCGGAGGCGCCATCGTAGGCATGGGCGGAGAAGGCGAGACCGGCGGTCAGAACGAGGCCGGCCAGGCGACGCAGGCCCCGGGCACGGGCCAGTGATCGAAGAGACAAAGCAGGTTCCCGTCGTTGGGTCACGGCGCGCTGTCTGCAGGAAGGGTGCCAAGGCGTGGCTCGCGGAAAAACCGCGTTGCACGTCGCCTTGCTCAGCGAAGCGACGGGCGTCCGGCACATATAACGACCTTCCAGCAAATATGGTCGTCAAATATGCCCGTTTATTCGCGCCCCGGAGCCCGTGATGGTCTTTCGAGTCATTGCTGAAGCGGGCGGGATGCCTGGCCGCTGATCCGCTCCGGGCGATCGGCGCGTACGATGGCACTGGCCCGCGAGCGGTCGAAGGTCGGAACGACATACCCCCTATTTATGGATAATTCGAACTGACCTTTCTGGCAATTCGAATTTTCTTTACGCGCAGTGCTCTGGTTCAATAGCGCTCCTTTGCTCCGATCCACTCACAGGAACCCCGTCTGATGGCCTCCAGCGACTCGCTCCCAGGTCTGTCTTCCCTGGTGCGCTCGTTGCTGGGGCCGGAGCGCGATCTCTACGGCCTGCTGCTGGTCTACGGCCTCGCCGTCAGCGCCCTGACGCTGGCCGTACCGCTCTCGGTGCAGGTGCTGATCTCGACCGTGGCCAATACCGCCCTGCTGCAGTCGGTGCTGGTGCTCTCGGCCATCCTGTTCGTGCTGCTGCTGCTCTCTGGACTGTTCGTCGCGGCCCAGACCTACGTGATGGAGCTCTTCGAGCGGCGCTTCTTCGCGCGCGTGGTGTCGGCGGTTAGCCTGCGCCTCATCTACGCGCGCTCGGCGTTCATGGAGACCATCAACCGCGACGAGCTGGTGAACCGCTACTTCGACATCATGACCGTGCAGAAGAGCCTGCCGGCGCTGCTGACCGGCGGGCTGTCGCTGTTGCTGCAGGGCGTGGTGGGCATCACCCTGACGTCGTTCTATCACCCGGCCTTCCTGCTGTTCAACCTGCTGCTGATCCTGGTCTGCTACCTCGTGTACCGGGTGCTCGACAGCGCCGCGGCCCGCACCGCGGTGGCGATGTCGGCCGCCAAGTACGACTGCGCGAAATGGCTGGAAGACCTGTCGCGCAGCAACAGTTTCTTCAAGGCCACGCGCACCACCGAATGGGCGCTGGACCGTACCGTGCGCCTGCGCGACGCCTACCTGGCCCGACATCGCAGTCATTTCCACTTCGCCTTCGCGCAGGTGGTGGGCTATCTCGCGATTTATGCTGGTGCGAGCGCCGCGCTGCTCGGCGTCGGCGGCTGGCTGGTGATCGAGGGACAGCTGACCGTTGGCCAGCTGGTGGCGGCCGAACTGATCCTGTCGGCGATCTTCGCCTCGCTCACCCGCCTCGGCTATTACCTCGAGCTCTACTACGAGCTCTACGCAGCGCTGTCCAAGCTGAGCCAACTGTTCAGCATGCCGGTGGAGGACACCCGCGGCGACCACCCCCTCGACGACTGGCGCGGCGGCGTGCGCTGCCAGGACGTCCACCTCGCGCTGCCCGGCGGTCCCTGGCAAATCGACTTCGAGCTACCCGCGGGCGCCAAGGTCGCGGTGCTGGCGCGCTCGCACTCGCAGATCAAGGCCTTCACCGACCTGCTGCTGGGGCATCGCCGACCCGACCGCGGCAGCGTGCTGCTGGATGGCCACGAAGTGAGCGAGGCGGACCCCATGACCTTGCGCGACCTGGTGCACGTCATCGATGGCACCACCCTGCCGGAGTGCAGCGTCGCGGAGTTCCTCGAGATCGCCGCGCCCGCCGTGACCCGCGCGCGCATGCGGGAGGTGCTGGATATAGTCGGCCTCGGCCACGAAATCCATGCCCTGCCCGAAGGCCTGGACCAGGTCCTGACACCCTATGGCCATCCGCTGTCCTTCGCCGGCATGGTGAAGCTCAAGATCGCGCACGCGCTGCTTGCCCAACCGCGCATGCTGGTGCTGACGCCGCTGTTCGACAGCGTCTCGCTGGCGCCGCGCAGTTCGATCCTGCGCCACCTCGCCAGCCTGCCCGCACTCACGGTGTTGTGTTTCTCCACGCGCCGTGAGGTCGACCAGTTCGACCAGTTCCTGCTGTGGGACTTCGATCATCTCGAGCAGCTGCCGGACGCCGCCGAGCTCGAGCGGCGTGCCGCGCTGGCCGCGCGCGCTTCCAGCGCGGAGAGCACGCCATGGTGAAGCGCACCGTGGAGGCGCTCCGCGCCGTCGTGCCCTTTGCCCGTCCCGAGCACGTGGCCCGTCTCGGCGGCACGGTGTCGCTTGCGCCCTCGCCGCTGCGCGCCGGCGCCGGCGTACTGGCGGTACTGCTGATGGTGACCGGCGCCCTCCTCTACGCCGTGCCCTGGGTGCAGACCTCTTACGGCGCGGGCCAGGTCGCCGCGCTCAACCCGGCCGACCGACCGCACGCGCTCAACGTGCTGGTGGATGGACGCATCAACCGCTGGTTCGTGCAGGACGGCAGTCGCGTGAGCGCAGGCGATCCGATCGTGGAAGTGCTCGACGTCGACCCGCGCTTCGTCGAACGTCTCGGCGCGGAGCGGGCGGCGCTGGCCAACGCGCTGGAATCGGCGCGCATCGCCACCGAGACCGCCAAGCTCGACGCCGACCGCCAGGAGCGCCTGTTCAAGGACGGGCTCGCCGCGCGCAAGGACTTCGAGTCGGCGCAGATCCGCTACAAGGAGCTGCGCGCGCGCGAGGCCTCGGCGCGAGCGTCGCTCGCCAAGGCGGACATCGGCGTGTCGCGCCAGTCATCGCAGCTGGTCCGCGCGCCGCAGGACGGGCGCATCGTGCGCATCCTGGGGGGCACCACCTCGACCCTGGTGAAGGCGGGCGACGAGATCGCCACCTTCGCCCCCGAGCACGTAAAGCGCGCGGTCGAGGTCTACGTGAGCGGTCTCGACGCGCCGCTGGTGCAGCCGGGCATGCGCGCGCGCATCATGTTCGAAGGCTGGCCGGCGGTGCAGTTCAGCGGCTGGCCGCGCGCGGCGCTCGGCACCTTTCCCGGCATCGTGCAAGGCCTCGACCCGGCGGTCTCGCCCAATGGCAAGTTTCGCGTGCTGCTGGTCGAAGACCCGGACGAGCCGTGGCCCGAGGCGCGCTACCTGCGCCTCGGCGGCCAGGCGAAGGCCTGGGTCCAGCTCGGCACCGTGCGCCTGGGCTACGAGTTGTGGCGCCAGCTGAACCAGTTCCCACCGCGGCCGGTGAACGGCACCGCCGCGCCGGGCGAGAGCCCGACCAAGACCGGCACCAAATGAAGCTCAGGATTCTCGCGTTCGGGTGGCTCTGTATCTGCCTGCCCGCCTGGGCGGTGGAGCCGCTCACCTTGGACGAGGTGCTGACCTCGTCGCTCGAGCACTTTCCGCGCATCCAGCGCGCGGTGGAGGAGAAACTCGCGCGTGAGGGCGATCTGCTCAAGGCCCAGGGCGCGTTCGATCTCGCCCTCGAGCAGGACTCCCTGCTGTGGGCGAGCGGCTACTACGAAGGCCGCTCGGTGGAGAGTCGGCTGGTCAAGCCGCTGCCGCAATCCAACGCCAAGCTGAGCGCGGGCTACCGCGTGGCCAACGACGATTTTCCTATCTACCAGCAGGAACGCGTGACCAACGACGCCGGTGAGATCAACTTCGGCGTGGTGTTCTCGCTGTGGCGCGATCGGGACATCGATCCGCGGCGCTTCGAGCTGCTGCGCGCGAGGCTCGCCATCACCGAGGCCGATCTCGACCTGGCACTCGCGCGGGTCGTCACGCAACGCAACGCGGCCCATGCCTACTGGCGCTGGGTCGCGGCCGGCCGGCGGGTGGAAATCTACCGGCAGCTGGCCGCGCTCGCCGAAGCGCGCATGGCCGGCCTCGAGAAGCGCGTGGCCGCCGGTGACGTCGCCGCCATCCAGGTGGTGGAGAACCGCCAGAACCTGCTGCGCCGGCAGAGCCTGCTGACCACCGCCGAGCGCGACTTCGAGACCGCCGCCATCGACCTGTCGCTCTACCTGCGCGACGGCGAGGGCAGACCGCTGCAGCCCGCGCCGGCGCGCGCGCCGGCTGCGCTCCAACCGCTCGCGCCGCTGCCCGCCCACGATCGCGCGTTCATCGCCGCGGTGCTGGAGCGCCGTCCGGAATTCGCGCGCATCGACGCGGGCCTCGATCGCGAGCGCGGCCGCCTGCGCCTGGCCGAGAACGAACTCAAGCCGCGCATCGACCTGGGCCTCAAGGCCGGGCAGGATTTCGGCGGTGGTTCGCGTACCCGCGAGAACTTCGACACGCTCGTGGACGTCACCATCTCCATTCCGCTCGAGACCCGTCGCGGTCGCGGCATGGCCGCCGAGGCGCGGTCGCGCCTGCGCCAGCTCGAACTCGATCGCCAGTTGATGCAGGACCAGGTGGCGATCGAGATCGACAAGCTCGAGACCACCATCGATGCCGCGCGCGAGTTCGTCGGCCTGACCTCGGCCGAAGTGGAACAGGCGGCGCTCATGGAACAGGCCGAGCGCGATCGCTTCAGCGCGGGCGCGAGCGACTTCTTCCTGGTCAACCTGCGCGAAGAGCGAAGCGCCGACGCGCGCATCCGTCATATAGACGCGCATCTCGGCTACACCACCAGCGTGGTCGACTACCAGGCCGCGACCTTCGATACCACCGCCCTCGGACTCTGAAAACGCCCCGGCCGCCTCAGGCCCGCCCGTCAGTCGCGGCGCTGCCTGGAGAACGTGACGTGCTGTCGCCAGCGCGTGGGGCGTGGCGCCGCGGCAGGTTCACTCGGCGCCGGCGGCGCTCTCGCGCCCCATCACGCGGGCATAGACCTCCGCCAGGGGTCCGAAGCGTTGCGCCTGCTCGTCGAACGCGAGCAACTCGCCGCTCTCGATCTCGTACATCCAGCCATGGAGGAAGAGACGCTTGGTGGCGACGCGCGCCGCTACCAGGGGGTGGGTGCGCAGGTGCATGAGCTGAGCAAGCACGTTCTGCTCCGTGATGGCGCGCAGGTGCGAGGCGTCCAGCGGTCCCTCGTGCGTATGCCTGACCACTTCCACCGCGGCGCGCGACAGGTCGAGCCAGTCGCGCACGTGCGGCAGCTCCTTCAAGACCTCGGGGCTGATGGCGCCGTGCATCGCGCTGCAGTGGGTATGCCCACAAATCACGATATGGGCGACGTTCAGCACGGCCACCGCGTACTCGATGGACGCCGTCACGCCGCCGGCCGGCCCGCCGTGGGGCGGCACGATGTTGCCGGCGTTGCGGATGATGAACAGGTCGCCGGGATTGCTCTGCGTCACCATGTTCGGGTCGATGCGCGAGTCGGAGCAGGTGATGAACAGCACCTCGGGACGCTGCCCCTGCGCGAGTTCGGAGAAGAGCTCCTGGTGCTGCGGGAATACTTGCTTCTTGAAGCTCGCGAAACCGCTGATGACGTGGTCCAACCGGCTTCTCCTTCACTCGATGACTGGGTGACACAGGATGGTAGGCGGCGACCCCTCGGCAGGATAGACAAGGAAGGGCGAATTACCGATGATGTTTTCCTATCGGCGAGAAGGGATCGATGAGCCGACTGCCCAACGTCTCGCTGCGCCAGCTCGAATACTTCATCGCCGTTGCCGAGACGCGCAGCTTTCGACGCGCGGCGGACAAGCTGCACGTCAGCCAACCGACCTTGACCGCGCAGATCGCGAGCATGGAGGCGGCGCTCGGCGCGCGACTGTTCGAGCGTAACCGGAGCGGCACCACCCAGAGCGCGCTCGGGCGCGAACTGCTGCCGCGCGCGCGACGCGTGATCGAGGAGTATCGCGGCCTGGTGGACAGTGTCGCGTCGCTCATCGCCGGCCCGGCCGGCACCTACCGTTTCGGCGTGACGCCCACCATGGGTCCCTACCTGCTGCCCCACGTGCTGCCCGACGTGCATCGCGAGTACGCCGCCGTGCGCTTCTACATTCGCGAGGATCTGCCGCGCCGGCTGCTCGAGGGACTGGGCTCGGGGCAGTACGACTTCGTCATCGCACCGCTGCCGGCCGAGCAGGAGGACTTCACGGTCGACCCGCTGTTCCGTGAAGAGCTGAAGCTGGTCGTGCCCAGCGACCATCCCCTCGCGAACCGGGCACGCATCACCCGCAATGACATGCAGGGCGAAGAGGTCCTGACGTTGCAGGCCCACGACCAGCTGCAGATGCAGATCCAACGGCTTTGCGACCACTACGGTGCGCGCGTGAACCGCCAGTACGAGGGCACGAGCCTCGATACCCTGCGGCAGATGGTGACCATGGGGATGGGCCTGGCCTTTCTGCCCGCGGTCTACATCCATGCCGAGATTCGTCCTGGCGAAGGTCTGGCGGTGTTGGGTCTCGAGCAAAAGGACATGTATCGAGAACACTTCATGATGTGGCGCCGCAGCTCACCTTCACGGCAGCTGTTCCGCGACCTCGCCAGCCGCCTACGCGAACTGATCGCCGGGAAGCTGGACGGCGTCGTGCACGTGACCAGGCACTGAGCACGCGCGTCGATCGCTGGCGGTGCCGCGCCAGGCCTAACAGGCACCGTTATTGCTATTGCGAATAATTCGCACTACGCCTAGTATCCGCGCTCGTTTGGTTTCGAGAGCGTCCGCCCGTGAATAGATCCGTTCCTGTGTTCGTGCTCGGTACCGCGCTGAGCGGCCTTGGCCTGTCGCCGCTCGCCGCGAAGGCCGCCGAAGAGGCCGTGCTCGCGTCGGTCGCGCACGTTCCGGTGATCGAAGTGGTCGGCGCCGCCGAACGACTGCCAGAACTCGCCGGCTCCGCGACCGTGCTGGAGGACAAGGAGCTGGAGGCTGCCCACGTGTTCACCGTCAACGAGGCACTGCGCAAGGTGCCGGGCGTACAGGTGCGTGACGAAGACGGCTTCGCGCTTCGTCCCAACATCGGCATTCGAGGCCTGAATCCCACGCGCTCGACCAAGGTGCTATTGCTGGAGGACGGCCTGCCGCTCGCCTATTCGCCCTACGGCGACAACGCCAGCTACTACCATCCTCCCATCGAGCGCTTCGCGCGCGTCGAAGTGCTGAAGGGGGCCGAGCAGATCCTGTTCGGGCCGCAGACCATCGGCGGCGTGATCAACTACATCACCCCCACGCCACCGGAGGCACGCGGCGGCGAGCTGTCCCTGGTGGGTGGCAATCGCGACTACTTCAATGGGCATCTGAGCCTCGGCGGCGACGGCATGCTGCTGGACGTGATGCGCAAACAGGGCGCGGGCAGCCGCGACAACGAGGACATCGCCGTCACCGACGTCAACTTCAAGGCGACCCACGCCTTCAACGAACAGCATGCCGTCACCTTCCGCGCCAACTACTACGCGGAGAACTCGGACGTAGGCTATACCGGCATCACCGACGCCGAGCTGCGTAACTTCGGCTATCGCTACAACCCGTTCGAGAACGACGAGTTCGAGATCGATCGCTACGGCCTGTCGGTCACCCACGAGTACCGCCATGCTGCGAACATCAAGTTCCTGACCAGCGTCTACGCCACCTATTTCGGCCGCGACTGGTGGCGCCAGTCCAGTACCACCACCGACACCCAGTGCGACGCCTCCGTGCCGGGCTTCTCCGCGGCCCGGCGCGCCGGGCTGGCGGTCGACGTCAACGCCTGCGATTCGGTACAGGGGCGACTGCGCAACTACTACACCTACGGCGTCGAACCGCGCCTGGTGCTCAATCATTGGCTGCTCGGCGTCGAGAGCGAGTTCCAGGCGGGCGGACGGGCCCACTTCGAGAGACAGGACCGCAGCCAGGTGAACGGCACCGCGCCCGAGGCGCGGCGCGGCGTCGAGGTCGAGGACAACGAGCGCGAGGTCGACGCCTACTCGTTCTTCGCCCAGAACCGCCTGCTGCTCGGCCAGTTCACCCTGACGCCTGGCGTGCGCGTGGAGTACGTCGACACCGCGCGGGACAACAACCTGACGGGCGCCGGCGGCGCGAGCGATCTGACCGAGGTCGTGCCGGGCATCGGGGCCACCTACAACCCGCGCGGCGACCTGACCCTCTTCGCCGGCCTGCACAAGGGTTTTGCGCCGCCGCGGGTCGAGGACCTGATCGTGACGCCGGGCGGCGCGCCGGTCGCCACCTTCACCGAGGTCGATGCCGAGGAGAGCTGGAACTTCGAAGCCGGCGTCCGCACGCAGCCGCATCCCGGCATGACCATAGAGAGCAGCTACTTCAGGAACGAATTCAGCAACCAGATCGCGGTCGGCTCGGTGGCGGGCGGCAACATTCCGTTGTCGCAGGGCAAGGCCCTGTACGAAGGCCTGGAACTCGGCACGCGGCTGGAAAGCGCGGGCCTCGCCGACACGCCCTGGAACCTCTACCTGAACACCGCCTATACCCTGCTGCCAACGGCCCGCCAGGAAGACATCTTCCGCCGCCTGGACAACGGTCTCGCCGCCGACGGCAGCGTCGCGGGCAATCGACTGCCCTACGCCCCCAGGCATACGGTCACCACCACCCTGGGCTTCACCGGCGTCTCGGGCTGGGACCTACGCCTCGAAGCGGTTCACGTCGACAGCCAGTTCTCGGACTTCGCGAACACGCGCATCGCGCCCCTCGGCGGAGACGGCCTGCGCGGTGTCATCAAGCCCTATCTGGTGTTCAACCTGGCGGCAACCTACCCGCTGCCCAACCTACCGGCGACGCTGTTCGTGACGGTCAAGAATCTGTTCGATCGGGACTACATCGTCGATCGCACGCGCGGCATCCGGGTCGGCGCGCCGCTGCTGGTACAGGGTGGCATCAACCTGCGCTTCTGAGCCTGCCACGAGCCTCGCCCAGGCGCTTGGTCTTCAGCTGCGAGACGTGAAACTCGAACCAAGCGGCTATTTCGTCGACGACATCGATCACCGCCGCGCCAGCGCGCCAGCGCGTGTCGAGGCGGATCCAAAGATTACGCCGTTGCCAGGTCCGGAAGGCCTGGGCCGACGCGCCGCGCGGGGCAGTGCGCGGCGCTCTGACGACCTGGGCGCTGACGCTCAGGGAATGCCAGGCGAACTGACCACGGGATGCTGGACCGCGGAGCGGATGGTGGCGCCCCGCCGGCGCGCGCTCGAAGCGGGTCGAGCGCGCGCGGGACGCAACCGTCAATCCTGGTGCAGGAACGGGTGCCCGCTCTTCGGCGACGGCAGAATGCGCTTCGGACGGTCCGCCGGGTCGATCTCCACCCGCGCGAACTCTGCGCGTTCGTTCGGCACGTAGAAGAAGTTGAACGGGTAGCCGCTCTTGTGGGGGACGTAGACCAGGCGCTGTCCCGATGTCGCCGCCTTGTCCGTCGCTTCCGCGTGAGCCGGCAAGGCCGCCGCGGTCAAAGTCGCGGCGAAGGCGACCCCGAGCGAGGCTGCATACAGTTTCTTCGTCATGGCGATGTCCTCTCGAACGATTGAAGGTTCAGCCTGCGATTGCACTTTTTTGGAGCGTTTTTCGCGGCAAAAGAATGCTAGCGCACCATCTCGCAGCAAACGAAACAGAAAATTGCGAAGCGACCTGTAGGAAATACTTGCGCTTGAGCCTCCGCGCAGACTGGCATGCGCCGTGCACTGCCTGTCCCGGATTCACACGCGGGATCTCGACATGCGATGGGTTCACCTGCTCGGGGCGACGCTGCTGGCGCTCGGTGTGTCGGCCCAGGCCGAACCGACCTCGGTCGCGCTCGAAGCGAGCGACGTCGGGACCTTGCATGTGGCCGCGCGCTTCGACGCCGCGCATAGCACGCGTTTTCTGCTCGACACCGGCTCCGCCTACGTCGTGCTCACCGACGAGACACGGCGAGAACTGCAGCGCGCCGGCAAGCTCGAGCGCCTGCGGGAACTGAACGCGGTGATGGCGAACAACGCCTCGGTACGGGCGCCGGTCTATCGCGTGTCGGCGCTGGACCTCGGCAACGGCTGCGTGATTCGCGACTTCGAAGCGGTCGCCTTGCCCGGGGCGCGCAAGAACATCCTGGGCCTGACGGCGCTCAAGCGCGTCGCTCCCTTCACCATCCAGTTCGGGCCCGATCGGCTCGCACTGACCTGCGTCGGCGAACTCGACGCGGCGAATCTCACGGCCTCCCGCGACGCGACGCGCTGAGCGGACGACCACCCTCGCATCGCCGGTAGGCCTGAGAGGGCGGACGCGGCGAGATACAGAGCTTCCCGCGCCGGGCGGCATGCCCTCGAATCGGTTTTTCCGCACCACTGCTGTGCGTGAGGGCCCAATTCATCTTGTAGCTCATTTACAACAAAGAATGGATGTGCTGGCGAGTTGTCGCACCAAGACAGCGCAATCAGACCTCATAAGCACTATTAAAGTGCGTTATCAAAACATTGTTTTAGTTGAATTTTGCATTACATTTTGGCCACGCTCACCGCATCCTGATTCGCTCGGGGAGGTGTGGCGAGGGCCGCGAAAACAAGGATGGCTCGAATGTTGCTCTATCACACCAACTGCCAGCGAATCCGGCATGCCCGCGCGCCACGACGGCTCAGACCGCCGCGCACGCGAAACGCGGACCCGGGGCGGTAAAGACTTTTCACGTCCATTTAGCTTGAGAGATTCGTCAATGAAACGTACTGCTCTTGCCGCCGCCGTGCTCGCGGCAATCGCGACGTCGGGCGTCGCGCACGCTGAGGAGGCTGCGGCGTCCAGCGGCGGCATCTTCGCCCCGCAGAACTTCACGGGCAGCGTCGCGCTGACCACTGACTACCGGTACCGCGGCATCAGCAATTCCGATGGCCCGGCCATCCAGGGCAGCCTGACGTGGTCCTACAACGGCATGTTCGTCGGCGTGTTTGGCTCGAACACCGAGTTCTCCGACAGCAACATCGAACTGGACTACAACATCGGCTACGGCTGGCAGATGTATGGTCTGAACTTCGTCGTTCAGGGCATCTACTACCACTACCCCGGCGAACAGTCCGATCGCAGCCAGGGCCTGGATCCGCCCGGCTTCGACCCGACGCTCTCGGGTGGCAATTCGACCACCTTCCCGCAGCCCCTGCCGGGCCTGTTCAGCAACGGTGGCCAGCCTGGTCTCGACCAGCCCTACGACACCGAGATTGCCGACATCAATGCGGACTACGTCGAGTTCAACGTCGGTATCACCAAGACCTTCGACCTGCCGCTCAGCCCGACCCTCGGCTTCAACTACAACTTCTCGCCGGACTATTTCGGTGACGACGGCGACAGCCACCACTTCGGTGGTTCGTTGGCCATCACGCTGCCGAACGGCCTCTCCCCCTACGTGAAGGGCGGCTACCAGGACGTGGAAGGCGACGAGTTCTCCGCGTATTTCGGTACGCCCAAGGGCTACAACTGGGAGTATTTCCAGGTGGGCGCCGCCTACGCAGTGCTCGGCTTCACGCTCGACCTGTCGTGGGTGTGGGTGACCCCGGGCGGCTCCTGCGGCGCGCCGACCACCGAGCTGTGCGAGTTCAACGGCGGCTTCAAGACCTTCTACAACGACTACAACTACTCGACCGACGGCGATACGTCCTACAAGGACCTGACCAACAGCACCTTCGTGTTCACGGTCTCCCGTACGTTCTGATCGTTCGCTCACCGCCAGCCGCCTTCGGGCGGCTGGCGGTGGGGCCCTTCCCTGCTTCCACCCTTGCACTCGTCGGCGCTCGCGGCGCGATTCGTGTTCGCGCGTCGTCTGGCGATATCCTGCGAACACTGCACGCCCGCGGCACGAGGCGCTGACAGTCCTTCATCCGCAGCGGTCCCTGGTAACGATGAGTTGCGACGCGTGGCACGCGCCTCGAACATCCCGCACGCTGGAACGAGCCGTGCCGCCGTGCCGGACCCATGCGAACGCCGGCTGCGCTGAGGTCCGGATGCTCGCGCTCGCCGACGACGACGTTCACCTCTGGCGCCTCGACTGCGCCGCCCCCTTCGAGCCCGACGACGCACGACTGCTCGAAGCCGGCGAACTCGAGCGCGCCGCGCGTTTCTCGACGCGGGCCCGGCAGCAACGCTTCATCACGCAGCGTGCGTGGTTGCGCCGTGTGCTCGCCCTCTATCTGGACCAGCCCGCCGAACCGCTGAAGCTCAGCGAAGGCCCACGAGGAAAGCCCTTCCTCGCGAGTTCGACGGGCATCGAGTTCAATCTGAGCCACGCCGAGGACCTTGCCCTGGTCGGCGTGGCGCGTGTACCGCTCGGCGTGGACGTGGAGATGCCACGCCGCGTGGTCGCGCCCCTGGACCTGGCTGCGCGGCGCTTCGCGCCCGGCGAACTGGCCTGGCTTCAGGCCGGCCCGGCGGCAGAGCTGGTGCCACGCTTCCTGCGCTGCTGGACGCGCAAGGAAGCGTTCATGAAGGCGACCGGCGAGGGCCTCGCTCGGCGCCTCGCGAGCTTCGACGTGCGGCCGGTTGCAGTCGGCGCGACTCGGGTGGCGACGCAGTTCGACGACACCCCACCCTGGTTCGTTCTCGATCTCGACCTCGGCGTCGGAATCGCTGCGGCCCTGTGCTCACCGCTCGTCGCGCCGCGCGTATCGTGGCCGGCGCCGCCCGCGGGGCATGACGACGCGCTGCGGCCGTCCACCTCTTCTGGCTGAGAGGACGCGACGCCTGTGGCATCATGCCCGAGCGCCGGTGAAGGCTCCCGGCGGGATCGCGGAACGCTCTCCATGTCTCGTTTACTTGTACTCCTTCTGCTGGCGCTGTCGATCGGCCCTTGCGTCGCCGCGCCCGTCGGCCCGCCGACGGCCCCAGGTGGCGACCAAGCCCTGATCGACCTCGGTCGCGCGCTCTTCTTCGATCGCAACCTGTCGCGCAACCGCAGCCAGTCCTGCGCGAGTTGCCATGATCCCGCCCGCGCCTTCAGCGATGGACGGGAGAACGGCGTGCGGGCGGCCGCCTCGCTCGGCGACGACGGGCACTCCATCGGCACGCGCAACGCGCCCAGCCTGGCCTACGCCTCGCTGGTACCGCCGTTCCAGCGCGATGCGGAAGGACATTGGCGCGGCGGCCTGTTTCATGACGGCCGCGCCTCCGACCTGGTCGAACAAGCCGGCCAGCCGATCCTGAATCCGGCGGAGATGGGCATGGCCGATGCGGCCGCGGTGGTGGCGCGGGTGCGCGAGAACCCGGCGCACGTCCGCGCGTTCGAAACGCGCTTCGGCCCGGCCGTCTTCAGCAACGAACAGGCAGCCTTCGCCGCGCTTCGCGCCGCGCTCGCTGCCTTTGAGCGCACGCCCGAGTTCGCCGCGTTCGATTCGCGCTACGACCGCTGGCTGCGCGGCGAGGCGCGGCTCACCGATGCCGAGGAGGAGGGGCGCCGCCTGTTCTTCTCGACCCTGACCAACTGCACGGCCTGTCACCTGGCCGGCAGCACCGGCAGGGAGACGCGCGAGCCCTTCTCGAATCAGCGCTATTTCAATATCGGCGTGCCGGCCAATCCCGCGCTTCCCGCCGCCGCACAGGGCGATCCGGGCCTGGCGGGCAATCCGCTCGTCGCCGACCCGGCGCAGGCCGGCCGCTATCGCGTCCCGACATTGCGCAACGTGGCGGTCACCGGACCCTACATGCACAACGGCGTATTCCGCGATCTCCGCACCGCGATCTTCTTCTACAACCAGCACCTGGTGGACAACGCCGCCAATCGCATCAATCCGGAGACCGGTGCGCCCTGGGGCCCCGCCGAACATCCGGCCACGCTCGATGCCACGGAGCTGCGCCAGGGCCAGCCACTGGGCGAGGAGCGCATCGACCTGCTGCTGGCCTTTCTCGCCACCCTGACGGACGCGCGCTTCGAAGCTTTGTTGAAAAAATGATCCGCGCAGGGCACCTTGGGCCCGCGCCGTGGGGAGCCCCGCGGGCGCGAGGTCCCCAAGGAGAGAGCCATGAGCAAAGTGAAACGATTCCGCATCAAGGTGCCGAAGAGCGCCATTGCCGATCTCAAGCGCCGACTCGCCAATACGCGCTGGCCGGAACGCGAAACGCCCGGCGGCTGGAGCCAGGGCATTCCGCTGTCCTACATGCAGGAGCTCGCGGCCTACTGGCGCAACGACTACGACTGGTATCGCTGCCAGGACGCGCTGAACGCGCTGCCGCAGTTCATCACCGAACTGGACGGCCTGGACATCCAGTTCCTGCACATCAAGTCGCCGCACAGGAACGCGCTGCCGCTGGTCATGACCCACGGCTGGCCGGGCTCGGTGATCGAATTCCTGAAGGTCATCGGCCCGCTCACCGACCCGGTCGCCCACGGCGGTGACGCGGCCGACGCGTTCCACGTCGTGTGTCCGACGCTGCCCGGCTTCGGCTTCTCAGGGAAACCGACCCTGCCCGGCTGGAGCGTGGAGCGCATCGGCCGCGCCTGGGGTCAGCTCATGGCGCGCCTCGGCTACAAGCGCTGGGTCGCGCAGGGCGGCGACTGGGGCTCGGCCGTCACGCACAGCATCGGCATGACGGAGACCAAGCACTGCGCGGCGATCCACACCAACATGCCGCTCCTGTCACCGAGCCCGGCGGTGATGACCGATCTGACCGAGCAGGAGAAGTCCGCACTGGCCGGCATCCAGTACTACTTCGACTCGGATTCGGGCTATTCCAAGGAGCAGAGCACCCGGCCGCAGACCGTCGGCTACGGCCTCGTCGATTCACCGGTGGGGCAATGCGCGTGGATCATGGAGAAGTTCTGGACCTGGACCGACTGTCACGGTCACCCCGAGAACGTCCTGACCCGCGACGAACTGCTCGACAACGTGATGATGTACTGGCTGACCGCCTCCGGCGCCTCCTCTGCGCGCATCTACTGGGAGTCGTTCAACATGCTCTTCCGTGAGAAGCCGCAGATCCACGTGCCGGTGGGCGTCAGCGTCTATCCCCACGAGATCTTCCGCGCCTCGCGGCGCTGGTGCGAAGAGCGCTACACCAAGCTCATCCACTACAACGCGCTCGACCGCGGGGGCCACTTCGCGGCCTTCGAACAGCCCGCCCTGTTCCTGAACGAGGTGCGCAGCACCTTCCGCCAGGTGCGTTGAGGCGAGGTTTTGTCAACGATTGTTACAGGGCGTCGCGGGACGTGCGAAATCGCTCGCGCCGCCTCGTCCGGCGGGCCGTTGAGGCGTACCCTGCAGGCATGTAGCGCCCCCTCCGGCGACCCGCCCGACTTTCAAGGAGAATTCGAATGACAATCCGTTCCATGGCCCTCGCCACCGCTCTCGGCCTGCTCGGCGCCACCTCGCTCGGCGCCCAGGCCGCGTCCGAAAACATTGCCGTGGACAACGGCAGCGTGCTGACCGCCCAGGACCTCGGCACCCTGAGCGAGGGCGGCGCCATCAACCTGTTCGGCCTGCGTGGTGAAGTCGCAATCTTCGGCACCGTGTTGAGCGACAACAGCGACCCGGACTTCTACGCCTTCACCCTCGGCGCGAACCAGGTAGTGACCCTGACCGTCGCGGCGCCGGAAGGCCCTGAGACCAACAACGATCCGATCGTCGGCCTGTTCGGCACCGATGGCACGCTGCTGGCCACTGACGACGATGGCGGCCCCGGCTACGACAGCAAGCTGGTGTTCACCCTGAGCGCGGCGGGCCAGTACTTCGTCGCGGTCAGTGGCTATGCCGATTTCGACTTCGACGGTCTCGGCGACTTCAACCTGGACGACGCGCCGAGCACCAACTGGCTATATCACTTGCAGATCTCGGCCGCGCCCGTGCCGCTGCCGGCGGCCGGCTGGCTGCTGGGCTCCGCCCTGACCGGTCTCGCGCTGCGTCGCCGCCGCGCCTGACCCATCGCGTTCCGGCCGCCCGGCCGGCACACGTCACGAGCGCACCTTCGGGTGCGCTCGTCGTTTCAGGATTCGGGCACGCCCATCGCCGCCCGCCACGCCTCCCAGAAGCCGATGATGGCGCTCTCGGTCACGAGGTGCGCCGCGTCCTCCGCGCGCCCGCCGCCCATGGCGACGTAGGAATGGGCGTCGCCGGCCTCAGCCACCGCGCGCTGCACTATCTCGACGGCCTCGCCGTCCTCCATCGACACGAAGCCCGCCGGACCGATGAGATTGGCCTGCTTGAGCCGAATCGCGTCCATCTCCGCGTCGTCATCGGCGTAGCCGAATTGCGTCCACACCAGTTCGAAGCTCGCGGCGTCGCGCGGGCAGAGCTGACGCACCGCGAGGGTGTTGGCGATCTGCTGCAGCACGAGATTGGGGAACACCGAGAGAATGACGAGCGTGATGCCATCGTCGAATTCCTTGCGCCCGGCGAGCAGTGACGGATCTGCGAGCTTGAATCGGGTGTCGTAGCTGCGCACGTCCTGGTACACCTCGGCATCGACGGTGGCGCTGGAGGTCGCGGCCTTGGTGTAGAGCATGGTGTGGCGGTGACGCGGATCCATCAGGGTCGCGCCCTGCTGCGAGGAGCGGTACAGGCCGAAGGTCGTATGGAACAGGTGCAGTAGGCTCGCGTGGTAGGGATCGCGCGTATTCTCGGCGTAGAGCTTCCAGTTGCCACGCATGAACTGGCGCTGGTCGCCGAGCAGCTTCAGCGGCCGCGCGCAGAGCCGCGCGATGCTCGCCACCACCATCTCGCCCAGGTAGTCCTCGAGCGGCTCGACGTCGTGGTCGAAGCTCGCGAACACCAGGCCGTGCAAGCAGGCGACGCGCAGCCGGTTGAGGTTGTGCGCGGCCGGATCGAAGTCCGCCGGCATGCCGCCACGACCCTCGATGCCGCCGCGAAACGGCACGCCCAGCAGGCGGCCGTGCAGGTCGTAGGTCCACTGGTGATAGACGCAGGCCAGCCGGCTCTGGCGACCGCGCAGTTCGCGACATACGAGCGCGCCACGATGCGCGCAGCGGTTTTCCAGCACCACCAGTTCACCGTCGCGATCGCGCAGCAGGATGACCGGCACCGCGCCGACATAGGTGGTCTTGAAATCGCCAGGCGCCGGCACTTCGACCGCGAGTCCGACGAAGCTCCAGTGCGGTCCGCGAAAGATGCGCGCCTGCTCAACCGCGAAGACTTCTTGCGCGGTGAACACCGCGTAGGGCACCGCGCAGCCGCTCGCGGGTCGCGGCCAGGGAAGGTCGAACGCGAAGGCGGTCATGGCGGGAACCTCACAGGGGCGTGGCCAGCAGGCTGTCGATGCGATGCGTGTCGTAGGTCACGAGCTTGGCGCGGAAGCGGAGCTGCCCTTCATCGAACACGATGTGGTCGTCGTAGGTGCCGACGCTGTAGGTCTCGCCCACGCCTTCGCCGCGCGTGCGGAACACGGCGTAGTGGCTGCGCGCGACGATCTCCTCGGCATGCACTTCCAGCAGCAGCACGCTGCCGACCAGGTGGCGATAGCGATGCCAGCCGTAGATGTTGGCGTTGCGCAGCGACACCACGCGATCCTCGAGCATGCCGCGCGAATCGCAGGCGATGGTCGCGAGCGGCAGGCCGCGCTCGGCGTTCTCACGCGCGACAATGCGGTAGTCGCAGCGCCGGGTGAAGAACTCGGGCCAGGCTTCCAGTCGGTCGTCGTCGATGCAGTGCACGTAGCGCGCGAGCAGCTGCTCGACTTCGTACTGCCGCTCGAGCGGCGACAGCGCGAGAAAATCCATCGGTCACGCCTCCCCCGGGTGCGCGCCATGCTAGCGCGCGCTGCCTCGCTCAGGCCAGCGCGCGTAGCCGCCACGCGCCGGCCAGCAGACCCGCCCCGACTGCCGTGAACAACACCAGTCCGGCGGCGAAACCATGGGTCCAGTCGTACAGCACGCCCAGGATCAGCGGGCCCAGCATGCCGCCGATTTCACCCGCGCCGAAGAACAGCCCCGACGCCACGCCGGCGTGCCGCGCGCCGACCTCGGGGAGTTCCACCAGCGACAGCATCAGCACCGTGGTCAAGGTCGAGCGCGCGATGCCCTGCAGCACCAGGCCGGGAAACAGCGCCGCCGGCGCGGTGAACTGCAGCAGCACGCTCGCGGCGAGGATCGCCGAACTCAAGAGGGCGAGGATGAGGAAGCGTCGTTCCGGCACCGCCAGCCGGGGGATGGTGAGCGAGCCGAGAATGCCTACCAGGGTCGGCACCGAGGACCAGTAGCCTGCCTGTACCTCGGGCATGCCGCCGTGGGTCAAGAGGGCCGGCAGCCAGTTGCTCATGCCGTGGCTGACCATGAACACGCCGACCGCCATGCCCAGCACCAGGCGCACGCTCGGCAGCCGCAGCAGGCCCATGAGCACTTCGCGGTGGGGCTCATGACTGGAGGACTGCCTCTCGTCGGTCTTGTCGCGCACGCCGGGCAACGAGGCCAGCGCGAGCCACACCAGGCCCGCGGCCACCGTCACACCTGCCCACAGGCTCAGGATGAAGCGCCAGTCGTTGTCGAAGCGCGGCAGCAGCCAGGCAGGCGTCAGCGTCAGGCAGGCGACGCCGCCGAGCGCCGGTCCGGTGATATAGATGCCCATCGCGAGTCCACGGCTCGGCCCCTGGAACCACTGCGCGATGACCTTGGGCGCGCCGGCAGAGATGATCGGGCCGCCGACGCCGAACAGCATCACTGCGGCCGCGAGCCCGGCGAAGGACGTCGCCTCGCCGCGCCAATACGCGGAGGCCGCGACACACAGCGCGCCGAGCAGCAGCGCCCAGCGCGCGCCGAGCCTGTCGAGCAGCACGCCGCAGGGCAGCGCCGCGACGATGTAGACCAGCTGCCACGCGCCCATCACCCCGCCCATCTGCGCGTGGCTCATGCCGAGGTCGTGCTCGATCTGCTTGACGAGCGGCGCGAGGCTCGCGGCCACCAGGCCGAAGGCGGTGTAGATCACCCACACGCCGAGCAGCACCAGCCAGCGTGCGTGGGATTTCGGGGCCATGCGAGAACGCGCCGGGAAGAAGGTGGCGCAGGTTAGCCTTCGGCGCAGGGCCGCACAATCGCGCGGTCGGGGAGGCGCCGCGACGCCCGCCAGGAGGCCGACGGGCGGAGAGTCATGAGCCGCCGCGAGGCGGCGTCGAATCAATGCGTCGGGTAGACGTAGCGCCAGCCGCGCGCGCCGGTGTCGAGCCCGCAATTGGGGCACTGACCCGGGGCGGCTTCGCGGCGCGGCGCGTCGCGGTCGAGATCGCGGCTCACCGGGCGCACGGTGCGCGAGGCGGTGTCGTGGTCGGTCTTCGTGTCGAGACGTTCGTTCATGTGCGTGCTCCTGCTCCGATGCCTGCAAGGCCGGCGTCGCGGATTGAAACCGCAAGCGCTGTGCCAATGCCCGGTAATCGGCGGCAAATCGGCGAATTGAAGGGTGGCCGGCGCGCGAATGTGACTCGGTTCATGGGCGGGGCGCGAACTGCTTCACAGCTCGCGTCGCGGGCCGCCTCGCCACACGAGCAGGCAGCGAAATGCCTGTCGTCCACCGACGACAGGCGGCGCCTCCCCTACGCGGGAGCGGCGGCGCTACCATGCGTCCAGCACAACACGCACGGAACGACAGCATGCAGGGTTTACTGGTCCGCGAGTGGACGACCTTCGATCGCCTGGAACTCACCGATCTGCCGCCGCCGGCGCTGGGCCCGCGCGACGTGCGCATCCGCATCCAGGCGGCAGGCGTCAGTTTCGCCACCAGCCTGGTGGTCCAGGGCAAGTACCAGCGCCGCCCGCCCCTGCCCTTCACGCCCGGCACCGAAGTCGCCGGCATCGTGACCGAGACCGGCGCGGAGGCGCGGCGCTTCAAAGCGGGCGACCGCGTATGCGCGGTGCTCGACTGGGGCGGCCTGGCCGAGGAGGCGACGGCGCGCGAGGTGAACGTGTTCGCCATTCCCGACGGCCTGGAATTCTGTCGCGCCATCGCCTTCACGAACTCCTATGCGACCTCCGCCGCGGCGCTCACTTGGCCACACCTCTTGAACGTGCAAGCGGGGCAATGGCTGCTGGTGCACGGCGCGAGCGGCGGCGTGGGCATCGCGGCGGTCGAGATTGGCAAGATTCTCGGCGCCATCGTCATCGCGACTGCCGGTTCGCCGGAGAAACTCGCGCTCGCCAAGGCTCACGGCGCCGATCACGGCATCGACTACCGCGCCCGCGACTTTCGCGAGGACGTGCTGGCGCTGACCGATGGACGCGGCGTCGACGCGGTCTACGACCCGGTGGGTGGCGAAGTCTTCATGCAGTCGCTGCGCTGCATGGCGCCAGAGGCGCGCATCATGCCCGTCGGTTTCGCGGGTGGTGAGATTCCGCAGATCCCGGCCAACCTGCTGCTCGTCAAGAATCTCAGCGTGTGTGGTTTGAACATGGGGCTCTACTACGGCTGGAGCCCGAACGATCTGCGCTACCACTACGAAGACCGCGTACGCGCGAACATGAGCCAGTTGTTCCGCTGGTTCGACGAGGGACGCATCAAGCCCGTGGTCGACGTCACCTACCCGCTCACCAAGGTGCACCAGGCCATGGACGACGTGCTCGCGCGCCGCGCGCTCGGGCGCATCGCGGTGGTGATGGACGAAGAGGCAAAGCGCCTCGGGCACTGAGTGGCTGCGGGCCCTGTAGGTCGGACTTGCACCCGACATTCCTTCCAGGGCTTCTACGAGGGCTCTGGAATGGCATGTCGGACTGAAGTCCGACCTACAAGCGCTGCAGCAGGCGCGCGCCGCCGAGCTGGCGCATCTGCTCGAGGATCCAGCGCTGGCGGGCGCGCAGGTAAGCGCTCGGCGCCGCGGCGTCGTAGCGTCGTGGATTCGGCAGCACGGCGGCGAGTAGCGCGGCTTCCTCGGCGCGAAGCGTCATTGCGCCATGTCCAAAGAAGCGCTGGCTTGCGGCCTCCGCACCATAGATCCCCGGGCCGAACTCCACCAGGTTCACGTACAGCTCGAGGACGCGCCGCTTGTCGAGCAGCGTCTCGAGCAGCACCGTGAACCACGCCTCGAGGCCCTTGCGCGCCCAGCTGCGTCCGGACCACAGGAACAGGTTCTTGGCGAGCTGCTGGGTGATCGTGCTCGCGCCACGCAGGCGCGCGCCGTCTCGATGCTCGCGGTAGGCCGCGCGCATCGCTTCGACGTCGAAGCCGCGATGCCGTGGAAACTTCTGATCCTCTGCCGCGATCGCGGCGATCGCGAGCCACGGCGTTTGCGCGGCGAGCGGCACGAAGCGCTGGCGGAGTTCGAAGTCGCGCGCGCCCGCAAGCCGCGCTTCCACCCAGGCGGTGGCCATGAACGCGGTGACCGGCGGCGACCACCAGCGCAGCGCGCCGACCAGCGCCACCGAGCCCAGCGCGAATACGAACGGCAACCACAGCAGCCAGCGCCACGTCGCGCGTGGCGCGCGCCGGCGTGGCGCGGGTGTTCGACCGTAGCGTCGCCGATGCACCCCGTGGGGATCGGGGTGGATGGGACCTTCGAGCGTCTCGTTCATCGGCACGGTGACGTCGCCGCCTCGGGCATAATTCGCGGCCTTCGTTCCAGGTTCACACACTCGCCAGCGCCGATCATCGGCAGGAGTACCCCAGCATGTACAAGAAGTCCGATCCCGTCACCCACCTCTGCCACAGCGATGTCGATCACATCTGGATACGCGGCCGCGACCTGTGCGCGGACCTGATCGGCAAGCTGAGCTTCACCGACATGATCGTGTTCCATTTCCTGGGTCGCGAGCCGACCGCGCTGCAGCGCGCGGCGGTGGACGCGGTGCTGGTATGCATCATGGAACACGGCATGACGCCCTCGGCGGTGGCGAGCCGCATCACCTGGCTGGGCGCACCGGAATCCCTGCAGGGCGCGGTGGCTGCCGGCCTGCTCGGCGCCGGTACGCGTTTCGTCGGCACCGCCGACGAGGCCGCCGCGCTGCTCGCGCGCATCGTGGCCAGACCCGCGGCGGAACGCGCCGCCGAGGCCGCGGCCATCGCACGCGAGCACGTCGCGGCGAAGAAGTTCCTGCCGGGCTACGGCCATCCCATCCATGTCAACGGCGACCCGCGGGTGGCGCGCCTGGCCGAGGTGGCCCGCGACGCCGGCGCGCAGGGCGAGTACCTCGAGGCCATGTACCTCCTCGGCGACGCGATCAAGGCGGCCTCGGGCAAGAACATCGTCATCAACGTCAACGCCGCCATCGCCGCGCTGCTGCTGGAAGCCGACCTGCCCCCCGCCATCGCACGCGGCTTCAATCTCATCGCGCGCTGCGCCGGCCTGGTCGGGCACATCCTCGAAGAGATGCAGGAGCCGGCCGGCTTCCACATCTGGAAGCTGGCCGAAGAAGGCGTGCCCTACGCCGACTAGCCCGCATTTCTCGCACGTGTTCGTAACGAGGGCGTCGAGATGCCGGAAATTCGGGCCGCGCGGAGCAAAAGACGACGACGGCATACTCGACAGTATGTCGAGGCGGGTTTTGCGAGCACGGCCCGAATTCGCGCGCAGATCGGCGGCCGCAGCAGAAGGCGTGTGAGAAGTGCGGGCTAGACCCGCGGACGAGGGGGTCGACGCCTGGCCTTGCAATTGCCCGGCGCGCGCCCGCTTAATACGGGCGCGGCCCGCGCCGGGCGCGATACCAGGGGAGCACAGCATGGATCTACGTCCGATCTCGGCCGATTCGCACATCACCGAACCGCCCAACTGCTACATCGACTACATCGAGCCCAAGTACCGCGACGTCGCGCCGCACATCGTCTACAAGGAGGGCGTGGGCGACACCTATGTCATCGAAGGCATGGACAATCCCATCCCCATGGGGCTGGTCGCGGCCGCCGGCAAGGCGCCGGAGGAATTGCAGCTCTCCGGCGCGCGCTGGGACAGCCTCCATCGCAGCGGCTGGGACGCCAAGTACCGCATCGCCGATCAGGAGCGCGACCAGATCGCGGCGGAGATTATTTATCCCAGCGTCGGCATGATGCTGTGCAATCACCCGGACTTCGCCTACAAGCGCGCCTGCATGAAGGCTTACAACCGCTGGCTGCTGGACTACGCCTCGGAGGATCGCCAGCGGCTCATTCCGCTCGCGCAGATCGCCATGAGTTCGGTGGACGAGGCCATCGCCGATCTGCACGAAATCAAGCGCCAGGGCTTCGCCGGCGTGATGATGAGCGGCACGCCGGCCCACGAGGACTACGATTCGCTCGACTACGATCGCTTCTGGCGAACCGCCATCGACCTCGAACTGCCGCTGTCCTTCCACATCCTGACCGGCAAGAGCGACGCCTTCGGCTCCACGCCGCGCGGACCGCGCATCAACATGTTCATGTCGATCATCCGCGGCTGCCAGGACATCATGGGCATGCTGGTGTTCTCGGGCGTGTTCGAGCGCAACCCGGGGCTCAAGATCGTGTGCGTGGAAGCCGACGCCGGCTGGGCGCCGCACTTCATGTACCGCATGGATCACGCCTACGACCGCCACCGTTACTGGATGAAGTGCGCGGAACTGAAGAAGATGCCGAGCGAGTACTTCCGCGAGCACATCTACATGACCTTCCAGGACGACTACGTGGCGTTCCGCACCGCCGACCTGGTCAACACCAAGCGGCTCATGTGGGCCAACGACTTCCCCCACTCCGATTCGACCTGGCCCCACTCGCAGCAAGTGCTGGCGGAGCAGGCCAGCGGCCTGACCGCCGAACAGCGCGCCGACATCCTGCGCAACAACGTGGTCGAGCTGTACCGACTCGCCGCCTGACGTAACGCGCGGCGGCGCGGCACCCCCGCGCCGCCGACCCGCCATGACCGATCGCCTGGAACTCCTGTCCGAAGACCTGATCGAGCAGCACATGCCGCTCGCGCTCGAGGTGCTGGCGGCCAGCTCGCGGCTCGGTCTGCCGCTCGGCTGGCACTACGTGCTCGATCTCGTGTGGCTGCTGCGCGAACTCGACTTGCCGCCCGGCGCCACGGTGCTGGACGCCGGCGCGGGCTGGGGCCTCGCGCAGTTCCTGTGCGCCGATCGCGGCTATCGCGTGGTGAGCGTCGACATGTCGGCGCGCGTGCCGCGCGCCGAGTTCGCCCATCTCTACAATTTCGAGACCCTGGGCAGCGGCGCCGCCATCGAGCATGCCTACCTCGATCATCAGCGCCTGTCCCTGGCCGAGGCCTGGCGCGTGGCCCTGAACACGCCGCTCGGCGCCCTGCCGGGCAAGGTTGGGCGACGCCTCGGGCTGGCGACGCCGCCCAAGGCGCCGCCGTTGGTCGCGAACGCACCGTGCGTGACGCTCTACCGGGCGAACCTCGAGCACCTGGACGCGCTGGCCGATGCGAGCGTCGACGCCGTGATCTCGGTGTCCGCGCTGGAACACAATCCGCCGGCGGCGCTGCCGAAGGTGCTGCGGGAACTCACGCGGGTGCTGCGTCCGGATGGACAAATGCTGATCACGACCTCGGCCTGCGCCCGCGGCGAGGTCTACCACGCGCCGAGTCACAGCTACCTGCAGGACGAGGCCGGGCTCACGCGAAGCTACGCGCTCGAATCACCGCGGAGCAATTTCGCCGAGTTCGCCGCGATCGAAGCCGCGCTACGGCAGCCGCGCTACCTCGATCGCTGGCTGGCCTGGACCTACGACCACCGCCCGGTGTCCGGTATGCCGGGCCGGATCTGGGACCCGGCATACCTGCCCGTCGCCATCGCGCGGCGGCGACGGGCGGACTAGAGGCCCGACTCAGCCGCGACCCACCACCGAGGCGGTGGCGATGAGTTCGTCGAGCAGCGCCATCGAGGCGCGGCCGGAACAGGTGAAGGGATCGAGCTTCGCCTTCACCGAGTACTTCAGCAGCAGCGACGGGTTGATGCGCGAGACGTTCACCTGGCCCATGGTCCAGCCGCCGAAACGACGCTCGGGGATCTCCTCGTAGCAGAGGATGCGCACGTTGTCGTGGCGGCGATCGCGCACGATGGCGTTGAACAGTTCGCACACCTCGTCGCGTCCTCCCTCCAGCACCTGCAGGAAGAGTTCATCGTTGTAGCAGAGGATGCCGGTGATGCCGCGCGCCTGGTTGCTCTCCTGGGAGCGCGCCAGGATGGCGTCGACGATGGTGGTGGTGAGCGGCGCGATGGGACGGCTGGCGTAGAGCAGGCGGACGAGCATGGAATGGACTCACTTGTGCAGTTTGAGGAGCGAGAGGAATTCGCGGCGCAGGGTCGCATCCTTGAGGAACGATCCGCGCATCACGCTGTTGACCATGCGCGTCTCGTTGTCGCGCACGCCACGCCACTGCATGCACAGGTGATCGGCGTCCATCACCACCGCCAGGCCATCGGGGCTGACCTTGTCCATCAGCAGATCCGCCACCTGGGTGATGGCCTCCTCCTGGATCTGCGGCCGCGACATCACCCATTCGGCGAGGCGCGAGTACTTGGACAGCCCGATGAGATTGGAGTGTTCGTTCGGCATGAGACCGATCCACAGCCGCCCGAGTATCGGGCACATGTGATGGCTGCAGGCGCTGCGCACGGTGATCGGGCCGACGATCATCAGTTCGTTCAGGCGCTCGATGTTGGGGAACTCGGTCACAGGCGGCGCCGCGACGTAGCGGCCACGGAACACCTCGTTCAGGTACATCTTGGCCACGCGGCGCGCGGTGTCCTGCGTGTTGTGATCGCCCTCGGTGTCGATCACCAGGCTCTCCAGCACGCCACGCATGCGCTCGGCGACCTCGTCGAGCAGCGCATCGAGCTCGCCCGGCTCGATGAAGGCGGAGATGTTGTCGTTGGCGTGGAAGCGATGTTCGGCGGCGGTGAGACGCGCGCGAATGCGCGCCGAAACCGGCGTGGCGGCGTCCAGCGCCGACGGCTTGGTGATGTCGTTCATGTGCGGCCCTGGAATTCTCGTTGTCGCGCTTGCGCGAAGTGCCAGTCTAGCAGGCGTGGATATGCTGACGCCCGGCGGAGTACGACCGCCGGGTGGCGACCGGATCAGGCGTCGGCGCGACGCTTCAGCACTGGCGCCGAGGACAAGGTGTCGTCGGTGACGTCGAAATCGATCTCGTTGCTGACCAGCCGCGGCCCGGCAGCGTCGGGCACCACGCTCGGCACCTGGTCGCGCAGCGCGCGCATGTCGAACACGTGGTTGCCATACAGGCCGGTGCCGATGCGATCGCGCGCGATGTCGGCGATGAGCGTGGCGTCGATGCGGCGCTTGCCGTCCGCGTAGCCGTACACCAGCGCCAGCTCGCAGAGCGTGTTGATCACGCGCGGAATGCCGCCGCTGTTCCAGTGGATGAGCCTGAGCGCGTTCTTGTGGAACAGGTTCGGACTGCCGCCCACCACCTGGATGCGATGCCGCACGTAGTCGGCGGTCTCCTTCTCGTCCAGGGGCCCGAGACGGGCGAACACACCGATGCGCTGGGCGAGCTGGCGCAGTTCGTGGCGCTTCAGCAGATCGTGCAGTTCGGGCTGCCCGACCAGCAGGAGCTGCATCACGAGGTGCTCGTCGGCGTTGACGTTGGTCAGCAACCGGACCTCTTCCAGCGTCTCCGCATCGAGGTTCTGCGCCTCGTCGACGATCAGCAGGGTGCGCCGGCCCTGGGCGTACTGCTGCAGGAGAAAGTCGACGAAATCGTTGTACAGCTCGGCCTTGTCCTTGCCCCGGCAGGGCAGTCCATAGGCCGCGCACACCCACTGCATCAGGTTGCCGAAGGAGCGGTGGGTGTTGGAGATGAGTCCGACCGTCACCCCGTCGCCCAGCTTGTTGATCAGCTCGCGCACGAGGGTCGTCTTGCCCGAGCCGACCTCGCCGCTCATCGCGGACAGGGTGAGCTGGTTGTTGACCGCGTACTCGAGCAGGGACAGCGCCACCTGGTGCTGGCGGCTGTGGAACAGGTAGGCGGGGTCGGGCAGCAGGCTGAAAGGTTTGGCCTTCAACCCGTAGAAGGACTCATACATCGGGCGTATCTATTTGTTGGCTGGGCCTGGTTCGGAGCCTACGCCCATTTCGCGACCCGATCACTACCCGCGGGCGCAAAGCGCGGGCCGACCGACGCTTTCACCGGCGTCGCGCCGACGTGGCGCGGCTCAGAACCCGGCGGCCGGCGCGCTGCCGTCGTCGTGGGGGGCGGCCGGCGCCTCACCCGCCGGGACCACGTCGCGCAGCATGTCGCGCACGCCGAGATCGCGCTCCAGCTCGCCGTCGTCCGCCGGCAGCATCTCGTCGATCTGCTCGAGATGGCCGCTCACCACCCCGCCCAGTTCGGCGAGTTCGCGGTGCAGGGACTCGGCGCGCTTCAGCTTGTCCTCGATCTGCTGCCGAGCCTGGTTGATCTCGGCCTTCTGCCGGGTCAGACGGTTGGCGAGATCCAGCAGCTGCTCGTAGCGCTTGCGGATGTCGGCCTCGCGGGCCGCATTGGCCTGCTCGTAGCGGGCGCGCATGGCCCGGGCCTTGGCCTTCAACTGCTCCTCGGCCTGCAGCTTGAGCTTGTCGGCATAGGCCTTCAGCTTGAACTGGGCGCGGGTGCGTTCCTCGGCGCGCAGCGCGTCGACCACGCGGCGCAGGTCGGCCTCGAAGGCGCGCGTCAGGCTGGCAAGGGCATCGCCCTGCGGCGCGGGCGGCGGGCTGTCGAGTTCGTCGCGGCTGACCGGCTGCGGGCCGCGGGTGGATTCCAGGTCGGGCAAGTCGAGTTCCACGCCTGACACGGTGCGCTCGCCCACGCCACCCTCTGCCGCTATCGCGGCGGGCGGCGAGGCGACCCCGGCCAGGCCTTGATGTTCACTGCGCAGCGCGCCGACCAGGGCGGCGAGCTGCTGTCCGGAAAAGGTCTCGGTAAAGCTCGTGGCGGGCGCCGGGGTCACAGTGCCCGGCGCGGGCGTACCGGGCAGGCTGGCCGGGTCGATGCGGAACACGCGACTCGGGTGGGTGGCGACGATGCTCGCGAGCTTGTAACCGGGTTCGTCCAGCGCCTGGCGCGCAGGGCCGTCGCCGGCATGCAGGTCGCGCGTCGAACCGTCCGCCATCTCCAGGCGCACCATGCCTTCCAGCAGGTAGTGGACGTGTTCGTCGCGCTCGCCGAGCAGGCAGATGGACTCGCCGCTGTCGACATCGCGCACCTCGCCGGCGGCGACCACCGCGCGCCGCGCGTCCTCGCCCAGGTTCTCGAAACTCGAGAACAGGCGCAGACGCCGGGCGACGGCGTGCTGGGTCTCCATGTCCTGCATGCGGCGGTCCCTCTCAGCGCGCGCTGCGTTCAGCGCTTCCTTGAGTCGTTCCATCCCCTCACACCCGTGACGACGTTCGAGGGCCACGGCACGCGGCCGGGCCCTCTGGCGGATTACAGCACGGCGCCGGCAATTGTCACGTCATGAATCGTTACATTCCGGCACCGGCGCACATTCACGCCGCTCAGCGCGGCGCCATGCGGATCGCGCCGTCGAGACGCACGGACTCACCGTTGAAGTAGCCGTTCTCGATCATGCTGAGCGCGAGATGGGCGAACTCCGGCGGCACGCCGAGACGCTTCGGGAACGGCACCGAGGCCGACAGCGCCGCCTTGACGTTGTCCGGCGCGCCCTGCAGCAGGGGCGTGTTGAAGATGCCGGGCATGATGGTGTTCACGCGAATGCCATCGCTGGACAGGTCGCGGGCGATGGGCAGGGTCATGCCGACCACGCCGGCCTTGGAGGCGGAGTAGGACGCCTGGCCGATCTGGCCGTCCTGGGCGGCGACCGACGAGGTGTTGATGATCACGCCGCGCTCGCCGAACTCGTCGAGCGGCTCGAGGGCCAGCATGCCGGCGGCCGACTTGGCGATGCAGCGGAAGGTGCCGATGAGGTTGATCTGGATGATCTTCTCGAAGGCGTCGATGGGGAAGGACTTGATCGCGCCGGTCTGCTTGTCACGGCTCGCGGTCTTGATCGCATTGCCGGTGCCGGCGCAGTTGACCAGGATGCGCTCCTGGCCGAGCGCGGCGCGGGACTTGGCGAAGCCGGCGTCGACATCGGCATCGGAGCACACGTTCACCTTGGCGAACACGCCGCCGAGTTCCTTGGCGATGGCTTCGCCGCGCTCCTCGTTCAGGTCGAAGATCGCGACCTTCACGCCCTTGGCCGCGAGCGTGCGGGCGGTGGCCTCGCCGAGGCCCGAAGCGCCGCCGGTGATGACCGCGACGATGGATGAATCGAGTTTCATGTGCTTCCCCCTGGGTGGTTGGTATCGCTGACGGCCACGGTGGGCGCCGTCCAAACGCCTATTATGCGTCGCCGCGCGGGGCGCTTCACCCGGCCGCGGCGCGCGGCGCGCGGCGGCGCAGGCGATGCGCGGTGGCGGCAGCGACGATGGCCAGCA
>JAIEQK010000080.1 GCA_019747795.1 Gammaproteobacteria bacterium | reverse complement strand
CCGGCTTCCGTCAGCGCCTCGATCCGCGCCGCGTCGTAACCCGGCAGCCGCGACAGCACGCGCGCGTTGTGTTCGCCGAGCAGAGGCGCGACCAGGTCCGGTCTTTCCGGCTGGGCGGAGAAGCGGAACGGGAAGCCTGGAATGGTGAGCGGTCCCAACACCGGGTCTTCGACTTCTCGCACCATGCCGCGCGAGTGGAAGTAGGGGTGGGTCAGGGCCTCGATGGGATTCAGCACCGGGGCGCAGGGCACGCGGAAGCGTTCGAAGTGCGCGAGCACCGCGTCGTTGTCGGGGAAACCCTTCAGCCAGTCCTCGATCAGCGCGATCACCTCGCGCTGGTTGGCGGCGCGCTTGTCCGGCTGGGCGTAGCGCGGATCGTGTTCGAGATCGGGCCGGCCGAGCGCCTCGCAGACATTCTTCCACTGCGGCTGGAGCGCGAGGATCACCAGGTAGCCGGTCGGGCCCTTGAACACGCCGAAGGGACACACCATGCGATGGTGGGCGCCCATGCGGTTCGGCATGAAGCTGCCGCCGCTCAGCGTGTGGGCCTGCAGCGCGATGTCCTGCATGTGGAACATGGTGTCGACCATGCTGAGGTCGAGCCACTGCCCCTCGCCGGTCATGGCGCGATGGAACAGCGCGTAGCCAACCGCGGCGAAGGCGTGCACGCCACTGCCGATGTCGCCCACCGCGTAGCCCATCGGCATGGGCGGACCGTCGGGTTCGCCGGTCATGTGCATGAGCCCGGCGAAGGCCTGCGCCGCCCAGTCGTAGCCGGTCTTGTGTGCGAGCGTGCTGTCGCGCCCGTAGGCGGAGACCGAGGCCATGATGATGTCGGGTTTGAGCGCCCGCAGATCCGGGTAGGCGAGCCCGCGCTTCTCCATCACGCCGGGGCCGAAGTTCTCCACCACCACGTCCACCGTCTTCACCAGTTCACGCAGGATGGCGAGCGCCTCGGGCCGCGCGAGGTCCAGGCACAGGCTCTGCTTGCCGCGGTTCTGCTGCACGAAGTAGCCGCTGCGGTTGCGGTCGGCCAGCGGCAGCAGGCGGGAGGGATCGCCGTTGGGGGCGATCTCCACCTTGATGATCTCGGCGCCCATCTCTGCCATCAGGCGCGTGACAGTGGGTCCCGCCAGGTACTGGGTGAAATCCAGCACGCGAACCTTGCCGAGTATCATCATGCGCAAACTCCCCGGCGCCTCTCGAAGTCCGCTTCCGGCGCGGGCAGAATGCCTCGAGCCGCGGCCTCGGCGCGTCCCCTGACTCGTCGTGATCGATGCCGCGCGATCGTATCATGCGGCCGCGCGCCGCCAGGGCCGCTAGCAGGAGGCCTCGATGTCCCATCTACTCACGGAACAGCGCGGCGGTGTGGTCATCGTCACGCTGAACCGCCCGGAGAAACGCAACGCGCTGTCGCCCGAGATGATCGTGCGCCTCGCGGAGTTCTGGCGCGAGGTCGCCGAGGACCACTCGGTACGCACCGTGGTGGTGACCGGTGCCGGCGACCAGGCCTTCTCCGCCGGCGGCGATCTCGGCAGCCTCATCCCGCTCATGATGCGCGCGCGCGAACCGCGCGACGACTGGGAGCAGCGCTTCGCCGCCGATCGCAGGCAGCTGCACGTCGCGCTGTTGCGCAACGCGAGCTTCTTCAAGCCGGTGATCGCGGCCATCAACGGTCACGCCCTCGCGGGCGGCGCGGAATTCGTGCTCGCGACTGACCTGCGCGTGATGTCGAGCGCCGCGACCATCGGGCTCACCGAGGTGCGCCGCGGGCTCATCGCGAGCGGCGGCTCGCTGGTGCGCCTGCCGCGCCAGATCCCCTGGGCGCAGGCCATGGAGATCCTCCTGCTCGGCGAGCCCATCGACGCCGCGCGCGCGCTCGACATGGGACTCGTCAATCGCGTCGTCGCGCCGCAAGACGTGTTGCCGACCGCGCTCGAGCTCGCCGAGCGCCTGGCCCTCGGCGCGCCCGTCGCGCTCGAGAAGACCAAGGAGGCGATGGTGTGTTCGAGCGGCCTGCCGCTGGACGAGGCCTTTGCTGTCGAGACCCGCTGTACCAAGGAGAACGCCCAGATGGACGACGCACGCGAAGGGCCCCGCGCCTTCATGGAGAAACGCCCGCCGGTGTTTCGCGGCAGGGCCAAGCCATGAGCCTGCTGCAAGGCATACGCGTGGTGGAACTCGGCCTGTGGGTGGCCGGGCCCGCCACCGCCGGCATCCTCGCCGACTGGGGCGCGGAAGTGGTGAAGCTCGAGATGACCTCGGGCGATCCCATGCGTCGCCTGTTCAGCGCCGTGTACGGCATGGACGAAGAGCGTTGCCCGCCGTTCGAGCTCTACAACCGCGGCAAGAAGAGTCTCGCCATCGACATCAACCACGCCGAGGGGCTCGCCGTGGTGCACAAGCTGGTGGCGACCGCCGACGTGTTCGTGACCAACATGCGCCCGAAGTTCCTGGCGCGTGTGGGGCTCGATCACGAGACCCTGCTCGCGCGTCACCCTTCACTGGTCTACGCCAGTCTCACCGCCTACGGCCTGGAAGGGCCCGACGCCGACGCGCCCGGCTACGACATGGCAGCGTTTTCCGGCCGCAGCGGCATCGCCGAGCGCGCCACGCCCAAGGGCGCGGCGCCGCCGGTGCTGCCCGGCGGTCTCGGCGACAACGTCACGGCCGTGACCATGGTTGCCGGCATCGCAGGCGCGCTGTTCCATCGCCAGCGCACCGGCCAGGGCCAACTGGTGTCCACCTCGCTCTTGCGCGCCGGCGTGTACAGCATCGGCATGGATGTCTCCGCGCGCCTGGGCCTCGGCCGCGCCGCATCGCCGCCGCCGCGCGAGAAGCCGCACAACCCGCTGATGAATTCCTATCGCGCCGGCGACGGCAAATGGTTCTGGCTGGTGGGCGCGGAGTCGCAGCGCCACTGGCCGGGCACGCTGGCCGCGCTCGGCTGCGCGGAACTCGAGCACGATCCACGCTTCGCCACGGCCCGCGAGCGGCGCACGAACGCCGAGGAACTGGTGCGCATCTTCGATACTCAGGCGGCAACACGTACGCGCGACGAATGGGCCGCGATCTTCGCCCACCACGACGTGTGGTGGGCGCCGATCAATTCCATCCACGACATCATGACCGACCCACAGGTCATCGCGAGCGGCGCCTACGCCCGTGTGCCGACCGCGCCCGGCGCGCCCGCGCCGGAGACCTTCAACGCCGTGGCCACGCCGCTCGACTTCAGCGCTACGCCCTGTCGTCCGCAGGCGCCGCCGCCCGCCATCGGCGGGGATGCCGATGCCCTGCTCGAAAGTCTCGGGCTCGACGGCGAGGCGCGCGCGCGGCTGCGCGAACTGGGGGTGCTGGCCCCGCCGCCCGGCGCCGTCTAGGCGTTTTTCGCTGATGCGCCTCCCCGTTCAGGGAGGCGTGGATCGCGACTTAATCGTGGTCCTTCTCCAGCCCGCGCCGCGCCCTTGATCGGGCGCAAGCGCGGCGCGTGCGGGTTCTCCTAGGGTGCGGCCCCATTGCCGCACACAACAGGGAGCATTCGCACATGGTTCGTCAGTTCGACGTCGTCATCATCGGCGCCGGGATCTCGGGGCTCTACGCCCTGCATCGGTTCCGGCAACTCGGTATGTCCGTGCGGGTGGTGGACGCCGCCCAGGATGTCGGTGGCACCTGGTACTGGAACCGCTATCCCGGTGCACGTTTCGATTCCGAGTCCTATTCCTACCAGTACTCCTTCTCCCGTGAACTGATCGACGAGTGGAACTGGAGCGAACACTTCGCCGGCCAGCCGGAGATCGAGCGCTACCTGCAGTACGTCGCCGACAAGTTCGACCTGCGCCGCGACATCGACTTCGGCGCGCGCGTGCGCTCGGTGGTCTACGACCAGGACAGCGCGCGCTGGACGGTCCATACCGAGAACGGGCTGGAACTCGGCGCGCGTTACGTGGTGGCGGCGACGGGTTTTCTCTCCGCCCACCAGATGCCGGACATCGCGGGCCTGGACAGCTTCGCCGGTGTGTCCACCCACACCGCGCGCTGGCCCAAGGCCGGCATCGAGCTGCGCGGCAAGCGGGTGGGGGTGATCGGCAGCGGCGCGACCGCGGTGCAGGTCATTCAGACCATCGCGCCCGAGGTCGGCCACCTGAGCGTGTTCCAGCATTCGCCGAACTGGTGCACGGCGCTGCGCAACCGGCCGATAGACGCGGACACGCAGCGCGAACTCAAGGCCCGCGCCTACGAGATCTTCGATCAGTGCAACCAGACCTATGCCGGCTTCATCCACCAGCTCGACATGCGTCCGGCCAGCGACTTCAGTCGCGAGGAGCGCTTTCGTTTCTACGAGGCGCTGCATGCCCACGGCGGCTTCGCGCTGTGGCTCGCGAACTACGCAGACGTGTTCCGCAAGCGCGAGATAGCCCAGGAGGTGAGCGAGTTCCTGGCCGCGAAGATTCGCGAGCGGGTGAAGGACCCGGCCATCGCGGAGAAGCTCATTCCGAAGGATCACCTGTTCAGCACCAAGCGCCCCCCGGGCGAGACCAATTACTTCGAGGCCTACAACCACCCGCACGTGGAACTGGTGGATCTGCGCGAGACGCCCATCGATCGCATCGCCCCGCAAGGCGTGATAACGCGCCACGGCGAAGAGACCCGTTTGCACGAACTCGACGTGCTGATCTACGCCACCGGCTTCCGCGCGGTCACCGGCGAGCTGATGCGCATGGACATCGTCGGCGAGGGTGGTCTCACCTTGAAGGATAAGTGGGCCGACGGCCCCAAGACTAATCTCGGCGTGCAGTTCGCGGGTTTCCCGAACTTCTTCGCCATCCTGGGACCACACAACCCGGCGGCCTTCTGCAACATCACGCGCTGCGCGGAGAACAACGTGGACTGGGTGGTGAACTGCATCCAGTACCTGCAGCAGCACGGCTACACCAGCATCCAGCCCGAGCCCGCGGCCGAGGAGGCCTGGACCCAGCGCTGCTACGACTCGGTGAAGGGGCTGCTGTTCGGCGAGATCACCGATTCGTGGTTCTTCGGTTATCACAACCCCGGCGGCGACCACGGTCGATACCTGATCTTCACCGAGGGCGTGCCCGCCTATCGCCGCATCTTTGCCGACGTCGCCGCGAGCGGCTACGCGGGATTCACCATGCGCTGAGTACCGTCCCGCGGCGCGCGGCCCGCGCTCCTACTTTCGGGGAGCGTTGACAGGCCCGCGCGCCGCGCGCCAGTCTGCCCGCCGATCGTCGAGGAGGCGCGTGGTGAGCAGGATTCGGCCCTTTCGCATCCGTATTCCCGAGCGCGCGCTGCGCGATCTGCGTCGGCGCCTCAGCACCACCCGTTGGCCCGAGCGCGAGACGCCCGGCGGCTGGAGCCAGGGCATTCCGCTGTCCTACATGCAGGAACTCTGCGCCTACTGGCGGGACGTCTACGACTGGCGTCGCTGCGAGGCGGCACTGAACGCCATACCGCAATACCTGACCGAGATCGAAGGACTCGACATCCATTTCCTGCACGTGCGTTCGCCCGAGCCGAACGCACTGCCCCTGGTGATGACCCACGGCTGGCCGGGCTCGATGATCGAGTTCCTGCAGGTCATCGGGCCGCTCACCGATCCCGTCGCCCATGGCGGCGCGGCGCGTGACGCCTTTCACCTGGTCGTGCCCTCGCTGCCGGGCTACGGCTTCTCGGGCAAACCGTCGCTGCCCGGCTGGGGGCTGGCGCGTATCGCACCTGCCTGGGACAGCCTGATGCAGCGCCTGGGGTACACGCGCTACGTGGCCCAGGGCGGCGACTGGGGTTCGGCCGTGACCCATGCCATCGGCCTCATGGGCTCGCCCCACTGCCGCGGCATCCACGTCAACCTGCCGCTGGTATCGCCGAGTCCCGCGCTGCTCACCGACCCCACGCCCTACGAGCAGGCGGCGCTGGCGCGCCTGCAGCAGTACTTCGACTGGGACTACGGCACCGCCAAGCTGCACACCACGCGCCCGCAGACCATCGGCTATGGCCTGGTCGATTCGCCGGTGGCGCTGGCCGCCTGGATCATCGAGAAGTACTGGGCCTGGATGGACTGCCATGGCCACCCGGAGAACGTGCTCACTCGCGACGAATTGCTGGACAACGTCACGCTCTACTGGCTGACCGCGAGCGGTGCGTCCTCGGCGCGCATCTGCTGGGAGTCCTTCGCCACCCTCATCGGCGATCACACGCCGCTCACCCTGCCGGTAGGCGTCAGCGTCTACCCGGCCGAGATCTTCCGCGCCTCGCGCCGCTGGTGCGAGGAGCGCTACCTGAACCTCATCCACTACAACGCGCTCGACCGCGGCGGGCATTTCGCCGCCTTCGAACAGCCGGCCCTGTTCGTGGACGAACTGCGCGCCTGCTTCGCCAAGCTGCGCTGAGCCCCCGCGCTCCCCCGCGAAAGGGGGGCGGCGGGCGCTATCCCATGGGTGTTTGACCGCCGGCCGGCCCCACGCCCAGACTGCGGGCGGGGAAGGTCGATGCGCGCGCCCGCGCCTGCTCGCGGCTCGCGCGCCTGTTCAGGCAACGCAGCACAGGGGAGAGACGCATGGCAACTCAGGCAGAATTCGATCTGGTCATTCGCGGCGGGCGCATCGTCGATGGCACGCGCATGCCGGCCTTCATCGGCGACCTCGCGATCAAGGACGGCAAGGTCGCGGAGATCGGGCACGTCAACGGTCGTGGTGCGAAGGAGATCGATGCTCGGGGTCTCATCGTCGCGCCGGGCTTCGTCGACGTGCACACCCATTACGACGCCCAGCTCAACTGGGACCCGTATGCGTCCCAGTCCTGCTGGCATGGCATCACCAGCATCGTGGTCGCGGCCTGCGGCTTCGGCTTCGCGCCCTGCAAGCCGGCCGATCGCGAGCGCGCCATGCGCCGCATGACGCGCGTGGAAGCCATTCCCTACGAGTCGATGAAGCTCGGCATGCGCTGGGACTGGGTCAGTCAACGCGATTACCTGGCGTCGCTCGAGCGGGCGGGGCTCGGCGTCAATGTCGCGACCTACATTCCGCAGTCGCCCATACGCGCCTGGGTGCTGGGCGAGGAGGACACCACGCGCACGCAGGTGACGGCGGACGAACTGGAGCAGATGAAGGAACTGGTGCGTGAGGGCTACCGCGCCGGCGCGCTCGGCCTGTCCACCGATTTGAATCTCATCGACCGCGACTTCGACGGCTCCAAGCTGCCGAGCCTGATCGCGCCCGCCGAAGAGACCGAGGCGCTGATCGCGGTCGCCCGCGAGTTCAACGTCGGCTCCATCGAAGTCACGCCGCAGTCGCTGCATCTCGGCCCTGAAGAGGCGGCGATGCTGGAGCGCTGGGCGGAGATCAGCGGTCGGCCGGTGTACTACAACGCCATCCTGCAGGTGCACCACCTGCCGGGGCAGTGGAAGGAGGCGCTCGGTCTGCTGGAAGACCTGAACAAGCGCCATCGCATCTTCGCGCTCGGCAATGCGCACCGCATCGAGTCGCTGTTCAATCTCATCGAGTACAACCTGTTCGACGACATGCCGGCCTGGAACGAGGCGCTGGCCTGTCCGCTGGAGCAGCGCCTCGCGAACCTGCGCGACGGCCAGGTGCGGGCGCGGCTGCAGCACGACCTGGACCACTACACCAACCGGCTGTGGGCGGGGAACTGGGATCGCATGAAGATCTTCGATTCCGCGCAGGCCGCCTACAAGGGCCGCTACGTCGGCGAGATCGCGCGCGCCGAGGGCAAGGCGCCGCTCGACGCCTTCTGTGACATCGCGCTCGGCGAAGACCTGCGCACGCTGTTCCTGATCGAGGACTTGAACAACACCGAGGACGACGCGGTCGGCCAGATCATGAGCCACCCCTTCGTCATCCCGGGGCTGTCCGACGGCGGCGCCCACACCCAGTTCCTGTGCCTCGGCAAGTATCCGACGGTGATGCTGACCAAGTGGGTGCGGGACCTGAAGGTGATGAGCCTGGAGGAGGCGCACTGGCGGCTGTCCTACATGTCGGCCGCGGCCATTGGCCTCGAAGGCATCGGCACGCTCGCGCCCGGCATGCCGGCCGACATCGTGGTCTACGATCTCGACAAGCTCGAGGTCACGCCGGAAGAGCCGGTGTACGAGGAGATCCTCGGCGGCGGCAAGCGCCTCATCCAGAAGGCACGCGGCTACCGCGCGATCCTGGTGAACGGCGTGCCGACCTTCGAGCACGACGAGTGCACCGGCGCCCTGCCCGGGCGGGTGCTGCGCGCCGCGTCCTACGTGGCGGACGCGCAATGGGAGCGCGAGCACCTGCGCAGCGCGGGCTGATTCCACAGGCCGCTTCGCGGCGCGCTTCGCGGGAACGCCTGTAGCGCCGCAGCGCGCCGCTACAGGCGCGATGGAACGTCTGGTACGCCACGAGTCTTGTCGGCACAATAGCGCCGCCTTCAGAGCATAGGACTTGCCGATAGTGCGCCCCCGTTCCCGCAGCCGCGTCGCCACCGCGTGCATCGTCGTTGCCGTGGGCGGGCTGATCGGCGCGATTGCGCCGCTCAGCGGCGTTGCGCACGGCGCGCTGGTGTGGCCGCTGACCTGTTTCCTCGCCGGCGGTGTGCTCGGTGGCTCGCGCACCCGACGCAACGGCAGGCTGATCAAGCGCGCGGCGCTGGCCGCGAGCTTTCTGCCTCCGACCGCGCTCGGGCTGCCCTGGGCGCACTGGCTTGCCGAGCGCATGGCCACTCCGCGTCCCAAAAAGTCGTTGGTGTCGATGCCGCGGGACGGTCATCCGGCCGAGATCGAGTCCTTGAGCACCCTCCTGCCGCTGACCTTCGTGACCTACGTCGCCGCGACGCTCGCGGTACTGATCGGCGCGCTGCTGATCGCGGTCGCCACCAGCCGCGCGCGCGAAGCGCTCAAGCTCGGGCCCGAACGCTATGGTTCGGTCTATCGCGCGCTCCTGATAGGCGTGGCCGGCATCGACTTGCTGCTGATTGCGCAGGTGCTGCTGCTGATCTGACCCGGCGCCACGCTGACGCCCGCCCGCGCCGCGACCGGTGCGCGCGACAGCGACTAGAATGGCGGTCCCGCAAGCATCGTCGCAGCGAGGCTGCCCAATGGCCACCGGCACCGTCCACCTGCACCGCGTGTTGAAGACCACGCCCACCCGCGTCTACCGCGCTTTTCTTGAACCCGACGCGCTCGCCAAGTGGCTGCCGCCGCGCGGCTTCACCTGCCGCGTGCAGCACATGGACGCGCGGGTCGGCGGCACTTTCCATGCGTCCTTCACCAACTTCGGCACCGGCGTGACCCACGGCTTCGGCGGCGAGTACCTCGAACTCGACCCCGACAGCCGCCTGCGCTACACCGATGTGTTCGACGATCCCGGCCTGCCCGGGGTCATCGAGGTCACGGTGACGCTGCGCCCGGTGCTGTGCGGCACGGAACTGACCGTGGTGCAGAGCGGCATTCCCGAAGCCATTCCGCCGGAGCTGTGCTACCTGGGCTGGCAGGAATCCCTGGAACAGCTCGCGCACTTGGTCGAGCCTGACATCCAGGACGTGTGAGCGGCGCCTGTGCGGCGTTCCGACAGGATGGAAGACGTGCGCGGCTACCGTTTACTGCTACCGCGCGCGACGCGCGACGCGGCTCAGAGCTACCTGACGGACCTGCGCGCGGGTGTCGCACGGCCCGGCGACCGCTTGGCGCTTCGGCTGCGCGACGTGGCGCTGCGGGACCTCGATGCCGAAACCCTGCTCGGCTGTCTGTGCGACACCAAGCGGCCGCAGATTTTCGCCGAGAGCGAGATTGCGGGCGACGGCTCCGACTGGACGCTGCGTGAGCTCGCGCTGCTCGGCGACCTGTCCGTGGCGGTGCCAGTGACGGTGTTCGACGACGGCCGTCACGTCGCACCCACGCCCCACGCCGAGCCCTTCGACGCCACGCTGGTGTTCACGCCCGGTGCTTTGCTGAGAAACGATCGTGGGCATGCGCCGGCCGACTGGTCGGCCGTCACCACCGACGACGGCGCCTGGCGTGCCGATGGCTACTACGAGCTCTACCGCCGGCGCTTGCTGACAGTACTGCGCTACGTAGACGCAGACGTCGGCCGCGCACGCGGCGGCTTCGTGACCGTGCCGGGCCTTGGTTGCGGTCAGTTCGCCGGACCCTTTCGGGGTCGCCTGGGCGAACGCCTGCGCGACGTCCTGGCGCGTCTTCTCCACGAAGAAGGTGCGACGTTGCCGAACCTCCGCGCGATCTACTACGACCCCTACGATGAATGCGCGCAGTCGCGCGAGCGGATCAACGGCATCGACTTCCTGGTGCGGCCGCTGCGCCGCGCGACCTCGCCGCGGCCGCAGCTCTGCGCGCCGCAGGACTATGCCGACGACACCGACGACTACGCGGGCTGCCGGCTCTACAGCCTGGTAGCCTGGGACCATGTCTCGTGGCCGGGCAACGATTTCTATGTCGGCGCACGCAGCACCGACGATGGCGTCAAGGCCGCCGCCACCGACGCAATGGCCGTGCTCACTGGCGTCGCGGGGCGCTACGATGTCGCGCGGGGCTGCTACCTGCCGCCGGCGCCGTTTCGCGTGTGGCAGGAAGTCGTCAACCACCAGCGTCGTCGTCTGTGGGACGCGCGCGCGCTGTGGCGCGACGCTGGATGAAGCGCGCCGCGACCGTAGGTAATTCCAGGGTTCCGACATGATCGATCACGACCACGCACGTCACTTCGCCGATGACTGGATCGCGTCCTGGAACGCCCACGACCTGGAACGCATCCTGGCGCACTACACTGACGACTTCGTGATGTCCTCGCCGCGCATCGCGGACATCGCGGGCGAGCCGTCCGGCGTGCTGCGCGGCAAGGAGGCGGTGGGCGATTACTGGCGCACGGCGCTGGAACGCATGCCGGACCTGCACTTCGAACTCCTGGATGTCTTCATCGGCGCCGACAGCGTCGCGCTCCATTACCAGGGCGCGCGCGGCCCGGCCGTGGAGGTGTTCTTCTTCGCCGACGACGGGCGGGTGGCCCGCGCCGCGGCGCATTACCTCTGAGCGCGAGCACGGCATGGGGCTGCCCGCGGGCTTCATTGGCATCATCGATTCCGGCGTGGGCGGGCTCGCGGTGCAGCGCGCGGTGCGCGCACTGCTGCCCGCCGAAACGCTGGTCTACGTCGCCGATTCCGGCCATGCGCCCTACGGCGACAAGCCGGCCGACTACATCACCGGTCGCGTCGGCGCCATCGTCGCGCGTCTCGAAGCGCTGGAGGCGAAGGCGGTGGTGATCGCCTGCAACACCGCGACGGTCACGGCGGTTGACACGCTGCGCGCGCGTCACGCGCTGCCCATCGTCGGCATCGAACCGGCGATCAAGCCGGCCGTGGCGGCGAGCCCGCGCGGCCGCATCCTGGTGCTCGCCACCCAGCGCACCGCCGAGAGCGCGGCGGTAGCGGCGCTCTGCGCGCGCCACGGCGGCGACGCCGACATCCTCGTGCAGCCCTGTTCCGGGCTCGCGGACCTGGTGGAGGCGGGACTGGCCGACGCCGCGGCCTGTGACGCGCTGCTGCGGCGCTATCTCGCGCCCGCGCTCGGCGAGCGACTGGACGCGGTGGTGCTGGGCTGCACCCACTTCACCTTTCTCGAACCCTGCCTGCGCGATCTGCTCGGACCACGCGTCGCGATCATCGAGCCCTCCGTCGCCGTCGCGCGCCAGCTCGTGCGGCGACTGCCGTGGCCGGCGCCCGCCGACGCGCGGGGCGAGGAACGCTTCTTCACCACCGGCGTACCGGACGAGGCAGCCGCGGTGATGTCGCGCCTGCTGGCGCGGCGCGTGAGCGTGGAGGCGGCGACAAGCCTCGGGATCGCCACCAAGCTTTGAGCAATGGGCCGCGCCCGCGGCGCGGCGTTATGCTGCGCGCTCGCCTTTCTTGTCATCCGTCAGGAGTGCTCCCATGCCCGTCGCCCGTCTCGAACGCATCGTCAACGCGCCCCACGCCTACGTGTGGGACTGGCTCGCCGACTTCGGCGCGCTGGACAAGCTGCATCCGCCCGGCAACCTCGTCGAGTTCAGCTGCGAGGGCAACACCATCGGCGCGCGGCGCTTCGCGCGCTTCAAGCCGGAGCTCGGCGTGGACGGCCAGATCATCGAGCGGCTGGACGTGGCCGTCGCGCCGCAGGTCATCGTCTATTCCATCGTCGAGAATTACCCGCTGCCGATGCGCGACTACGTCGCCGTGGTGCGTCTCGCGAGCGTCGATGCGGGCCACACCAAGGTGGTATGGGAAGGCCATTACACCGAGCATGGCCTGCCTACCGCCGAAGTCGACGGCATGCTGACGAATTTCTACGAGCTCTTTCTCGGCAACATCGAGAAGGCCCACGCGCTCGGCCGCAAGGTGGGCGAGTCGCCGTATTGAACGGCGGCATGAATGTCGGACTGAAGTCCGACCTACAGCCCGACATTCGCGCGGCGCCTGGCGCTCTGGAATGGAATGTCGGACTGAAGTCCGACCTACAGCCCGACAGTCGAATCCGGAGCGCCACGCACGGCACGAACACCGTGTAGGTCGGGTTTCAACCCGACATTCGATCCCAGAGTGCGAGGCGGACCGTTACAGCGTCTGCGCCTTCACCAACGCCGGACGCGCCGCGAGGCGCTTGTGGTAGGCGGCGATCTTGGGGAAATGCTCTTCGTCGATGATGTTGAACATCTTCGCGATGTTGAGCGTCAGCCCCAGCATGATGTCGGCGGCGGAGAAGCCGCTCGCGAGCAGGTAGTCGTGGTCGCCCATGCGCGCTTCGAGGAACTCGAAGGCGACCGCGGCACGCTCGATGGCGTCCTTGATCAGGTCCGCCTGCTGCTCGGCATCCTTGCGATAGAGTTTCAGCCACACCACGGCCGACATCGGCACGAAGGCCGTGCTCTCGGAGAAGTGCAGCCACTGCAGGTAGGTGGCGCGCTCCGGGTCGCCCACCGCCGGCGCCAGGCGGCCGTTGCCGTAGCGCTCGAGGATGTACTCGACCATCGCGCCCGACTCGAACATCGAAACCTCGCCATCGACCAGCGCGGGCACCTTGCCGAAGGGCGTGTCCTGGCCGAAGGGCTTGGGCTTGGGGCCGAAGGCGACCTTCTCGATCTCGTAGGGCAGGCCGAGTTCCTCCAGCAGCCACAGGATGCGGACCGAGCGGGTGCGCGGTGCGTGGTAGACCTTGATCATGTTGATGCTCCCCTTGCGATTGACGTGAGTGGCGCCGCGCTCAGGGCGCGGCGTCGAGCGCGGTGGTGATCTGTTCCGCGAGCGTCGCGATGGCGCCGTTGGCGGCGGCGACCAGCGCGGCGTAGTCGTCCTGGCCGGCGGGCAGGGCTATCTCGCTGGTGCGCGGCGCCGGTCGCGGTTCGCCGCCCGGCGTCTGCACGGTCCAGCGCGCGCCGAGCACGAAGCGGCCGTCGACGTCGCGCTCGAAGCGCAGCACGTCGACGCTGACCTGGCGCGCCACGCCGCTGCTGCTCGACCACGGATGCAGCACGACGTCGCTGGCGGGCAGGCGGTGCAGCAACTCGGCCTGCAGCGCGCGGGCGAAGGACACGTTCAACGGCTCGGCCCAGCGATGTTCCTGCGCGAGCGTGAGTTCGGTGGCGCTGGCGCGGGTCACGATCTGCGGCCGGTCCAGGTAGCTCGGCAACGTGATGGGACCGAGGCCCAGGCGCGGACCCTGACGTGCGGCCGCATCGCTCGCGAGCGGCGGACCGCTCAGCACGTAGTAGCGCGGCGTCGGCGTGTGGCTACAGGCCGTGAGCGCGAGGAGGGCCGCGGTCAGCAGCAACGATGCATGGAGCTTCATTCGGCCCTTCCCCCGTCGCGTCGGCCCGAGATCAGCGACTCCGGCTGGGTTTCGATGGCTTCCGCCAGCACGCGCAGCGCGCGCGCCGCGGCGGCGGTCTGTTCGAGCATGTCGTTCAGGCGCGTGGCGGTGGCGGAATCCTCGCCCGCCACCGCGCGCAGCGCGCGGGCGGTCGTGGCGAGCTCCTCGGCGGCGTGGTTCAGTGCCTGCACCGGGCCGGAGTCGGCGCGGGTCAGCGCCGCGATGTTGGCGGTGGCCGCGTCGATGGTGCCGAGCGCCTGCCGACCGGCGGCGAGCGTGCGATTGCCTTCCTCGACTGCGCTGCGTGTGGCGCGCAGCGTCGCGGTCGCTTCATCCAGCACGCCGCGCGCCTGGTCGGTGACGCCGGAGGTTCGGCTGTCGAGCTGCGCGGTCAAGGAAGACAGGTGCTCAAGCGTCGCGTTCAGATTGCTGAGCGCGCTGCTCGCCTCGGGCGAGGAGACCAGGCTGCGCACCGAAGCGGAGATCGCCGAGATGTCGTCCACCAGCTTCTCCACGTTCAGCTTGTCGAGCTTGTTGGTCAGCTCTTCCACTTCGGTCGGCAGCGTCGGGATCTCACGCATGCCGTTTTCCTTGCCGTGGTAGGTGGCGGTCTTCTCGGGATAGAAGTCCAGATCGATGTAGAGCTGGCCGGTCAGGAAGCTCAAGGTCTTCAGGCGCGCGCGCAGGCCGCGCTTGATGAGGTCGTTGTTGTCGGTCAGGTCGGTCAGCGCCACGCTGCGGCCGTTCATGTCCTTCAGCGCGTACTCGTCGGTGCGGATCACGACCGGCACGAGGAAGGTGAGATTCTTCTCGTCGACGGTGAGCCCGATGCTCTCCACCGAGCCGATGGGCACGCCGCGGAAGATCACCAGCGAGCCGACCTGGAGCCCGGTGGTCGAGCCCTCGAAGTACATGACGTAGGCCGGGCGCTCGCGCCAGAAGCCGCCGTCGGCGAGCAGCACCACCGCCGCCACCATCAGCGCCAGCGCGCCGAGCACGAAGGCGCCGACCAGGGTCGGACTGGCCTGCTTGCTCATGCTTCGCCCCGCGCGAGAAAGGCTCGGACCTTGTCCGGGCCATGGGCCGCGAGTTCTTTCGGATCGCCGGTGGCGATCATGGTGCGGGTGTCGGCATCGAGGAACACCGAGTTGTTGGCGATGGCGAAGATGCTCGGCAGTTCATGGGTCACCAGTACGATGGTCGCGCCCAGGCTGTCGCGGAGTTCCAGGATCAGGTCGTCCAGACGCCGCGAGCTCAGTGGATCGAGACCGGCCGACGGCTCGTCGAAGAACAGGATGGACGGGTCCAGCGCCATCGCGCGCGCCAGGCCCGCGCGCTTCTTCATGCCGCCGCTGATCTCCGACGGGTAGTAGTCCTCGTAGCCCGCCAGTCCAACCAGGGACAGTTTCAGCGTCACCACTTCGGCGACCAGGTCGGCCGGCAGCGTGGTGAATTCCTGCAGGGGCAAGGCGACGTTCTCCGCAAGCGTGAGCGAACTCCACAGGGCGCCGGCCTGGAACAGGATGCCGAAGCCGCGCTGCATGGCGCGCTGCTCGCGCTCGCTGGCCGCCCAGTAGTCGACGCCATCGTACAGCACCGCGCCCTTGGCCGGACGCACGAGGCCGATCATCTGCCTGAGCAGGGTGCTCTTGCCGCAGCCGCTGCCGCCCATGATGACGAAGATGTCGCCCCGCCGGATGGTGAAGTTCAGATCGCGCTGAATGACGTAGTCGTCGTAGGCCATGGTCAGGTCGCGGCATTCGATGTGGGGCGCGGCGCTCATCGCGGTCAGATGCCGAGCTTCTGGAACAGCACGGTCAGGATCGAGGCGGCAATGGTGATGAGCAGGATGCCGAGCACCACCGCCGAGGTGGTGGACTCGCCCACCGCCTGCGCGCTGCGCCCGCACTGCATGCCGCGCAGACAGCCGGCGAAGGCGACCAGCGCGCCGTACACCGTGCCCTTCACCAGGCCCACGGCGAAGTGCTTCAGTTCCAGCGCTTCGATGGTCTCGTGGATGTACTCGTAGACGCCGACGTCGAACACCGTGACGCCGATCAGCATGCCGGCCAGGATGCCGACGATGCCCGCATAGAGCGTGAGCAGCGGCACCATCAAGAGCAGCGCCAGCATGCGCGGCAGCACCAGGTAGTCGATGGGGGAGAGTCCGAGCGTGCGCAGCGCGTCGATCTCCTCGTTGACCTGCATGGTGCCGATCTGCGCGGCGTAGGCCGCGCCGGTGCGGCCGGCGAGGATGATGCCGGTCATGAGCGCCGCCACTTCGCGCACCACGCCGATGCCGACCAGGTCGGCGATGTAGATGCTGGCGCCGAACAAGGCGAGCTGCACTGCGCCCATGTAGGCGACGATGGTGCCGACCAGGAAGCTGATCAAGGACACGATGGGCAGCGCACGCGGGCCCACTTCCTCCACCAGCCAGAAGAAGTCGCGCTTGCGGTAGCGCGCGCGACCGCGCACGAAGCGTGCGAGCGACAGCATGATCTCGCCGGCGAAGGTCACCATGGCCGGCAGGTCGCGCCACATCTTGATCCAGCGCAGCCCGATGGCACCGATGAAGCTCGGCGTGGGCTCGCTCTCGCGCGGCGGCGGCGGCGGCACCGCGAAGGCGAGCGCCAGCAGGCGGCGCAGGCCCTCGGGCAGCGCGCTGTCGTCGACTGTCACCTGGCGGCCCTCGCAGTCCTTCTTGAGCGCGGCGAGAAAGGTCACCGCGCTCGAATCCCAGGCGCCGAGGCCTGCGGCGGTGACGGTGACGCGGCCGGCGGTCGCGAAGCAGGACGCCACCTGCGCGTAGCGCGGCACCGTGCCGCGCAGGTCCCAGTCGCCGGTGAGATTCACCCGCGGCGCGTCCGGGCCGCCATCCACGGCCAGCAGTGCGCGCCACTCGGAAGGAAGGGAATCAAGGGCCATGAAATGCGAGGCTGTGCCAGGGCCCGGGCGCGGTGCGACGGGCGTGAGGCCCGATTATAGGCGGGCGCCGCGCCGCGCGGGCGTTCAGAACAGCGGGTTCCGCGGCACTTGGCCGAGCATCACCCGGCCGATGTCCTCCATCACGTGGGCCTGCAGCTGCACATGGTGACGCGCGACCGCGAGATCGCGCGCCGCGCGATCGAGGTCGGCATCGAACACCGCGCCGGTGCCGGCCAGGGTGCGCGCGAGTTCCACCGCGCGCACCGCGGCGCGCGCCGCGTGCACGATGGCGAGCCGCGTGCGGGCCTTGGCGGCGGCGTCGATGGGGTCTCCCGCCTCCGCGATCGCGCAGAGCGCCGCCACTTCACGATGCAGGTAGGCGCGTCCGGCCTCGACCTCTCCGGTCGCCTCGGCGAGTCCGGCCTGAGTGCGCGGCTCGTCGCGGGCCGGCACCGCGCCGGCGAAGGGCGTGCGCTCGAGCAGGGGTGGCAGCGCGTCCAAGGCGCCCAGCGCCATGCCCAGCACGGCGGCGGCCTTGCTCATCGCGAGCCGCAAACCGAGCGGCACGCGCCAGGCGGGCGCCGGATCGCGCGGCGGCGCGCCGAAGTCGAAGCCGTGGTGCGCGGGTACGAACACGTTCTCGAGTTCGAACTCGTCGCTCGCGGTGGCGCAGAGGCCACTGGTCCGCCAGGTGTCGTGCAGGGTGGCCGAGGCGGCCGGCACGAACACGATGCGCAGGCGCGGCGCGCCCTGCGCGGTGAGAAGTGGATTGGCGCCGTCGTGCACCACCGTCAGCGCGCCCAGCCACGCGGAGTGACGACAGCCGCTGGTGAAGCGCCAGCGGCCCGAGACGCGATGCCCGCCGTCGGCGATCACCGCTGGACCGCGTCCCACGGCAGACAGCGCGACGCGGGCGAGCGTCCCGTCGCCGAGCATGTCGCGCACCGTGTCCGCCGTGAACCAGGCGTTCAGGCAGCCGCTCGATTCAGAGCCCACCATCGCGCACCAGCCGCTCGAGGCGTCGCCGCGGCACAGGGTCTCGATCACTTGCAGGTAGGCCAGCGTGTCGGCGCCGGGGCCGCCATAGCAGGGGTCGAGCTGCAGGTGGAAGGCGCCCAGGCTGTCCAGCGCGTCCAGCACCGCCGCGCTCAGGCGACGCTGTCCCTCCATGCCGCCGGCTTCGGCGCGCAGCAGCGGCAGCAGGCCGAGGGCGGCCTCGGTGAGTGGCGCGGCGTCCTGCATGGCGAAGTCCTCGGGTGGTGCGACTGGCGAGCGAGTATACGGGGCGGCGGGCTGGTCCCGTCGCGCCGGCGCGCTATCATGCCGTTCCTCAACGGAGAGCATGACGATGACAGAGGGCATCGCCGCAGCCGAGGTCACGGCCTGGCTGGAGGCGCACGTGCCGGCGCTGACGCGACCGGTCGAGTACAAGCTGATCGCGGGCGGTCATTCCAATCTCACCTACCAGTGCACCGACGCCGAGGGACGCCGCTACGTGCTGCGTCGGCCGCCGCTCGGCCACGTGCTGGAATCGGCGCACGACATGGGGCGCGAGTACCGCGTGATCCACGCGCTCGCCAACAGCGGCGTGCCGGTCGCCCCGACCCACGGCCTGTGCGAGGACCCGGCGGTCAACGGCAGCGCATTCTTCGTCATGGACTTCATCGACGGCGTCGTGCCCCACGACGCGAGCGTCGCCGCCACCCTGCCGATGGCCGAGCGCATGCCGCTCGGGCTGGACGTGGCCGAGGTGCTGGCGCGGCTGCACAAGCTCGACCCCGACGCGGTGGGCCTGGGCGATCTCGGGCGCAAGGAGAACTACATCGCGCGCCAGCTGAAGCGCTGGGCGCAGCAGTGGGAGAACAGCAAGACCGAGCCGGTGCCGGAGATGGAGGACGCGCTGCGACTCCTCGGCGAGCGCATGCCCGAGCAGAAGGCCGCGGCCATCGTCCACGGCGACTATCGCCTGGGCAACATGATCGTCGGCGACGGCCGCGTCCGCGCGCTGCTCGACTGGGAGCTCTGCACCTTGGGCGATCCGCTCGCGGATCTCGGCTACATCATCAACTGGTGGCTCGCGCCCGAGGATCGGCACGGCGACGTGGACGACACCGCGCCGACCACCGCCGGCGGCTTCCCGACCCGCGAGGCGATGCTCGCGCGCTATGCCGAGCTGACCGGCTTCGACGTGTCCGACATCAACTACTACCGCGCCTTCTCCCACTGGCGCCTCGCCGCCATCCGCCAGGGCGTGTACAAGCGCTACCTGGTGGGCGCGATGGGCGCGGAGCACAGCTTCGACCTGGAAGGCTACCGCGACATCATCCAGCGCAAGGCCGAGACCGCGCTCGAGTTCCTGGAACGCTGAGCGGTTCACGCTCCCGCCCCGAACCGAAAGGTTCGGGGCGGCGTACACTTCCCGACCAGTTCAACCCTGCTCGCGGAGCCCACCTGCATGAATCTCGATCGCGTCGATTCCGGACGCAACCCGCCCGACGAATTCAACGTCATCATCGAAATCCCGATGAACGCCGACCCGGTGAAATACGAGGTCGACAAGGCGACCGGCGCGCTGTTCGTCGATCGCTTCATGCTCACCGCCATGCACTACCCGTGCAACTACGGCTACATCCCCCACACCATCGCCGACGACGGTGACCCGGTGGACGTGCTGGTGGTGACGCCCTTCGCCGTGACCACGGGCGCGGTGATCCGCTGTCGGCCGATAGGCGTGCTGCAGATGGACGACGAGGCGGGCGGCGACGCCAAGCTGCTGGCCGTGCCGGTGGACCGCATCCTGCCGATCTACAAGCACTGGCAGCGGCCGGACGACCTGCAGCCCGAGCGGCTGATGCAGATCCAGCACTTCTTCGAGCACTACAAGGACCTCGAAGCGGGCAAGTGGGTCAAGGTGCGCGGCTGGGGCGGCCCGGACGAGGCGCGCCGCGAGATCCTGGATGGCCTCGAGCGCTATCGCCAGGCGGACATCAAGCCCTACTTCTGAGCGCCCGATCAAGTTCTGGCCGGCATGGCCGATAGCACGGTCGGAACCGTGACCGGCCATGCATCACATAAGCGAAATTCAACGTAGCACCCTGGCGCTCACCAGCCAGTCCGACAGCCAGTCGCTGGCGCGGGTGCTGATCGAACTGCTCACCCACAGCGGCTGGGTCAGCCACGCTGTGCTGCTGGAGGTCCATCGCCACACCGAGGGCGGCCTGACCGCGCCGCCGCCGGTGCTGCGCCTGTTCGACGTCGAACTCGGTATCGCCCACCGCGAGGTGAGCGATCCGCGCGGCGTGCTCGAGTGCCTGGACGGGGGCGCGCCCTGCGCGGTGCGCGCGAGCGGCACCATGCCCGCGCGCATCGCCATCCCCATCGCCGGGCAGCTGATGCCGCGGCGGGTGCTGGTGCTCGAAGGCCTCTCGGCCGATCCCATGGTGCGCATGCAGGCCCTGCACCTGGCCGAACTGTTCGGCAACCAGCTCGCGCTCATCGAGGCGCGGGAGCGTGACCAGCTCACGGGCCTGCTCAATCGCCAAGCCTTCAACCAGTGCTACCTGCAGCTCGCGAGCGCCGCCGCCGGCGAACTCGGCGACCAGCTGTGGCTCGCGCTGCTCGACATCGATCACTTCAAGCAGGTCAACGACACCTATGGTCACCTGCTGGGCGACGAGGTGCTGCTGCGCTTCGCGCGCATCATGGAGCGCTCGTTCCGCTTCAACGACCGCCTGTTCCGCTTCGGCGGCGAGGAATTCCTGGTGCTGATGCGCGCCGATGCGTTGGGTGCGAGCGTCGCACTGGAGCGCTTTCGCGCCGCGGTGGAGGGCTATGAATTCCCCTGCGTGGGACGGCTCACCGTGAGTGTCGGCTACGCCAGCGCCGCCGGCGTGACGCTGCCGCCAGACCTGGTGGACATCGCCGACCAGGCGCTCTACAGCGCCAAGCACGAAGGCCGCAATCGCGTCGTGCAGGCCGCGTCGCAGGACGTGGTGCAGCCCGCGCACGCCGCGGGCGGAGTGGAATTGTTCTGATCCAAAGGGGACAGACCACGGTTTCTTCGAAACCGTGGTCTGTCCCCGGATTCGCTTACTTCGCCGACTTCGCCGCCGCTTCGCGCAGCGCGCGCACCTTGTCGTTGGTCTGGTTGAACAGCAGCGCGCGGCGCTTGGTCTCTTCTTCCTCGGTGAGCTGGCGTTCGCTCCATTCCTTGTGCAGGTTGCGGCCCTTCTGCACCGCCGGTCGCGCGCCGACCTCGGCCAGCCAGCGTTCCAGATGCGGGAACTGCGCGATGGTGCCCTCGCCGATCAGACGGTCCAGCAGGCAGGCCCAGGGCCAGGTGATGATGTCGGCAATGCTGTACTCGTCGCCCGCCAGGTAGCGGTTGGCGCTGAGCTGCGCATCCATCACGCCGCACAGCCGGTCGACCTCGCCGCAGAAACGCTTGGTACCGTAGACCAGCTGCGCCGGGTCGTCGGTCAGGTTCTTCGCATAGTTCTTGAAGTGGTTGGCGTTGCCCATCATCGGGCCGAGATTGGCCATCTGCCAGTACACCCACTGCAGGGTGCGATAGCGCGCGGCGGGTTCCTTGGCCAGGAACTTGCCGGACTTGTCGGCCAGGTATTCGAGCATCGCGCCGGACTCGAACAGCGCGAGCGGTTCGCCGCCGCCGAGCGGCGCGTGGTCGATCAGCGCCGGCATGCGGTTGTTCGGGCAGATGCGCAGGAATTCGGGCTTGAACTGGTCGCCACCGCCGATGTCGACCGCCACGGTACGGTACTCGAGCCCGCACTCCTCGAGCATGATGCTGACCTTCCAGCCATTCGGCGTGGGCCAATAGAACAGATCGATCATGGGAACCTCCGGCTGCTGATGGGCTGCTGGCATGCTAGCACCGCGGCGGCGGCGCCGCTGTCGGTCCTAGATGGCGCTCGAGATGTCCACCTGCACCTTGCCGCTCACCACTCTGACCGGCAGCCGCGGCAGTGCGCGTCTCGCTGGACCGCGGGTCACGGCGCCGGTGGTGCGCGCGAACTTCGAGCCATGGCTCGGACATTCGAAATAGGTGGGGTGGGTCGCGCTCCAGTTGATCACCGTGCCCTGGTGGGTGCAGATGGCGGAAAAGCACGTGAACTTGTTGGTGCCGGTGCGAATGACGAACACCGGCACCTGTCCGCCGGACAGGTTCACCTTGCGCGGGCGGTTGAGTGCGAAGTTCTTGACCGCGCCGGCGTTGGTCCAGCGTGCCGCGGCATCGGCGACGCTCGCCAGGAGCGGTAGCGCGCCGAGCGCCAGCGCGCGTTCGAGCAGCCAGCGGCGGGTCGGGCAGAGCGGCGCCTGGTCAGCGTCGGAAGACTGGGCGGAGCAGGCGGGGGCTGGCGTCGGGTCCTTGGGCATGGCGGGCATCCGTGGGTGAACAACGCGGCAAGTCGCGACCGCATTGTGGCCGGGCGGATGCCCCTTGCCCAGTCATCGAACGAGAAGCGCGTCTCACACCAGCCCGGTTGGCGCGAGATCGACTTCCACGACGTTCTTCTTGTTCACACGTACCGGCAGTTGCGGCAGCGGCTGCTTGGCCGGCCCATGGGTCACGCGGCCGGTGTCCCGCGCGAACTCCGCGCCGTGCTTGCGGCAGTGGTAGATGGTCGGATGGGCGGAGTTCCAGGTGAGCTCGACGCCGTCGTGGGTGCAGGCCGCCCAAAAGGAAACGAAGCTGCGGTTCGTGACCTTGACGATGAACACCGCTGCCCGGCCCTGAAGGAAGCGCACCAGGCGCGGGCGGTGAAGCGCGAAGCCCTTGGCGCTGCTGACCGGATACCATTTCGCCTTCGAGCCCGCGGCGAGCACCTCGCCGTCGAGCAGCGCTCCCAGACCGAGCGCGAGCGTACGGGCCAGCGCGATGCGGCGCGCGGGACAGGGCGGGGCGCCGTCCTGGTCCTGGCTGCAGGCGGAGGGCTGGGCGGCGGGTGGGACTGGATCTGTGGTCATCGAGAGCGACTCCATGGCAATGCGGGCTCGAGTCGGCGCGGTCGCCGTCGTGGCCGGCGCGCCAGGGCCGTGATTGTCGTGGCGCGTTGGTGCGCGCGGCAATGCATGCGCGAGCGTAGGGCGCGGACTTTTCGCGGTTATCTGCTCGAAGCGTGACTCAACTCAAGGTCTATGTGTTCGAGCGCGCGCTGCCGCACTCGATACGGAACTTTTTTTCACGCGCGAATGCGTCGCGCTAACCCGGGAGAGACGAGATGAGCGAGAGCCAGTTCGACAAGGGTCTGAAGATGCGCAAGGCGGTGCTCGGCGAGGAGTACGTCGCGCGCGCGATGGCCAGCGCCGACGATTTCAGCCGCGAGTTCCAGGAGAAGGTGGTGACCGACTACACCTGGGGCTTCATCTGGGGCGACGACACGCTGGACCGCCGAACCCGCAGCATCCTGAACCTCGGCATGCTGGCGGCGCTCGGCCGCACCGAGGAATTCGAGCTGCACTTTCGCGGCGCGATCAACAACGGGCTCACGCGGGACGAGCTGAAGGCGGTGCTGCACCAGATAGCGATGTACTGCGGTGTGCCCTGCGGCGTGACTTCCTTCCGCATCGCGCGCCGCGTGCTGGCCGAGCTGGACGGCCAGGCCTGAGGGTCGCTCAGGCCGCGTCGCGCGACGCCATGCGGTAGTGGGAGACCAGCGCGGCCAGTTCGTGGGCCGTGCCATCGACGGTGGTGGCGGTGAGCCCCAGGTGCTCGAAGGCCACGCCGTTGCCGGCGGCGAGCTGCTTGATGGCTTCCACCGTGCCGGCCAGTTCGCGGGTCGCCTGGCTCTGCTCGGCGAGCGCGCGCGCGTTGCCCTCGGCCAGCCCGAGAATGCCGTGGCTGGCGTCGGCCACCTGGCCCAGGCTCGCGCCGATGGCCTGGATGTCCTCGACGTTGCGCGTCACGCCCTCGCGGGTCGCCTGCATGGCGTTGAGCGCGCGGCGCGTGGCGTCGGTGATGTGCGCGACCACCTCGGTGATCTTGTCAGTGCTCGCAGCGGTGCGCGTGGCGAGCGCCCGCACTTCGTCCGCCACCACCGCGAAGCCGCGGCCCTGCTCGCCGGCGCGCGCCGCTTCGATCGCGGCGTTCAGCGCCAGCAGGTTGGTCTGGGCGGCAATCTCCTTGATTTCGGCCGAGGCCTGGCCGACCAGGCCGACCGCCGAGTGCAGTTCGTCGATGCGCGCCGAGGATTCACCCACCGCGTGCATGATGGTGTCGCTGGTCGCGACCTCGCGCTGCACGGAGTGGTTGACCGCGGACACGATGGTGTCCGCGCCCTGGGCGTGCTCGGCGGTCTCGCGCACGCGTGACACGGTCTGCTGCACGCTGTCGCCCATGTCCTCGAGCGCGGCGGCGGCGGCGCTCATGCGCCCGGTCTGCTCGTCCAGGCGCTGCCGAAGGCCCGCGATCTCTATCTCCATCTGGGTGGTCTCGCGACCAAGCCGTTCAGCGGTGTTCTGCACCTCGATGACCAGCGCGGCGAGGCGCACGCGCATGGTCTCCGCGGCATACTTGAGCGCCGCGAACTCCTCGCCCGGCGCGTGCTCCACCGCCTGGTCCAGGCGGCCCTCGGCCAGCGCGCGCAGGCTGGCCTGCACCCGCGCCAGCGGGCGCTGCACGCGTGTCACGTTCCACCAGCAGGTGGCCATGGCGATCAGCGCGCCGAATCCGCTGCAGGCCAGCGCGAGCGCGCCGTGCCCATGCCAGCCGGCCGCCGCGGTCGCGGCGAATACCAGCACCAGCGCGAGACTGGTGAGATTGGCGCGGGTGTCGAACGGCAGTCGATCGATGAGCGTGGTGGCGTGCTCGGGCCAGGACGCCTGCCCGGCGCGCACCGCGGCGTAGAGCTGTTCGGCCGCGGATGCGCGCGCGCGGCTCACGGCGCTGCGGATGGACTGGTAGCCGACCAGGCGTCCGCCCTCGTGGAACGGCGTGACGAAGGCTTCCACCCAGTAGTAATCGCCATTCGCGGCGCGGTTCTTCACCAGGCCGCGCCACGGTCGGCCGGCCTTGAGCGTGCGCCACAGGTCGGCGAAGGCGGCGGCCGGCATGTCGGGATGCCGCACCAGGTTGTGCTTCGCGCCGAGCAATTGCTCGCGCGCGTAGCCCGAGATGTCGATGAAGGCCTGGTTGGCGTAGGTGATCACGCCGTTGAGATCCGTCCTGGAAACCAAGGTCGCCTGTGTGGGCACGACGCGTTCGCGCTGCGTGAGGGCGGAGGGGGACTGCATGTTGGCGAGGACACGACCTGCGGGGATGGACGATGCCACGAGGTAGCGGCCGCAACCGGCGCTTCTTGACCCCAAATGAAGGACCTCACACCGTCAGCGCTGCACAACCGAAAGCGTGGTGCGCAATCGCGACGCCTGCAGGTGGCTGCGTCAGGTCGAGGATCGTGATTCCTGTACCTGCTACGACACCAGCGCGTTCGCCATCGCCTTTGGACGCCACCTCGGTTTCTCTCGCGTCGAGCCGGCTGACATCGATCTCGGCGCCATGCCGGCTACTCCTCGCTCTCGCAGCTCGGCCGGCTGGCGGTCGGTGAACTCAACTTCGACAAGTCCTTCGTGCTCGACATCGCCAAGAGCGCGCGCAGCGACAAGATCGTGCGCTGCCTCATCGACCTCGCGCACAACTTCGACATGACGGCGGTGGCCGAGGGCATCGAGGAAGCGGAGACCCTGCAGCTCCTGACCGAACTCGGCTGCGACTACGGTCAGGGCTACTTCATCGGGCGGCCCATGACGCTCGAGGCCTTCGAGCGCTGGGTCGAGGCGGGCGCGCGGCCCGGGCAGGGCGCTCAGGGATAGACGATGCTGAGGCTCACGGCGACCAGCGCCGGGCGCTCCTCGCCTTCGATATCGATGGTGTTCTCGAAGGTGAGGCGGATGCCGTTGTCCTTGACGTCGTCCGCCGCGAGCAGCTTCTGACGCAGGCGCACGCGCTTGCCTTCCACCACCTGGCCGGTGAAACGCAGCTTGTCCAGGCCGTAGTTGAGACCGCGCGAGCGGTGCTCGATCTTCCAGATCGCGGCCGACAGGCGCGGCACCAGCGAGAGGGTCAGGAAGCCATGGGCGATGGTCTTGCCGCCCGGCATCTCCTTCGCGGCGCGCTCCACATCGACGTGGATCCACTGGTGGTCGCCGGTCGCATCGGCGAACTTGTCGATCATGGTCTGATCGACCAGGACCCAGTCGGACACGCCGATCTCCTGGCCGATCAGCTCCTTCATGTCCTTGGGATAGAGAATGACGCGCATTGCAAGCTCCTGTGCGATTGAGAGGTTTGGGGGCAGCGCTCAGCTGATGGTGGCGCCGCCATCGATGACGAAGTTCTGGCCGGTGGTGAAGCTGCCGGCGCGGGACGCGAGATAGACCGCGATGCCGGCCATTTCCTCCGGCTCGCCGATGCGCCGCAGCGGGTCGTGCTCGACGCGGCGCGCGAGCGTCTCGGGGTTCTCCCACAGCGCGCGCGCGAAGTCGGTGCGCACGAGACCCGGCGAGATGGCGTTCACGCGCACGTTGTGCGGCCCGTTCTCGAGCGCCAGGTTGCGCACCAGCTGCAGGTCCGCCGCCTTCGACACGCAGTAGGCGCCCAGCACCGGTGAACCACGCAGGCCGCCGATCGACGAGACGATGATGATGGCGCCGTCGCGCCGCGCGATCATGTCCGGCAGCACCATCTGCGCGAGCCAGTGGTTGGACATGATGTTGACCTGCAGGATCTTCTCGAAGGCCGAGTCGGGCAGCCCGCTCATCGGCCCGTAGTGCGGGTTGACCGCGGCATTGCACACCAGGACGTCGATGCTGCCGAGCTGGCGGCGCGTCTCGGCCACCAGGCGCTCGAGTTCCGCCTTGTGGCTGACGTTGGCGGGGATCGGTACGGCGCCGCCGGCCTGGCCCGCGAGCTCGGCGTTGATCTCCGCGCTCACCGCCTCGCAGGCGTCGGCCTTGCGGCTCGAGATGACCACCTTGGCGCCGTGGCGCGCGAGTTCGGTGGCAATGGCGCGACCGATACCCTTGGTCGAGCCGGTGACGAGGGCGACCTTGCCGGTCAGGTCGAACAATGCGCTGGCCATGCTGCGTACTCCGCCGAAGAGGCCCGCCGCGGCGCGGCGGGCGAGGGCGGCAAGATACAGCGAAAGGCCCAAACGGGGACAGACCACGGTTTCCGCGGTAGCGGAAACCGTGGTCTGTCCCCGTTTGGGCCGCCTGTCCCCGCCGCAGCGCATCCGTATTTCTTTCCATGCGATGATGGCGCGGTCGTCACCACGAGAGGGGAAGTCATGATCACCACCATTCGTCGCCTGGGATTTGCCAGCCTGCTGGGCGCGCTGCTGCTGCAGCTGCCCTCGGCGTACGCCGACGATGCGCTCACCAAGGTGCTCGCCGCTCCGCAACGCAGCGAAGCGAACCGCGCGCGGGACACCTACCGCCATCCGGCCGAGACCTTGGGATTCTTCGGGCTGAAGCCCGACATGACCGTGGTCGAGATCGCGCCCGGCGGCGGCTGGTACACGGAGATCCTCGCGCCCTACCTGCGCGAAAAGGGCAAGCTCTACGCCGCGCATTTCCCGGCCGACGCCACCGCCGACTATCCGAAGAAGTCGCTGGCCGCGTTCAAGGCCAAGCTGGCCGCCGATGCCGGTAACTATGATCGCGTCATCCTTAGTGAACTCGCACCGCCGCGCCCCATCGCGCCGGCCGGCAGCGCAGACCTCGTCGTGACCTTCCGCAACGTGCACAACTGGCTGGAAGGCGAGGGCGAGAAGGCGGTGTTCAAGGCGGCTTTCGACGCCCTGAAGCCCGGCGGCGTGCTGGGCGTGGTCGAGCACCGCGCCAAGCCGGGCACGCCGCGCGAGGAGTCGCTGAAGTCGGGCTACACGGCCGAACAGCTGGTGATCGATGCCGCCACCGCCGCCGGCTTCGTGCTGGAGGAGAAGAGCGAGGTCAACGCCAATCCCAAGGACACCAAGGACCATCCCAAGGGCGTGTGGACGCTGCCGCCGAGCTACGCGGCCGGCGACGCCGACAAGGCGAAGTACCAGGCCATCGGCGAGAGCGATCGCATGACGCTGCGCTTCCGCAAGCCCAAGGGCTGAGTCCGAAAACACGCGCGCCACGAGCGGGGAGGCAGGGAAGATGAGCGCCAGTCTGCAAGGGGAAACGACCGAGCTGCTGCAGCAGTTGATTCGCAACGGCTGCGTCAACGACGGCACGCCGGACTCGGGCAACGAGCGACGCAATGCCGACACCCTGGCCGACCTGCTGACCGGCGCGGGGCTCGAGGTGCAGCGCTTCACGCCCCAGGGCGAGCGCACCTCCATCGTCGCGCGCATCGAGGGCTGGGATCCGACCGCGCCCAAGGTGTGCCTGATGGGGCACACCGACGTCGTGCCGTTCAACGCGAGCGGCTGGCGTGAGGATCCGCTCGGCGGCGAACTGATCGACGGCGAGGTATGGGGACGCGGCGCGATCGACATGCTGAACCTCACCGCCTCGATGGCGGTGGCGGTCCGGCACCTGGCGCGGAGCGGCTTTCGTCCGCGCGGCGACCTCATCTACTTCGGCGTTGCCGACGAGGAGGCGATGGGGACCTGGGGCGCGAAGTGGATGTGCGAACACCACTGGGACGCCATCGCCTGCGACTACGTGCTGACCGAACTGGGCGGCTGGTCGGTGCAGGGGCCGGCCGGGCACAAGGTCGGCATCTCGGTGGGCGAGAAGGGACTCGCGTGGCGCAAGCTGCGCATCAAGGGCACGCCGGGTCACGGTTCCATGCCGCTCGGCGCCGACAACGCACTGATCAAGGCAGCGGAAGTGATTCGCCGCATCGCCGCCTACCGGCCGCGTGCGCGCATCGACAGCGTGTGGCGCGCGCAGGTCGAAGCGGCGCGCCTGCCCGACGACTTGAAGGCCGCGCTGCTCGATCCGGAACGCATCTTCGCGGCGCTGGAGCAGCTGCCGCCGGCGGCGGCGAAGCATCTGCACGCCTGCTGTCACACCACGTTCTCGCCGAACGTCGCCCACGGCGGCGTGAAGGCCAATGTCATTCCCGACCTGGTGGAAGTCGACGTCGATATCCGCACCGTGCCCGGCACTACCGCCGAGGATGTCGACAACCACCTGCGCGAGGCCCTCGGCGACGCGCTGTTCGCCGAGGTGGAAGTGATCTCCATGGTCGATCATGAGGCCACCCTGTCTCCGCTGGACACGCCGATGTGGGACGCCCTGTCGCGGCAGTTGAAAGTGGCCTACCCGGCGGCGGAGTTCCTGCCCCAGCTCCTGGTGGGCGGCACCGACGCGCGTTTCTTCCGCGATCGCGGCGTGGTCGGCTACGGCACGGGCCTGTTCGTTCCCAACGTCACGATGGAAGAGTTCGGCAGCCGCTTCCACGGCCACAACGAGCGCATCGACGTGACCTCGCTCGGCCTGTGCGCCAACCTGTGGACCGGGGTGGTGAAGGACCTGCTGGGGTGACGCCGTCCGTCTGACGGCATCGCGCGCGCGGTTACGACTACACTGACCCGCGCGACCTGCGGAGCCGAACACCGATGCGCCTGGGCGACGAAGACGAAAGCAGCAACATCGAGGATCGCCGCGGCTGGCGCGGCGGTGGCGGTCGTGGCGGGCTCGGCATCGGCGGCGTGGTGCTGGTACTCGCGGTCAGCTACTTCACCGGCATCGATCCGCGCGTGCTGCTCGGCGTCGCCGAGCAGGCGAGCGAGTCGCGCGCGCCGGCCGTCGAGCAACGCTCCATCGATCCCGCGCAGGATCCGCAAGCGGCGCTCAAGCGCGAGATGGCGCGCGTGCTGCGCAAGACCGAAACGAGCTGGGACGCGCTGTTCCAGCAGATGGGCGGCCGCTACCAGCCGCCGGTGCTGGTGCTGTTCCGCGGCGCGACACCCACGGCCTGCGGCACGGGGCAGGCGGCCATGGGCCCGTTCTACTGTCCGGCCGATCGCAAGGTCTACCTCGACATGGCGTTCTTCACCGAGCTCGAACGACGCTTCGGCGCGGGCGGCGATTTCGCGCGCGCCTACGTCATCGCCCACGAGGTCGGCCACCACGTGCAGAACCTGCTCGGCATCAGCGAACAGGCGGCGCGCGCGCGTCGCAGCATGAGCGAGGTCGAGTACAACAAGGTCTCGGTGCGCATCGAACTGCAGGCCGACTGCTTCGCCGGCGTGTGGGCGGCGCACGCCAACCGCGCACGGCCTTTTCTCGAACCCGGCGACGTGGAGGAGGCGCTCACCGCCGCCAACGCCATAGGCGACGACATGCTGCAGAAGCAGGCGCGCGGCGTGGTGGTGCCCGATTCCTTCACCCACGGCACCTCGGCGCAGCGCATGAAGTGGTTCAAGACCGGCTTCGACGCCGGCGACCCCAAAGCCTGCACCCTGTAGGTCGGACTTCAGTCCGACATTCATTGCAGGGCTTCGAGCAAGGCCCTGGGGATGAATGTCGGGTTGAAACCCGACCTACACTCGTCGCGCCGCCTGCGGCAGGTTCTTGAGGCGCGTCATCTCCGGCGTCGCGAGCATCGCCGGATCGGCGAGGTACTCGAGGAACATGTCCGTGGCGTCGAAGCCCCAGAAGAGTTCATCGTCGATGGCGAAGGTCGGCACGCCATACACGCCACGCGCGATGGCTTCCTCGGTGTTGGCGCGCAGCCGCGCCTTGACGTCATCCCGACCGATGGCCGCAGCGAGGTCGTTCACGCCGAAGCGCGCGGCGAGACGGGTCAGCGCCGCGTCGTCGTCGACATTGCCGCCGGTCGCCCAGATGAAGTTGAAGATCGCCTCCACCGCGGCGTGATCCGCGTCCAGCGCGAGCGCGAGCCTGAGCGCGCGCAGCGGGTTGAAGGGATGGGCCGGCGGGGTACGAAAGGGAATGCCGAGCCGCTTCGCGAGCCAGTGGGTGTGACGATAGGTCTGCACGCGCTTGGCCGGGATCTCCGCCGGGCCCTTGTGTTCCCAGTGCCCGAGCAGGCCGGCGAACAGCACTGGTTTCAGGCTCACCTCCAGGTCGGTGGGCAACCTGTGGAAGTGCTTGAACTGCAAGTAGGCGAAGGGCGAGATGAAATCGAAATACCAGTCGGCGCTGCGGGACATGAATCGGGCTCCAGGGGAGGATGACTGCCGCGTGTGATTGTGCCGGGCCGGCGGCGGTGTCGAAAGGCGCCGTGGAGGTCGCGCGTAACAATTGTTAAAGATTGGGTGCGTCGACGTGCGCGGCATGACCGGACTGTCGCGCGTAGCCACGCAGCGTCACGGCCAATGCCGGTACTAAATCAACTCTCGAGCGATCCGCGTTTGCGCCCCGTCACCCTGGCGTGCTACCTACTGTCAGTGACGAGGCCGCGCCCCACGACCGCGCGGAGCCTGCTCGAGCGACCCCGTGAACGCTCGTGATGCCCGGCCCGTACAAGAACAACAACGAGTCGGACCAGGGACACACGTACGCATGCACGCTCGCACCGCCTTCGCCCTTCGCCCCCTGCCGCTGGCCATCGCCGCGGCGCTGCTGCAGACCCCGGCGTCGGCCGCGGTGGTCACTTGGACCAACGATGCCAACGGCGTCTGGGACGTGGCCAGCAACTGGTCTTCGGCGCCGGCCTTGCCGGGCGCCACGGACGATGTGCAGCTGAACCTGCTCAGCGCGACGCGACGCACCATCAGCTTGAACGGCGGCGACTTCACCGTGGCGAGCCTGACGAGCGCGCAGAATCTCACGCTCAACTTCGGCACCCTGACCCTGAACGGCGCCTCGACCGTCAGCGGCACCTTCACCCAGTTCGGCGGCACGGTGGCCGGCACGGGCGATCTGACCCTGAGCGGTCCGGTGAGCCTGGTGGGTGGCACGCATACGGGTTCGGGCCGCACCATCCTGCAGGGGGCGACCAGCATCACCGGCGTGTTCGGCGCCGATGCCGGGCGCGTGATCGACAATCGCGGCGTCATCACCTGGAGCGGCGGCTCGATCGAATTGAACTCGGCGTCCACCGGCGGCGCAGGCCGCCTGGACAATGCCGTCGGGGCGACGATCGACGCTCAGGGCAACAACAACCTGCGCGCGTCGACCTTCAGCGACATCAACGACGTGCCGAACATGGGCGTGGTGAACAATCTCGGCCTGTTCCGCAAGAGCGTCGGCACGGGCACCACGTCGGTGAGTGCGGCGTTCAACAACGGCGGTCAGGTCGAGATCCAGACCGGCACCGTCGACTTCAGCGGCGGCGGCAGCAGCACGGGTGATTACACTGGCGCCGGCACGCTGCGCTTCGGCGGAGGCACCCACACCCTCGCCACGAGTTCGGATATCGACGTCGGCAACCTCGAGTTGGGCAGCGGCACGCTGAACCACGCGGGCAGCGTCGACGTCGCGGGCACGACCACCGTCAGCAGCGGTACGCACAACCTCACAGGTGTGGTGACCAGTCTCGGCAACACCCTGAGCTTGAGCGGCGGCACGCTGAACCTGAATGTCGCCAGCGCCGCTGTCGATGCGCTGAACATGAGCGGTGGCTCCCTGGCCGGCAGCGGCGTGCTGACGGTGAACGGCGCGGCGTCCTTCGTCTTCGGCACGCAGAGCGGCTCGGGCAGCACCGTGCTCAAGGGCCCGAGCACCGTCGCGGGCGGGCTGAGCCTCGATGCCGGGCGCCTGCTCGACAATCGCGGCACCTTGACCTGGACCAGCGGGGCGATCGAACTCAATGCGTCCTCGACCGGCGGCGCAGGGCGCTTGCTCAACGCGGCCGGCGCGACCATCGACGTCCAGGGCAACGGCTCGCTGCGCGCGACCAACTTCGGCGACATCAACGACCTGGCCAACACGGCCCAGGTCGATAACAGCGGTCTGTTTCGCAAGAGCGCCGGCACGGGCACCACGACGGTGAGCGCGGCGTTCAACAACGGAGGTCAGGTCGAGATCCAGACCGGCGCCATCGACTTCAGCGGTGGCGGCGCCAGCTCGGGCGACTACAGCGGCGCCGGGACGTTGCGCTTCACAGGCGGTACCCACACCCTCGCCTCGAGTTCCGACATCAACGTCGGCAACCTGGAATTCGGCAGTGGCTCGGTGAGCCACGCGGGCGGCGTCACGGTCTCGGGCACGACGACCGTCAGCGGCGGTGCGCACACGCTCAGCGGCACGGTCACCTCCTTGGGCAGCGCCCTGGTCTTCAGTGGCGGCTCCCTGAGCCTTGCCGGCGTCAACGCCTCGGTGGCCGGTTTCAGCATGACCGGCGGCACCCTCGGCGGCAGTGGCAATCTCACGGTGAGCGGCGATGCGACGCTGAGCTTCGGCACCATGAGCGGCAGTGGCCGCACGCGCCTGGACGGCGATACCACCTTGACGGGTCTCGGCCTCGACGCAGGACGCATTCTCGACAACCGCGGCACCCTCCTCTGGACCGGTGGCACCATCAACCTGAATCCCAATTCCACCGACGGCGCCGGCCGCTTCGAGAACGCCGCTGGTGCGACCTTCGAGGCGCGCGGCAACAACTCGCTCTCCGTCACCAACTTCAGCGATCGCAACCTGATCGCGAACATGGGGCGCGTCGACAATGCCGGGACCTTCCGCAAGGTCGTCGGCACGGGCACCACCACCGTCGACGCGCTGTTCAACAACAGCGGCGCGCTGCAGGTGCAGACCGGCACGCTCGACCTGACCGGTGGCGGCACCCATACCGCGACTTCGACCGTCAGCATCGCCGCTGGCACCACGCTGCGTCTGGCCGGTGGCCATCAGTTCGCGGATCTCGGACGCATCACCTCCACGGGGCGACTGCTCGTGAGCGCCGATACGGTGTCGGGCGATGGCGCGCTCAACCTCGGCGGCGTGCTCGAGATTGCTGGCGGCAGCCTCGTTCTGAACAGTGACGGCGCGGCCCAGGATTACACCCAGTCGAGCGGCACGCGCGATGGCGCCGGTGACCTCACCGTCAACGGCACCGCGACGCTGAGCGGCGGCACCCTTCGCGGCCCCGGCACCACCATTCTCGCCAACGGCGGCGAGCTCACGGGCATCGGTGTCGATGCCGGTCATGTGCTGGAGAACCGCGGCGAACTGCGCTGGCTCGGCGGCACGCTGCAGCTCAATCCCTTGTCGGCGGGTGGCGCGGGCCGCTTCGTCAATGCCGCGGGCGCGGTGTTCGACGCGCGCGCCAACAACAGCATCACGGCGACCGCCTTTAGCGACGTCGGCCTGCTGCCCGACACCGGCGACTTCACCAATCAAGGCACCTTCGTGAAGAGCGTCGGCACGGGTACCACCACCGTTTCGGCACGCCTCGTCAACCAGGGCGCGATCCAGATTGACAGTGGCGTCCTGGATCTCACCGGCGGCTCTACTCACTCGGCAACGAGCACCATCGCCATCGGCAGCGGGCGCACGCTGCGTTTCGGCGGCGGCGCTCACAGCTTCGCCGACATCGCCGGTCTGACCAACGCCGGCACGCTGCAGGTGACCACAGGGCTGGTCGAGGCCAGCGGCGCGCTCGACAGCGACGGTCTGATCGACATCACCGGAGGACGCCTGGTGCTGAACGACGATGGCCAGACCGCGAGCTTCCAGATCTCGGGTGGCACGCTCGAGGGCGGCGGCGATCTCACCGTGCTCGGCGCAGCGACCTTGAGCGGCGGCACCATGCTGGGCGCGGGCCGCACCATCCTGCTGGGCAACGGCAGCATCACCGGCGCCATCGGCGTTGACTCGGGTCGCGTGCTGGAGAACCGCGGGACTCTCACCTGGACCGCAGGCACCATCAACCTCAACAATCTCTCCACCGGCGGCGCCGGCCGCATCGACAACGCGGCCGGGGCGCTGTTCGACCTCCAGGGCAACAACTCGATCTCCGTCACCAGCTTCGGCGATCGCAACTTGCTGCCCGACATGGGCGTGGTGAACAACGCCGGTACCTTCCGCAAGAGCGCCGGCTCCGGCGCTTCCAGCATCCAGACAGGCCTGAACAACACTGGCGCGGTGGAGGTGAGCAGCGGCACGCTCGACTTCTCCGATGTCGTGACCCAGCACAGCGGCACGACGCTCACCGGCGGCACCTGGCGGGTCAGCGGCAACGGCTCGCTCAGCTTCACCCGCGCGGGCGCGCAGAACATCGTCACCAACCAGGGCGATGTGACCTTGAACGGCGCGACGGCGAGCTTCACGCGCATCAACACCCTCACCGACAACCAGGGCGCGTTCCGCCTGCTCGGCGCGCGCAACTTCACCGCCGTCGGCGCGTTCAACAACAGCGGCGTGCTGCAGCTCGCCGGGGGTACGTTCAATGCGCCGAGCCTGACCAACAACGTGGTCGGTCAGCGCATCGGCGAGATCTTCGGCTTCGGCACGGTCACGCCGACGGTGCTGAACCACGGCCTGGTGCGTGCCAGCGGTGGCCTCCTGACCATGACCGGCGGTATCGACGGCCAGAGCGGCACCATCCAGGTCGACGCTGGCGCGACGCTCGCGCTGGGCGCCAACAGCGATGGCGATCTGCTCATCAACAACGGCACGCTGGCGCTTGGTAGCAGCAACGTGACCGTGGCGCAGGACTACCAGAACGGTGGCTTCGGCGTCGGTAACGCGTTCGACGCGCGGGCTAATGTCACCGGCAGCGGGCAGATCCTCGCGGCGGGCAATGTCACGCAGGCGCTCACCGGTGACGTCACCAATGGCACGGGCGCGAGCGCGCAGCTCGCCTTCGGCAACATCCACGTCGGCGAGCAGGTGACCAAGAACTTCGCCGTCGCCAACACCGGCAGCACCGGTCCCGCGCTGCGCGGCGCGCTCCAGACCAACGTCAACGGCGGCAACCTCACCGATGCGCGGCTGTCCGGCAGCGGCGTGACCGCCGGCAACTTCGGGCCGATCGCGGCCGGCGCGAGCAGCACGCCGTTCAGCGTGACCCTGACCGGCGCCAGCGCCGGCGCGCTCGGCGGCCAGGCGGTCGCGGTGGTGAACAACTTCGACAACGTCGCCGAGCAGGTGCTGTCGATCTCGGGCGCGGTGTTCCGCTACGCGAATCCGACCGCGCACACGCCCGAGCCTGTGGTCTTCGCCAACCGTCGCGTGGGCGACAGCGCGAGCCAGCTGCTCAGCATCACCAACGACGTGCCGAACGATGGCTTCTCCGAGTCGCTGGACGCGAGCATCGGCGGCGCGACGGGCAACGCCACGACCAACGGCGGCAGCTTCAGCCTGCTCGCGGCGGGCGGCACCAACGCGAGCGCGCTCGCGGTCGGTATCGACACCTCGAGCGCTGGTCACAAGACCGGCACGGCGACCATCACGCTGACCTCGAACGGTGAGGGCACCAGCGGTCTCGGCACCACCGCGCTCGGCACGCAGACGGTCAACGTGAGCGGCGACGTCTATCGCCTGGCCGAGGCCAGCGCGCACACCCCCGAGCCCGTCGTGTTCGCCAATCGCCACGTCGGCGCGGCGGCGACCCAGGCCTTGAGCCTCACCAACACCGCGGCAAACGATGGCTTCTCCGAGCGTCTGAACGCGAGCATCGGTGCTGGGACCGGGGATGTCAGCACGAACGGCGGCAGCTTCAGCCTGCTGGGTGCGGGGCAGACGAACAACGGCAGCCTGACGGTGAGCCTGGACACCTCGAGCGCCGGCGCCAAGAGCGGCACGGCGACCATCGCGCTTGCCTCCGACGGCGCCGGCACCAGCGGCTTCGGCGCCCTCTCGCTCGGCACGCAGACGGTGAACGTGAGCGGCAACGTCTATCGCTTCGCCGAAGCGAGCGCGCACAGCCCCGAGCCCATCGTGTTCGCCAACCGTCACGTCGGCAGCGCGGCGAGCCAGACGCTCAGCTTGAGCAACCTCGCGGCGGCGGACGGCTTCTCGGAGTCATTGGACGCGAGCATCGGCGGCGCGACCGGCAACGCGACGACCAACGGCGGCGGTTTCAATCTGCTCGCGGCGGGCGGCACCAATGCGAGCGCGCTCGCGGTCGGCATCGACACTTCGAGCGCCGGTCACAAGGTCGGTACGGCGACCATCACGCTGACCTCGAACGGCGCCGGCACCAGCGATCTCGGCACGACCGGGCTCGGTACGCAGACGGTGAACGTCAGCGGCAACGTGTACCGCTTCGCCGAAGCGAGCGCGCACAGCCCCGAGCCCATCGTGTTTGCCAACCGTCACGTCGGCAGCGCGGCGAGCCAGACGCTCAGCTTGAGCAACCTCGCGGCGGCGGACGGCTTCTCGGAGTCATTGGACGCGAGCATCGGCGGCGCGACCGGCAACGCGACGACCAACGGAGGCAGTTTCAGTCTGCTCGCGGCGGGCGGCACCAACGCGAGCAGTCTCGAGGTCGGCATCGACACCTCGAGCGCCGGTCACAAGGTCGGTACGGCGACCATCACGCTGACCTCGAACGGCGCCGGCACCAGCGGTCTCGGCACGACCGGGCTCGG
>JAIEQK010000200.1 GCA_019747795.1 Gammaproteobacteria bacterium | reverse complement strand
CCCCGTCATTCCTGCGCAAGCAGGAATCCATCGGCTTCGCGCAATGCGAGTGGGCTTCAGGCCACGTTGCCGCTGACCAGCGCCGATGAGCCCTTGCGTTCGCGAGGGTGACGGAGGGAGTGCGGTCGACAATTACGCGAAGAACCCCACCACCGCGTCGCCGATCAGCTTCACGTTCAACCCGATGATGATCGCGGTCAGGCCCCAGGCGATGAAGGTCAGCCAGCGCGGCGTGACGAGTTCGCCCATCTTGGCGCGGTCGCTGGTGAACTTGACCAGGGGGATGACCGCGAAGGGCAGTTGCAGGCTCAGGATCACCTGCGACAGCACCAGCAGCTGGGCGGTCCCTGAGCTGCCGTAGTACAGCGTCACCAGCACCGCCGGCACCACGGCGATGAGCCGTGTGATCAGCCGCCGCAGCCAGGGCGAGAGGTGGATGTCGAGGAAGCCCTCCATGACTATCTGGCCGGTCAGGGTGCCGGTGATGGTCGAGTTCTGCCCCGAGGCGAGCAGCGCGACGGCGAACAGCACGCTCGCCGCGGTCGCGCCCAGGAGCGGCGTCAGCATGTGGTGCGCTTCCTGGATCTCGGTGATGTCCGTGTGGCCCGAGGTGTGGAAGGTGGCGGCGGCGACGATGAGGATGGCGGCGTTGATCAGCAGCGCGATCAAGAGCGCGACCGTCGAATCGATGGTCGCGTAGCGCACCGCCTGGCGCCGGCCCTCGACGCTGGTGTCGAAGTCACGGGTCTGCACCAGGGCCGAGTGCAGGTACAGATTGTGCGGCATGACCGTGGCGCCCAGGATGCCGATGGCGATGTAGAGCATCTGCGGGTTCTCGAGCACCGCGGTCGAGGGCAGGAAGCCCGCGGCGACTTGCGACCACTCGGGCGACGCGAGCAGCACCTCGTAGCCGAGACTGCCGCCGATGATCACCATCAGCGAGACGATCAGCGCCTCCATGTAGCGGAAGCCACGCGCCTGCAAGAGCAGGATCAGCAGCACATCGGCCACGGTCAGGATCACGCCGAGCAGCAGCGGAATGTCGAACAGCAGGTTGAGCGCGATGGCGGTGCCGATGATCTCGGCGAGATCGGTCGCGCACACCGCGAGTTCCGCCAGCATCCACAGCGAAAACGCCACCGGCGGCGAGTAGTGGTCGCGGCAGGCCTGGGCGAGATCCCGCCCGGTCACGATGCCGAGCCGCGCAGACAGGGACTGCAGCACGATGGCCATCAGGTTGGCCAGCATCACCACCGACAGCAGGGTGTAGCCGAAGGCCGAACCGCCGGCGATGGCGGTCGCCCAGTTGCCCGGGTCCATGTAGCCCACCGCGACCAGGTAGCCCGGACCGGCGAAGGCCAGCATCCGTCGCGCGACACCGGCGTCCCGCGGTACGCGAATGGAACGAAACACCTCGGGCAGGGAGCTCGCCCGCCTTGCAGTGCGCCACCCCGTCTCGAAACCCAACGACGACTCGTTCGCACTCATGGTCCGTGCTTCCTCACCGCATGCCGTACTTTTCCGCGCCGCCGCCGCGCGCCGGGCCGGCGGTCGGATCCTCGTCGTCACCGAGGTCCGCGATCAGCGTCTGGGCGGTGAGGATCAGCGACGCCACCGAGAGCGCGTTCTGCAGCGCCGTGTAGGTGACCTTGACCGGGTCCATGACGCCGGCTGTGAGCATGTCGACCAGTTCACCCGTGCGTGCGTTGTAGCCGGTCGCGCCCCTGGCGCCGAGCACGCGCTCGATCACGCCCTGGGGATCCACGCCGCTGTTCCGCGCGATGACGGCGAGCGGCCGCAGCACCGCGCGCTTCAGGACTTCGGCGCCTTCGCGCGCGGTGCCCTCGAGGCGCGCCACCACCTCGTCGATGACCGGCAAGGTGCGGATCAACGCGGTGCCGCCGCCCGGCACCACACCCTCCTGCACCGCGGCGCGGGTCGCGTTCAGGGCGTCTTCGATCATCTGCGCGCGGCGCTTCTGCTCGACCGGGGTCGCGCCGCCGGCGTGGATCACCGCGATGCCGCCGGACAGCTTGGCGAGCCGCTCGCTGAACTTGTCCTGCTCGATCAGCACCTCATTGGCCGCGAGCTGACGCCGCACCTGCTCCATGCGCGCGCGGATCTGCGCCGCGTCACCCGCGCCGCCCGAGATCACCGTGCTGTTCGCCGACACCTTGACCCGCCGCGCGCGGCCGAGATCGGCCTGCGTCGCGTCGCGGTAGTGGCTGCCGAGCTCCTTCACGAACACCCGGCCGCCGGTCATGACCGCCATGTCCTCGAGCATCGCCTGGCGCCACTTGCCGTATTCCGGCGGATGCACCGCGACGATGGGGTGCCCGGCGCGGGTGTCGAGCAGGGCCGCGACCGCCTGGGTGGCGTACTCGTCCGCGATCACCAGCAGCGGCCGACCCGCCTCGTTGGACAGGGCGCGCAGCTTGGCCACGTCGTCCGCGTCACGCAGCGGGTGATTGGTGAGCAGCACCAGCGCGTCCTCGAGATGCGCCTCCATGTTGTCGATGTCGTTCACCATGTGGTGCGAGACGTAGCCGCGCTCGTAGGACGCGCCCTCCACCACTTCCAGCGTGGTCTCGACCGTGAGGCCGATGTCGACCGTGACGATGCCGGTCGGCCCGACGCTCTCGAGCGCCTCCGCCACCATGCGCCCGGTGTGCTCGTCATTGGCCGCGATGATCGCGACCGCGGTCGCCGCGCCGTCGATCTTCGCCACCGGCGTCGCGGCGGCCTTAAGCGCCGCCACCACCGCCTCGGCGGCGGCATTCATGCCGTTCACGAGATCGAAGGCCGAGCGTCCCGCGGCCAGCGCCTTGAAGCCCTCCTGCACCAACGCGTTGGCCAGCACGGTCGCGGTGGTGGTGCCGTCCCCCGCCACCTCGTTGGTCTTCTTCGAGACCTCGCGCACCACCTGCGCGCCCATGTTCTCGAAGCGATCCGGCAGTTCGATCTCGGCGGCGATGCTGACACCGTCCCGCGACACCAGCGGCGTGCCGATGGGCACGTCGATGATCGCGTTGCCGCCCTTGGGGCCGAGGGTGCACTGCACGGCCCGGGTCAGGGCCTCCACGCCGCGCCCCAGCGCAGCGCGCGCCTCGTCATCGAACAACATCTTCTTCGGCATGCACTCGGTCCTGTTCGCCGCGCGTCGCGCGGCCGCTTGTCATCGGGTCTGACGGGTGCCGCCGACGCACGCTCACACCGGCGCCCATGCGGGACGCCGGTCATTGCAGGCGTGAGGACGGCGTCGCACGGCGCAACGACGAGCCACGCAGGTCGCCGCCACGCCAGGCACTCGGCCAGGCTTATTCTTCGTACTGGCGCGCTTCTTCCATGTCGCCGAACAACACCACCTTGTTCTCGTCGATCATCACCATGCGCCCGTAATGGGTGGACATCACGACCTCGAAGTCGTAGGCCGTGAAGGTCCTGCCCAGCGACTCGCTCAGCTCCTCCATGTCGAACACCATCTTGCCCTCGGTGTCGAGGCGGATCATGGCCGGGTAGTGCAGCACCTCGATGCCATGCTTCTCCTGCATGACCTCGGCGATGACGCGCGCGTCGGCGCTGTCGTTCATGGTCACGCCGCAGCGATGGGACACCGTGTCCTTGCGATCGAGATCGCGGAATGTCTGGGTGTTCATAGGGAAACGTCCGCCGGCAGGTTGAGTTGAACCGCGACCAGGATGTCCTTGAAGCGCGCGCGCGAGTCCTCGGCAATCGTGTCGTAGTGCAGGTCACCGTTGTCCTGCAGGCTCCAGATCCCGCGAAGATCCCGCGCCGCCTCGGCGCAGAGCGGCACGTACTTCGCGAGCCAGCCCTGCATCACCTTCTTGTTCGCCGCGCCGTGGGCGGGGTCGCCGGTCAGCTGGCCGATCAGCGTCACGGTATTGGCGAGGTTCTGGCGATAGTCGCTCGCCGCAGCCGAGACCACCGCCGGCGTGACGAAATCGTTGTGCACCGGGCCGGCACGCATGATGAAGCCGCTGCGGAACAGTTCGCCGACCAGCGCCTCGAACACCACGTTCACCGCGAAGTAGATCTCGAGGTGGTCGCTCGCCGCCAGGATCGCCTCCACCGCCTTGCGCACACCCTGCCAGGCAGGATCGTTCAACCACACCTGCTTGCCGGCATCGCCGTCGATGCTGATGTCGAGGCCGAGGTCACCGAGGTAGAGCGTGATGTCCTGCGCGAGCCTGAGCTTGTAGGAGGCGTTGGTCAGGATGGTGTTGTTGATCATCTGGGTCATGCCGTCGCGCTGCGCCTTCATCAGCGCCACACCCAGGCCGAACTCCGCGTGCTTCAGCGCGCCGAACTGGTTCTGCAGCACGCCCACCCAGCCCTGGTCGAAGCGCCCCGGCGCGCCGTCGCCACGCGCGTTGTCCACCACCATCTTGATGGTGTTCTCGATATGGCTCTGGCGCTGGTAGTGGGTGCGCGACCACTCCTGGTCCGGCGCGCGGAAAGCGTGCCAGTCGGAGCTCTTGATGGCGGTCGACTTCTCGCTGTAGGAGGGCGTGCCGTCGGCGAAGGACATGATCCAGCCCTGCAGCAGGTGCCTGCTCGGATCCGGCTGCACGTCGACAGTGACGTCCTCGTACAGGGTCGCGCGCTTGCCTTCTGGCTTGTAGTAGTTGTAACGCCGGCTGTCGGAGCCGGCAAAGGTCGCGCTTCCCGCGGCCCCGGACGCTTGTAGGTTCTCGCTCATGACTCCCCTCTCTGCGCGCTGTCTGTGCTGCTTTGTGATCCCTGTCGGCTTCAGCTGCCGGCCGGCGTGAATTTGTCGAGGTGGATGTTGTCCGCGTCGACGCCGATCTTCTGCAGTACCGGCAGTACCGCGTCGACCATGGGCGGCGGACCGCAGACATAGGCTTCGAGCCGTGGGTTGCGCCCGGTGTCGGCGTACTGCCGGGCGAGCACCTCGTGGACGAGGCCCCGTTCGCCGTCCCACCCGTCGCCCGCCTCCGGTTCGGACAGCGCCGGGATGAAGACGAAGTCCGCGAGTTCGGCGCCGAGCGCCGCGATGCGCTCGAGATAGAACAGGTCACGCGTGCCGCGCGCGCCGTAATAGAAGCGCACCGGGTCCTGACACTGATGGGCCACCAGGTCGCAGAGGATGGACAGCAAGGGCGCCATGCCGGAGCCGCCGCCCACAAGCAGCGTGCCGCCGCGGTGCTTCTGGTTGCGAAAACTGGTGCCGAAGGGGCCTTCCAGTGCGACGGTGTCGCCCACCGCGAGCCCGTCGGCCAGGCGGCCGGAGAACTTGCCGCCCGCGTAGGTCTTGATGATGAAGGACAGGGTCGCGGTCTCCTGCGGCGCATTGGCCATGGAATAGGAGCGTCGCGTGCCCCCATCGGGCAGCGTGATCTCGGCGAACTGCCCGGCATGGAAGCTCATGGGCGTGTCGAGTTCGACGTCGAGGCGCCGGATGTCGTGGGTCAGAGACTCGATGCCGCACACCGTGCCCTGGAAGGTCCGCGCCGGGATCCAGTTGGCGAGCATGTCCTCGTCGTAGTTGAGGAGTTCGATCTCGAGGTCGCTCTGCGCGTAGAGCCGGCAGAGCAGCACCTTGCCTTCGCTCTGCTCGGACTCCGACAGCGCGAAGGTCGAGTAGTCGCCGTGCTCGGCGTCGCCGTCCAGCAGCACGGACTTGCAGGACGAACACTGGCCCTCCTTGCAGCCGTGCATGAGCGTGATGCCCTGGCGGAACGCCGCCTGCAGCACGGTCTCGTCGTCGTTGACCTGCATGTCGACGCCGATGGGTTCCAGTCGTACCGAGTAAGTCATGCCCTCGAGGCCACCCGCCTGCCGGTGGCGCCAGGGCGCCGACCGCGTTCTGCTTGGAAAGCGCGGCGACGTGGACTCACGTCGCCGCGCGCCGCGTCATGTACTCAGATCGGTTTGCAGGTGAAGCCCGCACGGTAGTTGGCGATGTGCTTCTCTCGATCCGCCGGGCTCATCGCGCGCAGGTCGAGCAGCGGGCTGCGCACTTCGAGACCCCGGAAGTGATCCAGGGTCCACATGCGGCTGTCGTCGAAATGCAGGTGCGGCTGCTGGATCAGGGTCTTGCCGTCCGGGCGCACGAAGCCGAGATCCTTCACCACGTCGGCGAGATCCCACCCGTGGTAGCACTCCTCCCACTGCCGGCGACCGCTGAAGCGGCCCATGGCCGGCGTCGGACGGCCGTTGTACTCGGCGGCGAAGGCTTCCTTGTGGGTCCAGCGGCAGACCTCGGAGCAGTAGGTGTAGAGCTCACCGTCCACTTCGTCGACGCAGAAGTCCTCGCGGATCAGCGCCGGCACGTTGCAGCTCCAGCAGCGATGCGGGTAGACGTAGCCGGAGTCGAGATACATCAGCGGCGGCTGGTTCGGCAGGCTGGCCTTGCGGTAGTTCTCCCAGTAGGTGCCGAACTCGTTGTACCAACCGGGATACTTGGCCTCGAACCAGTCGAAGTCCTTCTCCACCATGCCGTCGATGCGCCAGAACGCGACCGGCCAGCCGAAGGAGAAGAACTGCGCCACCTTGTGTACGTAGTTGCCCTTGACGATGCGGTTCCAGGCCGCCTCGACGTCGTCGTGATGGATCTTCACGCCGTACTTCTCGAGCGGCAGCATGTAGGTGCGGTAGTAGTCGTCGAAGATCCAGCGGTGCCAGAGCTCCGCGTAGGACTCCTTGCTCTTGTCACGGTCCTGGGTGCCGTACTCGATGATGGTGCCGATGGCGGCATCGACGATGGCGTGGTTCTGCCAGAAGGCATAACGCAGGTCGCGCTCGAGCAGGTCGAGGTTTTCCGGCTCCTTGACGATGGACATCAGGAAGGAGTGACCGTTGCCGATGTGCCGCGACTCGTCGGACTGCACCGAGAGGAAGATGGTCGGGAGCGCGTAGTCGCCGTTGCGCGCGGCTTCCGAGGGCATGGCGACGAACAGCGTGTTGGTGAACGCCGTCTCGGCCACCACCTGCAGGTAGATGTTGGTCGAGGTCACCGCGTCGCCGGTGATGAAGCCCTCACCGAACTGGCGCCCGATGGTGGTCGCGTAGCACTTGCCAAAGGCGGCCTCGGTGATGTCGAAGCCGGCCGGATCGATGTAGTTCTCCATGTACCACTTCTTCAGGTTCATCTGAATCGTGGAGTGACGGAACTCGTCGATCATCTGCATGGTGTAGCCGGTACGCAGATCCTCGCCGGGCGCGATCTGCGACTGGATGGCCATCGATCTCGCGGCCGAGATCTCGGGGAAGGGAATGATGGCGAGGAACAGCTTCTGCCACTCGATCCAGCGCGGCTCGACATTGCGGAACATGTTGCCGCGCAGCGCGGCGTCGAGCGCGCCGTAGACCCGGTTGTCCTTCTCTTCCTGCATCGGGAAGTAGGAACGCAGGACCTGCTTCATCGGGTCCTTCGGCGCCTTGTCGACCTTGTAGTCGGTCGGGTATTTCAGGATCTCTTCGAAGTAGGACGGCGCCCAGCCCAGGTCGGAGATGCGCTTGGTCGCTTCGCCGATGCTGATGCTCTTCTGCTTGACGATCTTCGACAGGGAAATATTCGACGCCATGTCACGATCTCCGAAGTTCTGGGGCTGGCGGCCCGCATGTCAAATGTCTGGTTCGAAGGCTTGTTCTACTTTCCTGGACTGCTGCGCCGCGTGTGGCGCTGACTGATGAAATGTGGCCGTACCATATACTCACGTCTCGAACACCTGCAAGGCGAGATTGCGCGATGTCGACTGAAGAGAGCGGCGAACGTCGAACGAGTGCAGCGGACACTCCACGAAAGACAGAGACGCAGGATTCCCGTCGCAGTGCAGCAACTGCAGCGGATGAAGAACAGGCCTTGCGGCACAAGCAGGAGGTGGTCGAGCAGTTGTTCCGCCACACCAACGCGTTTCTCGCGGAGCATCGTGAAGACCCGCTCCTGGTCGTGGAAGCGCTCGCGGCGATCCTCGTGCGCTATGCCGCGCTGCTCGGACCGGTGGAACAACTGCCGAAGCGCCTGGAGGTGTTGCAGAAGTTGATCGGACTCGAGTGCCGGCAGGTGCAGGAAATCGCCGATTCAGGTCAGTGGCAGGGCAAACCGCCCACGGCTTAAGTTGAGGCCTCGCGCATCACACACCCATCGAGATCGAGCGGCAGGCGCGTCGCGGCGTTCGCGAATGCTCGTTCTAGTTGCACTGCGGTAACACCGACCGCGCTGCTCAAGTCCGCGTCACTCAAGTCACAATCGTCCAGCACGGCACCGAACAGCACCGCGCGCGACAGGTTCGCGCCGCGCAGGTTGGCGCCGGTCAGGTCGGCCATCATCAGCTTGGCATCGCTCAGATCGGCGGCGACCAGCACGCTCTCGCGCAGCACGCCGCCGGCCAGGTTCACATCGCGCAGATCCGCGCCACGCAGCAGGGTTCGCAGGAACACCGCGCTCAGGAGATTCGCACTCGCGAGGCGCACCTCGTCGGCCTCGGCGTCGGTGAAGTTGGCGCCGGGACTCACCACGCGGTGGAGATTGGCGCTCACCAGGCAGGCGCCGCTCAGATCGATGTTGACCATGCTCGCGCCTTCCAGGTTGGCGCCGCGCAGGTCCGCGCCGGCGAAATTGCTCTCGCGCAGGTTGGCCTTCACCAGGCGTGCGCCCGCCAGGCGCGCCTGGCGCATGTCCGCATCAAGGAACCCGCCATAGGTGAGGTTCGCGCCCGTCAGGTCGACACAGCGACCGGCCTCGGTCGCTGTCTCGAGCCACTGGGCGTGGGCGCGAATGTGTTCGGCCAGGGTCTCTTCATCGACCCGATCGCGGCCGGCCTCGGTATCTCCGTCCAGCGACAGTGAAGGCATGGATTGATCTCCGCGGCGTCCAGTCGACGGCGCATCCTCACACGATCGTCGCACAGGGGAAAGCGGGCCGGCTTGTACGACACCCCGCTTTCACAGTCGCCGACGATCGCATACAGTCCCGCCACGCCAGCACAGGCGTGAACCAAGAATGCTTCGTGGGTTGGGGAGATCTTCAAGCATGAATGACTTCACGACGGACTCCGATCGGCGCGCGACCGTCAGTCGTCGCCAGTTTCTCGTTCACGCAGGATGTCTGACCGGCACGCTGTGGGCGACATCCTCGTCGCTGCTGGCGCTCGCGCCGAGCCCGGTGTGGGCGCTGCCGCTTGCCAATCTCGATGAGCGTAGCGGCCGGGTGCTGTCCCAGGTCACGCGCCACATCTTTCCACACGCGGCCCTGGACGATGCGGTGTATGCCTTCGTCGTGCGCGATCTCGATCTCGCCGCCAAGGACGCGACCTTGAAGGCGCTGCTGGTGGATGGCATCAGGCAACTCGACGACGGCGCGAAGGGCGACTGGCTCGCGCTCGACAAGCCGGCGCAGCTCGCGCTGGTGACCAAGCTCGCGGGCAGTCCGTTCTTCGAGAAAGTACGTTCGACCGCGGTGGTCTCGCTGTACAACAACGAACTCGCCTTCGCGCATTTCGGTTACCAGGGCGAATCGTTCAGCAAGGGCGGCTATCTCGAGCGCGGCTTCAACGATCTCACCTGGCTGCCCGCCCCGCCACCGGCCGCCAGCCCCGCCGCCTGAGGGAGCACACAGATGAACAGCTTCGACTTCAACGACGATGGCGTGGTGGTGATCATCGGCTCGGGCGCGGGCGGCGGCACGCTCGCGAACGAGTTGTGCCAGAAGGGCATCAAGGTGGTGGTGCTCGAGGCGGGCGGCGAACAGTCCTCGGCCAAGTTCATCAACGACGAATGGGCCTCGTTCCAGCAGCTCGCCTGGACCGACATGCGCACCACGTCCGGCAACTGGCGCGTGGCCAAGGACTTCCCCAATCTTCCGACCTGGATCTGCAAGACCGTCGGCGGCACCACCACGCACTGGGCCGGCGCCTCGCTCAGGTTTCGTGAACACGAGTTCAAGGCGCGCACCACCTACGGCGCGATCGACGGCGCAAACCTGCTGGACTGGCCGCTGACGCTCGCCGAACTCGAACCCTACTACGCGCGCGCCGAGGACAAGATGGGCGTGACGCGCACCAACGACATTCCCGGCCTGCCCGGCAACAACAATTTCCGCGTGCTGTACAACGGCGCGCAAAAGCTCGGCTACAAGGACTGCCACACCGGGCGCATGGCGATCAACAGCCAGCCACGCGCCGGCCGCACCTCGTGTCGCCAGCTGGGCTTCTGCTTCCAGGGCTGCAAGATGGGCGCGAAGTGGTCGACGCTCTACACCGAGATCCCGGCGGCCGCCGCCACCGGCAAGCTCGATCTGCGCACGCAGTGCCATGTCTCGCGCGTCGAGCACAATGATACGGGGCGGGTGACCGGCGTGGTCTACTTCGACGCGCAGGGCAAGGAACACAGGCAGCGGGCGCGCATCGTCTGCGTGGCCGGCAACTCCATCGAGACGCCTCGGCTGCTGCTGCTGTCGGCCTCATCCAAGTACCCCGACGGCCTCGCCAATTCGTCCGGCCAGGTCGGGCGCAACTACATGCGCCACACCACCGGCTCGGTGTACGCCGCCTTCGACGAGCCGGTACACATGTACCGCGGCACCACCATGGCGGGCATCATCTCGGACGAGTCCCACCACCGTCCGGAACGGGGCTTTGCCGGCGGTTACGAGATGGAGACGGTGTCGGTCGGCCTGCCCTTCGCCGCCGCCTTCATCGCGCCCGGTGAATGGGGACCGGACTTCGCCTACTTCATGGACCACTACACGAACCTCGCCGGCATGTGGATCGTGGGCGAGGACATGCCGCAGGCGAGCAATCGCGTGACCCTGAACCAGGACGTGAAGGACCAGTGGGGCCTGCCGGTGCCGCACGTGCACTACGACGATCACGAGAACGATCTCGCGATGCGCGAGCACGGCTTCAAGCAGGGCAAGGCGCTCTACGAGTCGGTCGGCGCGAAGCGCGTGTTCCTCACCCCGCCCTACCCGTCCACCCACAACCTCGGCACCTGCCGCATGAGCGCCAAGGCGAGCGATGGGGTGGTTAACGCCCACGGCCAGGCCCACGACATCCCCAACCTGTTCATCTCCGATGGCAGCCAGTACACGAGCGGCGCGGCGGTGAATCCGACCCTGACCATCGTGACGCTGGCCATCCGCCAGGCGGAGTTCATCGCCGGGCAGATGAGCGCGCGCAGTTTGTAGGGCGGCCACTGCGCCCGGCCAGGGCGACGCCGCCAGCCCGGTGGTGAGCGCCACCGCTTCTGTACGGCTGACGCCCGGACCTGCTTACCCGGACCCATGCGGTGGCTTTGAGGAAAGCCGCCGCTAGGTCGCGGGAGATGCGCGCGAGGCAGCCACGGGCCTGTCTCGTTCGCCAGTCCGCCCACCGCGCCCTGCGCCGGAATCGGTCTCAAAACAGGATACGGTCACAGCAACGGCCTGCACTGCAAGGGGAAGAGCTTCCGGCAGTGCAGCACCCCCATGGCCAGCAGGCCGACGGCCACCAGGGTAAGCGCACCGGACTCCGGCACCTCACGTGAGGCGGAGAGCAGATAGGCCCGGCTGTCGGGTGCCCCAAACCGGGAAAAGTCAGCGGCAAGGAACCCATGCCCGCCCAGCGGTCGCCAGTCGGGTCCCCGCGCGCCGGTCAGGCTGCCCAGGCGGTCCCAGCCCTGGGCGGCGAGACCACCTGCTACGGCATCGCCCAGATCGAAGAAACCGTTGACGAGGTCGAAACCGAATCCGCGGATACCAAGGCGTTGGCTCAGGGCGTCATAAGTGTCGTAGTAGCCGACACCAAACGCCTCGTCATCACTCAGCCATCTGAATTGCGAGAATCCGTACTCGTTGCTACCTCCGTGGCCTAGATCGAATGCGTGCGTCATGGCGCCATCGTAGAACCAGGCAGTCAAGCCGCGATACTCGCCGGTGACGTGATCGTAGCGATAGGCCTCGCCCACGACCTGGCCGACGCTGTTGAGAAATCTAGCTGTACTGCTGCGCTCCCCTGTCACGACGTTGGTGTGCGCATTGTCGAGCAACCCGATGTTGATGGTGGTGGCGCCCTTGTGAAGCCACGCACTGGATCCAAGGGAAGCGCCCGTGACACCGTCGTAGCGGCGCGCATCACCTGCCACTTGACCGGCGTCATTGAGTGAGCGGATTTCGCTGAAACGCTCGCCGGTGGTGAGGCTGCTGTGTTCGACGTCGGTGAGTCCGATGTCGGCAGTCGAATTGCCGTCGTACAGCCATGCCGTCTGGCCCAGAGGACTGCCCGCGCCATCGTAGCGATAGGCAAAGCCTGCAACCTGACCGACGGCGTTGAGATCAGCCGCGTAGCTGTAGCGCTCTCCGGATCTGACGCTGGTGTGTTCCGCATCGACAAGTCCAATGACGCGGGGCTCCGCACCGTCGTAGAGCCACGCTGTCTGTCCCAGGTGATTGCCGTTGCCATCGAAACGGTCGGCAATGCCTGCGACCTGACCAGCATCGTTGAGAGCGACCGGGTAGCTGTTCCGCGCATCAGAGTCGAGGATGGTGTGCTCGGCGTCCATGACGCTGATGTTGCGGGTCGTGGTGCCGTCGTAAAGCCACGCCGAAACGCCCACGCGGTTGCCCGCGCCATCGTAGCGGTAGGCTTGACCCGCGATCTGGCCGGCGCTGTTGAGGCCGATCGGATAGCTATACCGCTCTCCGGAGCTGACGCTGGTGTGCTCGTCATCGACAAGACCGACGTTGCGGGTCGTAATGCCGTCGAAGAGCCAAGCGGTTTGGCCTGGGCCAGTGCCAGCATTCGCGCTGCGGTAGGCGAAGCCTGCGACCTGACCGGCGTCGTTGAGAGCTATCGCCGAGCTGACCCGGTCGCCTGTGACGCCTTCAGTGTGCTCCGCATCGGTGAGGCCGATATTGAAGGTCGCAGCGCCGTCGTAGAACCACGACGTCGCACCAGAGTAATTGCCCAATCCATCGTAGCGTTGAGCAGTTCCAGCGACCTGACCGGAGGAATTGAGAAACTGGGCGGTACTATAGCGCTCGCCGTCCACGACACTGGTGTGCTCGGCATCGGTGAGGCCTACATTGAGAGTCGTGACACCGTCGTAGAGCCAGGCTGAATATCCCAGGGAGTTTCGGCGCGTGCCATTGACACCCGTCGTACCGAAGCGCACGGCTCTGCCAGCCACCCGACCCGCATTGTTCAACGCGACTATAGTGTTGTACCGCTGGCCAGTTTGATCGCGGGTGTGCTCAGCGTCAGTGAGACCCACGTCCACCTGCGAATACACCGGCAGCGCAACGGCCCTCCCGGAAATGACCAGTATGGCCAGCACCGCCCCGCAACTCACCCTGCTCTGCATCGAAGAACCTCCATGCGTGAACGTGCCGGCAGCCGCGCGAGGCCGCTGGTGGAATCCTGACTCGACTTTAAGTGAAGCCGTTGTCATCTTCCACGCACGTCCAGACAGCTGAGACCGGATACGTTTAGGCGGTCACCCGACGGACACCACCCGTCGCCGTCGAATCCGGCAACCCGTCGCCCTAACCCCAGATCGCCTGGCTGTCCCTGCTCTGTTGCGTCACCGTGTGGAGTCGTGGCTGCTGCCGGAACGAAACGCTTTTGGTGACGAACCTTGTCCCTTTTCAGATTTTCGACGACACCTATGCCATGCCGCGCGCAGGTCTGGACAGCATCCGATCCACAGAATCTATCGCTAGCAACGCCATTACCGACCAGGAGCAGGCGAGGTGAGATAAGCGTCGGTCAGCTCGCGCACGCGCGCAGTGATCTCTGCCGGCGTGGGCTTCACCGCGCCGTTCGCCAGCGTCTGGGCATACTCGAACAGGGGCACAAATAGCTGATCCTTGTCCGGCGCACCCTTCAGTTTCAGAACCTCGCCCGAGGCGGCGAGCTCCGCCCAGCGCGCGCTGACCGCCGACCAGAGCGCGGTGGTACGTTCGACGTAACGATCGCCTGCGGCGAAATCGAAGCCCGCGATGCGCTCGTAGCGATTGAGACCGATCTCTCGCGCCACCACCGCGCCTTCCGCCAGCCCATCGTGCGGGTCGAGGCGCACCTTGTTGTTGTTCTGCTCGTGCAGCCAGCCGTTCGGCAGGATGACGTGGCGGTTCGATCCCACCAGCAGGTCGTAATCGCTACGCGTGCTGAACTCGCGGCGCGGCAACGGCCGCCAACCGTCGGCCGAGGCCCACGCCGAGTAATTGCCGTAGTGCTGCCAGCGCGCGACGTCGCCGTAGCGCGGCGAGTCGTCGACCTGCCACACGGTCTGCGCCCACGCGCCACGCCGCTCCGCGTCGGGCACCTTCTCCGCCTGCCAGCGGTTCCTGCCGCGGTAGCGCAGCACCGTCGTCGGCTCGTATTGCCAGTCCTGTCGCCAGTGCTTGGTCACGATGGCCTCGCTCTCGCCGCCGTCCTTGGTCGCGATACGCATCACCAGCACGTGCTGAAGTGAAATGAATTCACCCCGGTCCGCCACCACGTAGACCTTCTCCGTACCCCAGCTGCGATAGGGCCGTGGCGGTGTGTAGCCGTCTGTGAAACCAGCCACCTCGAGGAAATCGAAGCTGGTGCGGTACTCCCCGGCCATGGCGAGGATCGCGCGACGGTCGCGCTCGAAGTCCGACAGCCCGGTCTCGCGCAGCGCCTGCCACGCGGGACTGGAGCCGGCTTGCAGCTGCACCGTCTTGCCGGCGGTGGTGCCGCCGCGTGGCGCCATCGCGCCGGGGTCGATGAAGGACCAGCCGAAGACATAACCGGCCTCACCGGCCGTGACCTGGCCGCCGATCAGGAACAGCAAGCACAGAATGAGCAGGGGCATGGACGCAGTACTCCACGGGTGGGCGCTGGTTGATACGTACGGTAAGCGCGGGCGCATCCGCCGCCCTGCGCTACAGGCCCCGGGGTCGCCGCGCTGGCCGAGCTGGTCGCGACAGGCCCGGCTTCGCTGTGACTAGGTCTCCCGCCGCTTGCGCGGCGGCGCCGGGTCCGCGACGCCCTCGAACTCCTCGGGGTCCATGAGCTTCAGATAGGCGCGCGCCTCCTCGTCCGACTCGGCACCGAGCCAGGCCCGGTAGTCTTCCGGTGGCACCACCACCACCGAACGCTTCTCGTCTTCCGGCGCGTGGAAGCGCGACATGAGCGGATGCTCGTCGGCGTTGATGGTCAGCATGGAGAAGGAACGCAACTCGCGCCCGTCGGGCTCGCGGCGCCACTCGCGCAGGCCGGCCAGCGCGAACGGCTTCTCGTCGACGCGGCGGATCTGCCAGCGCACCGGCTTGCCCGTCTCGTAGTTGGGCTCATAGAACCCGAGAGTGGGCACCAGGCAGAACTGCCGCTTCTTCCACGCACTGCGGAACGCCGGCTTCTCCGCCACCGTCTCCGAGCGCGCATTGTAGGTGCTGCGCGTGATCTTCATGTCCTTCGCCCACGGCGGCACGAGACCGAACACCGCGGCCTCCGCGACCAGACGGGTGCCGGCGCGGTTCAACACCATCACGGGCGCACGGTAGCCGGGGTAGGCCACCGGCTCGAAGTCCTCGACCGCCGGTTCGCAGTCGAAGTCGACGGCGAGATCGGTGGCGACAGGCAAGCGGTAGTTGGAACACATCGCGGCGTGCGTAGGCTCGGTTGAAGCGCAGGTCGAGCATGCGCTTGGCGAAAGAGGCAGGAGTCGAACCTGCCAGACACACCTGCGTGCGTCTCACCGGATTTGAAGTCCGGGCGTCCCACCGGGTGACGATGCTCTTCCGCCGTCCATGCTAAGCGTGGGGTTCAGTGCTTGCCAAGGGGGCGGCGGGTGTTCCTGTAGGTCGGACTGTAGGTCGCACTTCAGTGCGACATGCCTTCCAGAGCCTTGAAGAATGAATGTCGGACTGAAGTCCGACCTACAGGGCGACCTACGCGCGCTGTCGGCGCACCTCAGCCACACCACGCGCCGCTGGTGTCGGAACGCAGGCCGAGCGCGCCGTAGGCCGCGTCCACCAGCGCCTGTCCGCGCTCGTTCAGCAGCAGGCCGGTGCCCATGCGGTTCATCGCGTAGCCGAAGCTCATGCGGCAGTCAGGGTCGGCGAAGCCGACAGAACCGCCCGCCCCGACGTGGCCGAAGGCGGCGTCGCCGATGATGAGTGACGAGTTCACGGTGCCCGGCACGCGGCGATTGTCGACCGCCTTCATGAAGCCCTCGGAGAAACGCATGGGCGTGCGCAGCGTGACGTCGTCGCGCGTCGCCATGCTGGTGCGGCCCATGCGCGCGAGCGTGTCGGGCCCGACCAGGCGCACGCCGTTGATGCTGCCGCCGTTCGCGAGCGGCGCGTACATGCCGGCCAGCGCGCGGCCGTTGGCGATGCCGTTGGCCGAGCCGATCTCCGCGGCGTGGCAGGCCGGGTCGTTGGGATTGACCAGCAGGAAGTCGCGCATGAAAAGTTGAGTCGGCGTGCCGGGCTCACCGAGCGCGGCCTTGACGAAGCGCGTCGCGAGCCATGCATCATCCGGCGCGGCGTTGATCATCGGCGAGACCCGTGGCGCGATGTCGGCGGGAATGCCGATCCAGAACTCGATGCCGAGCGGTCCGGCCACGTCCTCGGCCAGCACGCGCCCCAGACGCCGCCCCGCGGCGCGGTGCACGAGTTCGCCCACGGTCCAGGCCATGGTGATGGCGTGATAACCCTGGCGCGAGCCCGGCGCCCAGAAAGCCGGCTCCTCCGCCACCCGCCGCACCATCGTGTCGTAGTCGTAGAAGCCGCCCGGCGGCACTTCGCCGCGCAGGTGGGGCACGCCGACCGAGTGATCGAGCGTCATGCCGACGCGCGCGTCTTCCTTGCCATTGCAGGCGAATTCCGGCCAGTAATCGCTTATCGGCGCGTCGAGATCCAACAGACCGCGGTCGGCCAGGATGTGCGCGCACAGCGCCATCGCGCCCTTGGTGGCGGAGAACACCGTGCACACGGTGTCGCGCTGCCAGGGCGCGTCGTCCCGGGCGCGACGGCCGCCCCACAGGTCCACCACCGTGCGTCCCTCCAGCGTCAGCGCGACGCTCGCGCCGACCTCGTCGCGCTCGCTGAAGTTGGCGATGAAGGCTTCGGCGACGGCCGCGAAGCGGTCGTCGTACACGCCTTCGAGGTGGCCCTGCGGCAGATCCAGCGAGAGTGATTTCATGATTCCTCCTTCAAGGACGACGGGGCGCAGGCGTCAGCGCCGTTTCACGTCGAGCAGGGTGCGCAGGTCGCCCGCGCGATGGGTGAGGCCAATGCGATCGAAGTATTCGAGGATCTCGATGACGGCGTTGCGGCCAATGCCGACGCGGTCGCGGAACTCGGCCGCGGTGAACTGCCCTCGAGGCGGTCGCGCGGCGAGTTCGCGCACCACCGACTCGAAGCGCGCCATGGCGCTCGGCAGGAAGTAGCGCTTGGCGCTGACCTTCACCACCAGGCCCTGCTTCGCGGCGCGCATCAGGAAGGCATCCAGCAGCGCAGCGTTCATCTTGAGCGGCGTCGCGAGGTCGTGCACCACCGGCGCCTTCAATTCATCGTCGGCGAGCAGCGGACGCACGCGCTTCCACAGCGCCTCGTCGGCGTGCGAGCGGCGCGGCGCGTGCTCCGGCAGACGCAGCACCGCGCCATCGCGCACGATGCGACCGGCGCTCACGGCGGCTTCGACCACGCTCGCGAACACGCCGGGCAGCAGGCGCTGGCGCAGCCCGCGCTCGAGTTCACGCTCGCCCTGGCCGAGGACTTCCGGTTGCGCCCGGTGGAAGGCGCGCAGCGCCTCCAGCGCGAGGGTCTCGAGCGCCTGCCAACGCGTTTCGGCGAGCGCGATGGCACTGCTGCCGCAATGACGCAGCGGCACCGCCGCGAGCACGGCCTCGCGCTCCGCGCTGGCCAGGTTCCAGGCGCGGCAGAAGGCATCCAGGTCGAGCCCGCCGGGCAGCGCCTCCAGCATCGCGGGCAATGCCTCGGCCGCGCTGCTTGCGGCCATCGCGGCCAGGCAGGCGCGCCGCTCGTCCCGCGAGCGGCCGCGCATGTCGGGCAGAGGATCGATCACCACGCCGCCGCCCAGCGTGCGACGCGCGGACTGGTCGCGCAGCACCAGCCGGTCGGCGCGCAGCGCGTGCATGGGCCGATCGAGCTGCAGCTGCGCGAGGCCGCGCCCGCCGGGCGCGATGGCCTGCCCATCCAGGGTCACGAGGCGCCCAGTGACGTCCGCGGCGCCAAGATGCACGTGCACCGGCGTGCGGTTGGCGAGCGCGCGCGGCTCGTCGGGCAAGACGCGGATCTCCACGTCGAGACGCTGGCTCGCGCAGGCGGCGTCGGCGGCCACCATCCAGTCACCGCGCTTGAGATCCCCCTCGCGCAGGCCCGTGCCGGTGATGTTGAGCGCGCAGCGCTGGCCGGCGTGCGCGGTGGCCGCCTCGCGGTTGTGGGCGTGCAGACCGCGCACGCGCACCTCGCCGCCGCCCGGCACGTGGTGAACGGCGTCGCCCACCGCCACCTGCCCGCTGAACACCGTGCCGGTGACGATGCGGCCGGCGCCCTTCAGCAGGAAACTGCGATCGATGGCGAGACGGAAGTTGCCACGCACCGGCCGCGGCGGCAGCGCGCGCTTCAAGGCGAGCAGGTGTTCGCGGAGCGTCTCCACGCCCACGCCGGTCACGGCCGACACCGGCACGATGGGCAACTCGGCCAGCGCGGTCGGCGCGAGCAGCGCGCGGATCTGCGCCAGGACCTCGGCGACGCGCGCGGCGTCCACCCGGTCGACCTTGCTGAGCGCCACCACGCCGCGGGTCACGCCGAGCAGGTCCAGGATGGCGAGGTGCTCGGCGGTCTGCGGCATCGGACCGTCGTCGGCCGCGACGACGAACATCACGACGTCGATCCCGCTCACGCCCGCCACCATGGTGCGCACGAAGCGCTCGTGGCCCGGCACGTCGATGAAGCCGGTGGGCTCGCCGTCGCCGAGGTCGCGGTAGGCGAACCCCAGGTCGATGGTCAGCCCGCGCGCCTTCTCTTCCGGCAGCGCGTCGGTGTCGACGCCGGTCAGCGCCTTCACCAGCAGGGTCTTGCCGTGATCGACGTGGCCGGCGCTGGCGACGATCACGAGGCGCGCGCCTCGAGCGCGGCGAGGTTGGCGATGAAGGCCGCTTCGTCGACCAGGGTGCGGAGATCGAGCCACAGCGCGCCGTCGCCCACGCGGCCGATGATCGGCATGGGCAAGGCGCGCAGTTCGGCGGCGAGTCGTTCCAGCGCGCGACCGCGCGCCGTCGGCAGGGTGATGACCAGCGCCGCGCTCGGCAACAGGTCGACCGGCAGCGCGCCGCTGCCGATCTGGCTCATGCACGGCCGCACCATGACCGTCGCGCGTGCGCCCAGGCGCGTGGCGAGGCTCGGCGCGAGTCGCGTGGCGATAGCCGCTATCTCGGCTTCCGGCCGCAGCAGCAGGCGCAGGGCCGGCACGCGCTCCGCGGCGAGCGCGGGGTCGGCGTACAGACGGAGCACGGCGGCCAGCGCCGCGAGCGTCATCTTGTCGACGCGCAGCGCGCGCTTCAGCGGGTTCTTCTTCAGCTTCGCGACCAGGTCCGCGCGCCCGGCGACGATGCCGGCCTGCGGCCCGCCCAGCAGCTTGTCGCCGCTGAAGGTGACCAGATCCGCGCCGGCGGCCAAGGTCTCGGCCACGGTGGTCTCGTGGGGCAGGCCGAAGCGCGCGAGATCGATCAGCGTGCCGCTGCCGAGATCCACGATGAAGGGCAGACCGTGGGCGTGGGCGAGCGCCGCGAGCTCCGCCTCCGGCACCGCCTTGGTGAAGCCCTGGATCGCGTAGTTGCTGGTGTGCACCTTCATCACCGCCGCGGTGCGTGGCCCGATGGCCTCGGCGAAATCCTTGGCGTGGGTGCGATTGGTGGTGCCGACCTCGACCAGCTTCGCGCCGGCGCGGGCCATCACGTCGGGAATGCGGAACGCACCGCCGATCTCGACCAGTTCACCCCGCGACACCAGCACCTCGCGGCCGCGCGCCAGCGCGGCCAGCGCGAGCAGCACGGCGGCGGCGTTGTTGTTGACCACGGTGGCGGCCTCGGCGCCGGTCAGGCGACGCAGCCAGTCCTCGAGGTGCGTGTCGCGATCGCCGCGCCGACCGGTGGCGAGATCGAATTCCAGGTTGCTGGCGCCACGCGCCACCGCGGCCATCGCCTCGATGGCTTCCTCCGGCAGCGGCGCACGACCAAGATTGGTGTGCAGCACCGTACCGGTCAGGTTGAACACCGGCTTGAACGACGATGCGAGCAGCGCCGCCACGCGCTCGCGAGTGGCCGCGACCAGCGCAGGGCTCGCTGCACCCGCCGCGGCAGCTTCGCCTTCGGCGGCCAGCGCCTCGCGCGCGGCCTCGATCACCGCCCTCAGTTCGGCCGTCACCAGTTCGCGCCCGTGGGCCGTGCACAGCGCCTTCAGCGCCGGGTCGCGCAACACTTCGTCGACGCCGGGCACGCGACGCAGCAGCGCCTGGCGCGCCGCCCCGGGATCGGCCGAGGGCGTATCCATGGAGAGTGGCCGCGGCTCAGCGGCCGCGAAACACGGGCTTGCGCTTCTCGACGAAGGCGCGCATCGCTTCCTTCGAGTCCTCCGACTGGCTCAGCTGCCCGGTCATGGTCTGCTCGAAGCGATAGCCGTCACGCAGCGTCATCTCCTCGATATTGTTGAGCGCGTGCTTGGCCAGCGTCACCGCCAGCGGGCTCTTGCCGGCGATCTCGCGCGCGATGCCGAGCGCGGTCTCGAGCAGCTGCTCCTGCGGCACCGAGGCCTCGACCACGCCCAGGCGGTAGAGCTCGGGACCGTAGACTCGCATGCCGGTCAGCATCATGCGCCGCAGGCGCGAATGACCGAACAGGCGCTGTGCATGGCGCCCGCCGCCCAGCAGGCCGACGTCGATCTCGGGCAGACCGATGCAGGCGTTGTCGGCCGCCACCAGGATGTCGCACGACGCGACGAAGGCCAGCCCGCCGCCGAGCGCCGGACCGTTGATCGCGGCGATCACCGGCTTACGGCATTCCATGATGCTGTGGTAGGCCTCGCGCGCGCGGCGGCTGCGCTGCCAGTGGCCGCCCGGCTCGGGGGCCGTGCCCACCCGTTCCTTGATGTCGGCGCCCGCGCAGAAGGCCTTGCCCTGGCCGGTCAGCACGGCCACCCGGATGTCGTCACGATCACTGATGCTGTCGAACACCCAGGCGGTCTCGGTCAGCAGCTGCTGGCTGTGGGCGTTGACCGGCGGATTGGCGAACTGGACCAGCGCGACATATTCCTCGACGAGCTCCAGTTTGACGAGATCAGGCTGCATGACTCCCCCTTCGGTAATTCGGTGCGAACGCGAGCGGCGCGAAGCGGTGCGCTTTCACGGTTCCGGCGCGCACTTTATCATCCGGGGTCGCCCGCAGATCCGGAGTACCCTCGGCATGAACGCTGCCGCCCCCCTCGCCCACGCTGACCTCGAGACCATCACCATGCTGCGCGACAGCGCCGCGGATTTCTGTCGCCGTTCACTCGAAGTGGGGCGCCTGCGCGCGCTGCGCGGCGCGCGCCCGGCCTTCGACCGCGCGCTGTGGGGCGAGATGTGCGAGCTGGGCTGGGCCGGGATCCTGGCGCCGGAGAGCGCCGGCGGGCTGGGACTGGGCGCCGCGGCGGTCGGCGCGGTGTGCCGTGAACTCGGCCGCGTGCTGGCCCCGGAGCCGATGCTCGAGTGCGGCGTCGGCGCGGTGTCGCTGCTCGCCGCCTGCGACGCCCAGGCGCTGCTGACGGAAGTGATCGGCGGCAGCCGAGTACTGGTCTGCGCGCTGGCCGAAGAAGCCGAGTTCACGGCCCGCGCTCCCGGCGGGCTGAAGGCGCGCAAGCTGGACGACGGCTACCTGCTGTCGGGCGCCGTGGGCGATGTGCCGCTGGCCACCGATGCCGACGGCTACCTGCTGCCCGCGCGGCTCGGCGAGGACGTGGCGCTGTTCCACTGCCCGCGCGAGACCATGGTGGTCGAGCGCATCGCGCGCAGCCTGGCCGATGGCACCCAGTCCGCGCGCCTCGAGCTGCGCGACGTGCGCTTCGAGGCGAGCGCGCTCATCGCGCGCGGCCCGGTGGTGGAACAGGCCCTGCGCCGCGCGCGGGAGCTGTCGCGGCTCGCGGCCGCCGCCTACCTGGGCGGTCTCGCCGAGCGCATCTTCGAGATCACGCTCGACTACCTGCGCATCCGTCAGCAGTTCGGCCGTCCGATCGGCAGCTTCCAGGCCCTGCAGCACCGCGCGGTCGATCTCTATATCCAGCAGACCATCCTCGGCGCGGTGGTGAGCGAGGCGCTGCGGGACTTCGACGGCGCGCGCGACGACGACGCCCGCGCCCGCGCGGCGAGCCGCGCCAAGTACCGCGCCAACGAGGCGGCGCTGCTCATCTGCCGCCAGGCCGTGCAGCTGCACGGCGGCATGGGCTACACCGACGAATGCGACGTCGGCCTGTACCTGAACCGCGCGCTGGTGCTCGCCGCCCGCCACGGCAATGCCACCTACCACGCGCGTCGCCTGGCGGGCCTGGTGGCCGCCGGCGGCGAGGAGCAGGCGAGCCGCGCCCGCGAGCTACCCGCGACGCCGGCCAACGGCGAGTGGGACAGCGTGTCGGACGAGGACTTCCGCGCCATCGTGCGCCAGTGGTTCGAGGCCGAGTACCCGGCCGAGATGCGCTACCCGTCACGCCGGCCGCGCTGGGCCGAGATCAAGCCCTGGTACCTGAAGCTCTCGGCCAAGGGCTGGGTCGCGCCGGCCTGGCCGGCCGAGCACGGCGGCATGGGCCTCTCACCGTCCAAGCTCCTGGTGTTCATCGAAGAGCAGGAGCGCTGGGGTGTGGGCCGCGCGCCCGACATGGGCATCCAGATGGTGGGGCCGCTGCTCATCCGCCACGGCACGCCTGAGCAGCGCGCGCGCTACCTGGGACCGATACTGCGGGGCGAGGAGATCTGGTGCCAGGGCTATTCCGAGCCCAATGCCGGCTCCGATCTCGCGAGCCTCAAGACCGAGGCGGTGCCGGACGGTGACGAGTTCGTCATCAACGGGCAAAAGACCTGGACCACACTGGCGCAGGACGCCACCCACATGTTCTGCCTGGCGCGGACCTCCAAGACCGGCAAGCAGCAGGAGGGCATCAGCTTCTTCCTGATCGATCTCGATCAGCCGGGGGTAACCATACGCCCGATACGGAATATCGCCGGGCACGAGGAGTTCTGCGAAGTGTTCCTGGACAATGTGCGCGTGCCGGCCAACTGCCTCGTCGGCGGCCTCAACAACGGCTGGACCATCGCCAAGGCGCTACTCACTTTCGAGCGTATTTTCCTCGGCAGCCCGAAACAATCACAATACGCGCTGATGCGCCTGGAAGCGCTGGCCGAAACCTGCGGCCTGTTCGACGACGCGGCCTTCGCCGACCGTCTCACGCGGCTCAAGCTGGACGTGCTGGATCTCGAGTCCATCTACCAGCACTTCGCCGACATCGTCAGACGCGGCGAACCGCTGGGACCGGACGTCTCACTGCTCAAGATCTGGGCCACCGAAAGCTTCGCCCGCCTCACCGAGTTGATGGTCGAGGCGGCCGGCGCCGAGGGCGCCGCCCTCGGCAAGAGCGATTTCGACGGCGCGACCGTCGACGTGCTCAGCCAGTTCTACAACGCGCGACCCGCCACCATCTATGGCGGTTCGAACGAGATTCAGCGCAACATCATCGCCAAAGGGGTGTTGCGGCTGCCCGGCGCATGATTACACTGCGTCACATGTTGTCTGCGCGCTCGCACGTCTTCACGTGGCGGCAGGCGCGCACCATCCACAGAGAAACCAGAAGGGGGAGTCGTGGCCGAAATCCAATATGCCGCGCCTGAGACCGTGGCAGCCGCCGTCAAGGCGTTGGCCGCAGGCAAGGGCCGGGCGAAGGTACTCGCAGGCGGAACGGATCTGCTCGTGCAGTTGCGTGCCGGGCGCATCTCGCCGGACGTGATCGTCGATATCAAGAAGATCCCGGAACTGCGCAAGGTCAAGAAGGACAAGGGCGGCTTTCGCGTCGGCGCGGCGGTGTCGGGCCAGGAACTCGGTGAGAACGCCGATTTCCGCGCCGACTGGCCGGGCGTGCTCGAGGGCTTCGAACTGATCGGCTCGACGCAGGTGCAGGGGCGCGCGTCGCTGGGCGGCAACCTGTGCAACGGTTCGCCCGCCGCCGACGGCGTGCCGGGCCTGATCGCGGCGGGCGCCACCGTCACCATCGCCGGTCCCAAGGGCGAGCGTGAAGAGAATGTCGAAGACGTCGTCACGGGCCCGGGCCAGACCTCGCTCAAGGCCGGCGAGTTCGTGGTCAGCATCAACCTGCCGAAGCGCGGCAAGCGCGGCGGCGACGCCTACCTGCGCTTCATTCCGCGCACGGAAATGGACATCGCGGTGGTCGGTGCGGCGGTCAGCCTGACGCTGGACGCCAAGGGCGTGTGCACCGATGCGCGCGTCTCGCTCGGCGCCGTGGCGCCGCGCCCGCTGCTGGTCAAGGCGGCCGGCAAGGCGCTGGTCGGTACCAAGGTCGACGACGCGGCGCTCGACGCGCTGGCGGCGGCCGCGAGCGCGGCCTGCAGCCCGATAGACGACAAGCGCGGTACCATCGAATTCCGCACCAAGGTTGCAGGCGTGCTGGCGCGCCGCGCGGCTCTCATTGCGCTCGAGCGCGCGAGGAACAACGCATGAGCAAACATCACGTCACCACCACCATCAACGGCGATCCGACCGAGTTCCTGTGCGGCACCGGCGAGACCCTGCTGGACGCGCTGCGTGAGCAGCTCGGGCTGACCGGCAGCAAGGAAGGCTGCGCGTCCGGCGACTGCGGCGCGTGCAGCGTCATGATGAACGGCCGCCTGGTGTGCTCCTGCCTGGTGCTCGGCGTCGAGGCCCAGGGCGCGGAGATCGAGACCATCGAGGGCGTCGCCGAGGGCGAGAACCTGCATCCGCTGCAGAAGCACTTCCTGAAGGAAGCCGCGCTCCAGTGCGGCATCTGCACGCCGGGCTTCATCGTCGCGGCCAAGGCGCTCCTGGAGCGCAACCCCAATCCGACCGAAACCGAGGCCCGTTACTGGCTGGCCGGCAATCTCTGCCGCTGCACGGGCTACGACAAGATCATCCGCGCGGTGATGAACGCCGCTGCGGAAATGCGAGGAGCGTGAAGCATGGGTAACGAAGAGAAGCAGCAGAGTGAGATAAGCAAGGGCAAGTACCGTGTCGTCGGCACGCGTCCGATCCGCCCGGACGGCGTGGACAAGGTCACGGGCCGCGCCACCTTCGGCGCCGACTTCAAGCCCGCCGACATGATCTACGGCCGCGTCGTGCGCAGCCCGCATGCGCACGCGGTGATCAAGTCCATCAACATCGAGAAGGCGCTCAAGGTGCCGGGCGTCAAGGCCATCGTCACCGGCAAGGACTTCCCCGACATCGGCCCCGGCGACATCGCCGCCGGCGAAGTCGTGGTGAGCTTCTACGACATGGCGCGCAACGTGATCGCCCGTGACAAGGTGCTGTACGACGGTCATGCCGTGGCCGCCGTCGCCGCCACCAGCCCCGAGGCCGCCGCGCAGGCCGCGGACCTGGTCGAAGTCGAGTACAAGGTGCTGAAGCCGGTCATGTCCGCGCGTGACGCCATGGCGGCCGGCGCGCCGCTGCTGCACGACGACATGATCACCCAGGGTGTGACGCCCGCGCCGGAGAAGCCCTCCAACGTCGCGCACCGCCACGAGCTCAAGCTCGGCGACATCGAGGCCGGCTTCGCCGAGGCCGACGAGATCATCGAGCTCGAGTTCAACACCCAGACCGTGCACCAGGGCTACATCGAGCCGCACGCCTGCGTGGCGAGCATGAACGCCGACGGCGTGGCCAACGTGTGGTGTTCGAGCCAGGGCCAGTTCATGGTCCGTGCCTACACCGCCAAGCTCTGCGGTCTCGAGATCTCCAAGGTCAAGGTCATTCCGGCCGAGATCGGCGGTGGCTTCGGCGGCAAGACCGTCGTCTACCTGGAACCCCTGGCCGTGATGCTGGCGAAGAAGGCCGGCCGTCCGGTGAAGATGGTCATGACCCGCGACGAAGTGCTGCGCGCCACCGGCCCGACCTCGGGCGGTTTCGGCCGCTGCAAGCTCGGCGCCAAGAAGGACGGCACCATCACCGCCGCCGACGTCGAGCTGACCTACGAGGCCGGCGCCTTCGCCGGTTCGCCGGTCGCCCTCGGCTGCATGACCGGCACCGCGTCCTACGATCTCGCCAACATGCGCGCGGTCGGCTGGGACGTGGTGGTCAACCGGCCCAAGGCCGCGGCCTACCGCGCGCCGGGCGCGCCGGTCGCCGCCTTCGTAGTGGAGTCGACCATCGACGCGATGGCCGACAAGCTGGGTCTGGACCCGCTCGAGATGCGTCTCAAGAACGCGGCGAAGGAAGGCACCAAGGCGCCCTACGGTCCGCGTTTCCCCCGCATCGGCTTCGTCGAGTGCCTGGAGGCCGCCAAGGCCCATCCGCACTGGACCGCGCCGCTCGGTCCGAACCAGGGCCGCGGCATCGCCGCCGGTTTCTGGTTCAACATCGGCCTCTCCTCCTCCGCCGCCATCGCGTTGAACGAGGATGGCACCGTGATCGTCACCGAGGGCAACCCGGACATCGGCGGTTCGCGCGCCTCCATGGCGATGATGGCCGCGGAAGTGCTGGGCGTGGAATACGAGCGGGTCAAGCCGCTGGTCGCCGACACCGAGTCCGTGCCCTACAGCGATCTCACCGGCGGCAGCCGCGTGACCTTCGCCACCGGCATGGCCGTGACCCAGGCCGCGCAGGATCTCGTCAAGCAGCTGCGCGAGCGCGCCGCCAAGATCTGGGACGTCGATCCGGACCAGGTCGAGTGGCGTGACGGCCAGGCCGTCGCCATCGAGACCGACAAGCACAAGCCGCTGTCCATCGCCGACATCGGCCGCATGGCCGGCAAGACGGGTGGTCCGCTGAGCGGCAAGGCCAACATCAACGCCCAGGGTGCGGGCGCCGGCTTCGGCGTGCACATCTGCGACGTCGAAGTGGACCCGGAGACGGGCTACGTGTCGGTCAAGCGCTACACCGCCATCCAGGACGTGGGTACGGCCATCCACCCGAGCTACGTGGAAGGTCAGCTCCAGGGCGGCGCCGCGCAGGGCATCGGCTGGGCGCTGAACGAGGAGTACATCTACGACAAGGACGGACGGATGCAGAACACCGGCTTCCTCGACTACCGCATGCCGGTGGCCTCGGACCTGCCGATGATCGACACCGTGCTGGTCGAAGTGCCGAACCCGACCCATCCCTTCGGCGTGCGTGGCGTCGGCGAAGTGCCGATCGTCCCGCCGCTGGCAGCGGTCGCCAACGCGGTGTCGCATGCCATCGGCAAGCGCTGCACCGACCTGCCCCTGTCGCCGCCGCGCCTCTTGGCGAAGATCCAGGGCAAGGGCTGAGGCCGGGCGCCGTGGCGAAGGTCGTTCTGCCGTTGGATGCAGCGCGCGCCTTCGCCAACGGCGAGCAGCACCTGGACGTCGACGCCGCGGACGTGCGCAAGCTGATCCAGGCGCTGGACGAACGCTATCCCGGCATCGGCCAGCGCCTGCGTACGCGTACGGCGGTGGCTATCGACGGGGAAATCTTCCAGGAGCCCTACCTGCAGACGATCAAGCCGAACAGCGAAGTGTTCTTCCTGCCGGCCATCGAAGGGGGCTGAGGCTCACCGCAAGACGAAAATGACAAGGGCGCCGATGGCGCCCTTGTCGTTTGTGAGGAAGGGTGGCTGCCGCACGTCGTCGCGACGTTCGACAGCACCCGGAACTGCTTACTGACCGCCGAGCATGAAGCCCAGCACCGCGCCGGCGGCAGTGGCGGCGGCCGAGCCGTTGCCGGCCTGGTTGCCGAGGTAGCCACCGAGGGCGCCACCCAGCGCGTTACCGAAGGTCGGGCCTCGGTAGCCGCCGTAGTAGGGCTGCGCGTAGCCGTAGCTCGCGCTCTGCACCACGTAGGTCGGCTGCACATAAGCCGGTTGGACGTAGGCCGGCTGTACGTAGGCCGGCTGTACATAGGTGTAGGTCGGCGCCACGTAGGCCGGGCTGTACACCACCGGCGGGGCGGCATAGACCGGGTACGGCGCGTAGCTCCCGAAGGAGATGTTCACGCTCGAGCCATACCCATGGTGATGGTGCCCCCCGCCGTAATGATGGCCCCAGCCGCGATCGGCGCTCGCGCCCTGGGCCGCGAGCAGCAGCGCGAGGCCGGCGAGCGTGCCCAGGCGGGTCCGGATGTTGTGGGTGTGGGTACTCATCAGTAGCTCCTTTGCCTTCTTCGAAGGCGCCAGCCCTGAACCCGCTGCCGGGTTCAGGGTGGGGCCACGATAGGCCTCCTGAACTTAATCATTTCTGAACACGCGCGGCCATGCGTGATTCTCGTCACGCCTCGCGGCGCGGCCTTCATTGCTGCATGTCGCACACCTGCACGCTGTCGCTGCTGTCACCGTTCATGCCGGCGATGGCGCCGGGCACGAGGGCGGCGAGCGGACCACCGCAGTCCTCGAGCCCGTTCATGGCGGGCGAGGCCGCCATCTCCTGGCCAAAGGCCACGGCGCGGGCCTGGGCTTCGTCACGCTTGCCGGCCGCGCACAGCGACTGGATTTCTGCCGACACCTGCTCGCCGCGCCGGCGGACCTCCGCCATGGCGGCGGGATCGAGCCGCGTCATGCAGGCTTCGATGCCCTGCGCCTGCTCCATCAAGAGGCGCAGCTGCTGTTCGTCCAGCAGCTGCGCCTGGGCGGAGGACAGCAGGCCAAGCAGCGTCAGGGCGGACAGACTGATACGCATCATCGGTGGGTTCCTCGTGAATGGCGGGTGCGGGTGTTCGACCACGTTGGTCGACATCGATTCCGCGCGCGCGTCGCATGGCGCGACGAACGCCCATCACCACCCTTTACCTCGCGACGCTGTTCGCTCCATACTCGAACCCTGTTCAACGGTAATGCAAAGGAGGTGATCCAATGTCTAGTGAGATTATCGTGATATCCGTGCGTGCGTTGGATCTTGGTTCGAGGACGGGAGCGTCGGCCTAGCCGCGGTTCCGGCCATCATGCGACCGACAGACGCGGTGCGCGGATAGCAAATCTCACGGAGGGCCGCGCAAGCGGCCCTTCTTCATTGCGCGCCCCGCGCGCGCTTTCATAGCCGGATTCGAGCATGCCAGATACCCCTGCCGCTCAGGAACACGAAGTCGAACTCATCCTGGACGCGGTAAACGCGATGTTCACTCGCCTGCGCCATCACGCCGAGCCGCCGCTGCCGCCGCCGGTGGCCGCGAGCCACGAGAGCGTGGCCTACATCGAAGCGTTCTGGCCGCAGGTTGCGCGCCTGGTGGCGGCCGATCCGAAGGGACTCGGCATGAGCTTCGAACTGGACGGCGCGCGACGCAGCCTGGACGATGCGCGACGCGACCCGGAGCTACGCGCGCTGGCCGGCAACGACGTGTTCGCGCTCGGCGTGCTCGCGCCCATGCGGGTGATGAGCGAGTTGCTGAATGCGGCGACGGCCACCTGGGCGACCGAATTGCGCGGCGCGGGCATGGGCTGCCCGTTGCGCTACGCGGTGGACGCGGAGCGCTACGTGTCGCTGCGCACTCTGCTTCCCCATCGCGACGAGAGCGATTCGCCGGTCGGCGCCAATGCGCCCACGCTGGTGATGGGCGGCACCACGACCGCCATCACGCTGTGCTGGAATCTCCTGTGGCGACTGCCCGGCGCCTGGCGCGAGCTGACCGGGACGCCCATCGATCGCGAGACCCTGAACGAGCTGTGGCTCGCCACACGCGAGCTCCTGTTCCGCATCGGCAGCGGCAGCCTCATCGCCTTCGTCAGCCTGGCCAGCGCTTGCACGCCCGATCCCGACGCGCCGCTGTGGCAGGGCATGGGCGACCTGTCGCTCGGCCGCGGCGAGGGACGCTACGGCTGGCGCATGAACGAAGCCTTCTTCCAGCGCGTGCTGGAGACCGTGAATCGCATTCACCTCGCCCAACAGGGGCATTACCTCGGCTGCGCGGCGCTCTACGCCCGCGCCGCGCCGCTCGCGCTGCAAGGCGAAGCGCCGGACACCGGCGGCGCGCGTCAGCCGACCATCTTCTCGGAACTGCTGCGCTGGATCACCGTGGTGGCGCGCGCGACGTATTTCCCGGTGTTTCCGCCGCGACGCGGTTGAGCTGCGTCAGCTCGCTCCATCCTTTGTAGGTCGGACTTCAGTCCGACATTCGAGTCGCAGGATTGCCCTGCAGGCACGGCAAGGGAATGTCGGACTGAAGTCCGACCTACAGGGACTCCTGCTCGTGGCGCTCAGCCGCGCGGGTCGAGCTTGTAAGTGATGGTGGCGAGCGCCACTTCTTCTCCCGCTTCGTTCACCACCGTCACTTCCGCCACGCAGATGCTGCCACCGCGCCGACGCACTTGCGCGGTGGCGATAAGGTCCGAGCACACCACGAGCTTGAGGTAGTTGATGGAGAAGCCGACCGTCGCCCCGCGCGAGCCTTGCCCGACGCGCGGATGGCTCCAGCAGGCGCAGGTCCCAACCGTGTCGACCAGGGAGGCGATGGCGCCGCCGTTGACCCGCTCGGTGCCGAGATGCTCGCCGTAGGGCAGGCGCATCACCACGCGGTCGGGCTCGGCCGACAGAAGTTCCATACCGAGATGACGGGAGAATTCCTGGCCCGTCGCGATGTAGTCGACCAAGGGTGTCATGGGCGTCCTGGAGAAAGCAGGCGGCGCGCGTGGCGAGCGACCTGCGTCGCCACGCGCGATGACGAAGGCTTGCGTCAGGCGTTCGGCGCCAGCGCTTCGAGCGCCTGCCAGCAGGGCCCCGGCTGGCCGTCGGCGCGTATCGGCTGCACCACGACCTGCGCCGCGCCCGCGTCGAGGTAGGCCGAGAGCCTGGCCTTGATCTGCGCAGCCGAGCCCCAGGCCACCATCGCGTCCATCAGCCGATCGCTGCCGCCGTTGGCGAGATCGCTCTGGTCGAAGCCCAGGCGGAACCAGTTGTTGTAGTAGTTCGGCAGCCCCATGTAGACCGCGAGCGTCGCGCGCGCGGCCTTGCGCGCCACCACCGGGTCTTCGGTCAGGCACACCTTCTGCTCGCAGATGATCGCCCCATCGGGGCCCATCGCGGCGCGCGACAGCGCGACCTGCGCGGGCGTGATGTTGTAGGGAAAGGTGCCGAGGGTGCGCGCGGCGGCGAGCTTCGACATCTGCGGTCCGAGCGCGGCCAGCACCACGGGCTTCTCGGCGGGCGCGCCGCCGAGCGCGGCCCAGGCCTGGTCCATGCGATCGAGGTAGGCGCGCATGGTCTTCACCGGGCTCGCGTACTCATGGCCGCGGAAGTCCGCCACGAGCGGCGCGTGGGACACGCCGAGGCCGAGCACGAAGCGATTGCCGTAGAGCTTGTTCAGGCTGTTGGTGCCCATCACCGCGGCCGTGGCGTCGCGCGCGTAGATGTTGGCGATGCCGCTCGCCACCATCAACTTGCGACTCGCGCCGAGCAGGTAGCTGCCGATGGCGAAGGGCTCGTAGCCCATGGCTTCCGGATACCAGAGCGTGGAGTAGCCCAGTTCGTCCATGCGCGCCGCGAGCGTCGCGAGCTGCGGCGCATCGAGCAGGTCGGTGAAGGTGAAAACGCCGTAGGTACCGAATCGCATGCTGTACGCCTCCCAAGTTGACGGCCCGCGAGCATAACCACTGGGCGCGCGCGACGATAGGGTCCGGCGGCGGCTGCGTGGGACGCGACGCTCGGGCATCATGGAGATAGTCGCGAGCCCGCCACCGCCATGACCGTACCGCACGCCTTCACCCGACTCGCCCAGTACTGCATCGTCCTCGCGGCGCTGCTCGCCGGCTGCGGTGAAAGCGCCGAGTCGGGGCCGAGCCTCGAACTGCGCCTCGCCTCCGGCTGGACCTACGTCGGTGCGGCCGAGGCCGAGCGCGACGGCGACACCCTGCGTTTCGCTGCGGATGCGCTCGACGCGGCGCTCGCGCCCCGCGGCGCCGCCGCGCTATTCGCGGCGCTGAAGCACGCACCGCCCCACGCCGGTCACAACCCGACTTTCGGCGTGAGCGTCGAGCGACGCGCGACGGCGGGCAGTGCCTCGGCCGTCGCCTTGCTCGAAGCCCAGGTCGAAGCGGCGCGCCGCGACGCGGGCTTCACTGTCGTGCGCGGGCCGCAGGCCGTGCGGGTCGCGGACCACGACGCGGCCAGCGCCACCTTGCGCGCCCCCGGTCCCGACGGCATCGCGACGCGCATCCAGCTCACCCTGCTACCGCTCGCCGAGCTGCTGGTGCAGGTCACCGCCACCGACGCGGCGAGCGGCGCTGAGCGCGCCGATGCCGAGATTGACGCCATGCTCGCGTCACTGGTCGTGCACGGCGCGCCCTGAAGCGCCACCGCCGTCACGCCGGCTGGCGTATAGTCGCGCTGCCATTCCATTCGCAGGTCACCGAGCCATGATGTCGCGCACCGTCTATGCCCCCGAACACGAACTGTTCCGCGACATGGTGCGGCGTTTCGTCGAACAGGAAATCGTGCCCTTCCACGCGCAGTGGGAGAAGGACGGCATCGTCAGTCGCGAGGTGTGGCGCAAGGCCGGTGAACAGGGACTGCTGTGCAGTTTCGTGCCCGAGATCTACGGCGGCCCCGGCGGCGACTTCCTGCATACCGCCATCGTCATCGAGGAACTCGCCAAGGTCGAAGCGACCGGCCCGGCCTTCCACCTGCATTCCGGCATCGTCGCGCCCTACATCCTGCACTACGGCACCGAGGCGCAGAAGCAGCGCTGGCTGCCCGGCATGTGCGCCGGTGAGCTGATCGGCGCCATCGCCATGACCGAGCCGGGCGCGGGCAGCGACCTGCAGGGCATGCGCTCGCGCGCGACGCGGGACGGTGATGCGTTCGTGCTGAACGGCCAGAAGACCTTCATCTCCAACGGCCAGATCGCGGACCTCGTGATCACCGTCGCCAAGACCGATCTGGAAGCCGGCGCGAAGGGCATGAGCCTGTTCGTGGTCGAGCGCGACGACCCCGGTTTCTCGCGTGGCCGCAACCTGGAGAAGGTCGGCTGGCACGCACAGGACACCTCGGAACTCTTCTACAGCGATGTGCGCCTGACGGCCGATCGCCTGCTCGGCGAAGAAAATCGCGCGTTCCGTTATCTCATGCAGGAGCTCGCCCAGGAGCGGCTCATCGTCGCATTGCGTTCCATCACCACGCTCGAGACCGCGGTCGCCAACACGGTCGCCTACACCAAGCAGCGCGAGGCCTTCGGCAAACCGCTCTTCGCGCTGCAGAACACGCGCTTCAAGCTCGCCGAATGCCACACCCAGGCGGCCGTCACGCGCTGCTTCGTCGATCGTTGTCTCGCGCTGCACATGCAGGGCGAGCTGGACGCCAACGACGCGGCGATGGCCAAGCTGCAGGCGACCGAGGCGCTGAACCGCGTGCTGGACGAATGCCTGCAGCTGCATGGCGGCTACGGCTACATGTGGGAGTACCCCATCGCGCGCGCCTGGGCCGGCCACCGCGTCAGCCGCATCGCGGGCGGCTCCTCGGAGATCATGAAGGAGATCATCTCGCGCACGCTGTGAGGCCATGGGCCTCACGCGCCGCCGCCAGGTCCGCGCATGCTCGATCGACGCACCTTCCTGACCGGCGCGCTCAGCGCCACGCTGCTCGCGCCGGCGCTGGCGCGAGCGCGCGTGTCTGCAGCGTCGACAGTGCGCGTGGTGGTGGACGGCGGCTGCGAGGATGCACGGGCCTTCGCGCGCGCTTGCGGGCTCAGCGAGAGCGCCCACCAGGACGCCGCGTCGCTCGCGGCAACGCTGGAAGACATGCGCGAGACCGCCTGCGTGGGGCTCGGTCGCGATTCCCAGGTCTTCGTCCTGACCCGCCTGCTCGCCTCGCGCGGCTATCGCCCGGTGTACGAAGGTCGGCACGAGCTGGTCGCGGCACGCACGCGGCACACGCTCCGCGGCGCGCGCGACGCGGTACGCACCCTCGCCACGGCGCTCGCGGACGCGGGTGACGCGTGGCCGCGATGGCTGGCGACGGCCGCGCCGCGGCTCGCGCACGCTGCTTCGCTCGAACAGGCGACCGCGCGCACCGTCTCCGGTCTGGCCGCGCGCGGCGACGGGCCGGGTCTCCTGGTGTCCTGGTGTCTCCTGCGCGCGTGAAACCACGCGACGCGCTGCCGCCAGCCCGCGTCGACGCGGGCGCGCTCGACGCCGCGCTCGAAGAGTGGCGCGCGGCGCTCGGGCCGCAGTGGGTGCTGAGTGGCAAGGCGTCAGGCCTCGCACGCTACCGCGACGACTTCGCGCCCGATGCCGCGCAGTCCCGCGCGCCGCACGCGGCGCTGCAACCCGCCAATCTCAAGCAGGTGCAGAAGGTGCTCGAGATCGCGCGACGCCGCGGCGTGCCGCTGTGGCCGCTCGCCACCGGTCGCAATCTTGGCTACGGCGGCGCGGCCGCTCGCCAGGCGGGCGTGGTGATGCTCGACCTGCAGCGCATGAACCGCGTGCTGGAAATCAACGAGGCGCTCGGCTACGCGCTCGTCGAGCCCGGCGTCAGCCATCTCGATCTGCAGCGCGAGCTCACTCGGCGCGGCAGCGCGCTCACGGCCGCGCCGCCGGCAGCCGGCTGGGGCAGCGTGCTCGGCAACCTGCTGGAGCGCGGCCATGGGTACACGCCGCGCGCCGAACAGTTCGACAATCTATGCGGCCTGCAGCTGGTGCTCGCCGACGGCACCGTGGTCGAGACCGGGCTCGGCGCGCGCGAGCGCGAGCGCGGCAAGCCACGCGCCGTGCTGCCCTGGCGCCACGGACTACCCGCCGCCAGTCTGTTCGGCCAGGCGAATTTCGCCGTCGTCACGCGCTTGGGGCTCGCGCTCACGCCGCGACCCGCGGTGCTGCGCGCGTATCGCGTGAGCGTGGCGGCCGAGGACGACCTGCGCGTCCTGGTCGAACGCCTGCGCCCGCTGCTGCTGGACGGCGTGGTGGCGCCGGGCGGAGTCATCGTGAACCTGCTGCTGGACGCAGCGCTGGTGACTACGCGCCGCCGCCTCGGCGGCGACTCGGGGCCGCTTGCCGCGGAGGCACGCGCGCGTCTCGGCGCCGAACTCGGGCTCGGCGCGTGGAACTATCACGGCGCGTTCGCGGGCACCGCGGACAGCGTGGCGGGCGATGCGCAGGCGCTGCGCGAAGCGCTGCGTGGACTGGCCGGCGCGCGCCTGGAGTTCGAAGATGGCACCGGCTCCGCGCCCGGCGTCGCCTTGCACGCGGCGCTCGCTCGCGGCGTCGCGAGCACCGAGGCACACGCCGTGCTCGACTGGGTCGGCGCCGGCGCGCATCTCGACGTCGACACCAGCCTGCCGCTGCGCGGTGATGCGGCGCTCGCGGCCTTTCGCGCCCACCAGGCGCTGTGCGACGAGCATGGCCTGGATTACCTCGCCGCGTTCCAGCTCGGGCCTCGCGACCTGCGCCATCGCCACCTGCTGGTGTTCGCGCGCGATGACGCGCAGGCCGGCGCGCGCGTCGCCAAGCTCTATCGCGCGCTGGCGGCCGCGGCGGATGGGCGCGGCGAAGGCGTCCTGCGCACCCATCTCGACTTCATGGACGACATCGCCGCGCAGTACGCCTGGAGCGACCAGGCGTGGTTGCGCACCTGCGAGAGCCTGAAGGACGCGCTCGATCCAGGCGGCCTGCTGGCGCCCGGCAAGTCCGGACTATGGCCAGGCCGCGGCGGCCGTAAGCGCGACTGACACCATGGCCGACGACAACGCCCTGCCGCTCGAGGTACTGCTGGCGCGCCTGGCCACCGTGGTCGGCGCCGAACACGCGCGCGAGTTGCCGAAAGGCGCGCGCTACGGCGCCCTGCTGCCGTCCGGTCTCACACGCCGCGCGCGGCCGCGCGCGGTGGTGACGCCGGCCAGCGCCGAACAGATCCAGCAGTTGGTCGGCCTGGTGCCGCGCCTCGCGCACGAGGTGTGGTGGACGCCCGACGCGAGTGGCCACGGCGCCCGGGTGGGCGATGGCCGACGACCCGCGGTGCTGCTCGATCTGAGCCGGCTCGCGCGCATCGTCGAGATCGATCGTCACGACGGCTGCGCGGTGCTCGATGCCGGCGTGAGCCACGCCGCGCTCCACGCGCACCTGCGCGAGCGCGAGCTGCCGTTCCGCAGCGAAGTGGAAGCCAACGGCGCGAGCGCCGTGCTGGGCACGCTGCTCGAAGGCCGCTGGAGCGTCGGGCCCTGGGGCGAGCGTGAGGCGTTCTACTGCGGCTTCGAAGCGGTGTTGCCGAACGGCACGCTGCTGCGCACCGGCATGGGCGCGCTGCCCGGCAGCGACTGCTGGGCGCGCACGCGTTACGCCTACGGCCCGGCCCTCGAGGGGCTGTGCGGCCGCGGTGGTCTCGGCATCGTCACCCGCTACGGCCTGTGGCTCGCGCCGCGGCCGCGCCAGTCGCTGCCGTTCGCGGCGCGGCTGGCCGACGTCGCCGCGGTCGCAGCCGCGATCGAGACCTTGCGCCCGCTGCTGCTGGCCGGGACGGTGCCGGGCACGGTCGGGATCGCGAACGAGCG